>NZ_JBIVGI010000024.1:4456-148813 GCF_044748625.1 Kitasatospora sp. NPDC089913 | reverse complement strand
GGGGGGGGGGCCCCCCCCGGCGGGGCCGCGGGGGGGGGGGGCGCCCCCCCCCCCCCCCCCCCGCGGGGGGGGGGGGGGGGGCCCGGCGCCGCCGGCGCCCGGCGGCCCCCCCCCCGCCGGTCGGCCTCCCGGTGGCGCGGGCACGACCGGACAGGTACACGCCACCGGGAGGAGCTTCGGGGGCCGGCCGGGTGTTTCCACCCCGCCGGCCGGCGAGGCCGGAGGTGCTACTTCACCTCGCGGCCGGAGAGCCGCTCGACGCCGCGCAGCAGCGCCGAGTGGTCGAGGGAGCCGTCGCCGTTGGCGCGGGCGGAGGCGACCAGCTGGGCGACGACCGCGCCGACCGGCAGCGCCGCACCGACGGCCCGGGCGGCGTCGGTGACGATGCCCATGTCCTTGTGGTGCAGGTCGATCCGGAAACCGGGGGCGAACTCGCGGTCCAGCATGTTGGCCTTCTTGCGGTTCAGCACCGTCGAGCCGGCCAGGCCGCCGCCGAGCACGTCCAGCGCGGCCGCGAGGTCCACACCCGCGTTCTCCAGGAAGACCA
This sequence comes from Kitasatospora sp. NPDC089913, assembly GCF_044748625.1. Taxonomy (NCBI): domain Bacteria; kingdom Bacillati; phylum Actinomycetota; class Actinomycetes; order Kitasatosporales; family Streptomycetaceae; genus Kitasatospora; species Kitasatospora sp. NPDC089913. Next base: position 148,266 of record NZ_JBIVGI010000024.1, on the reverse strand, counting down.
CGGCCTCGGCCAGCACCTGGATGTTGACCGCGACGATCAGCTGGTTGGCGGCCTTGACGGTCTGGCCGGCGCCGGCCGGGCCGACGTGGACCACGGTGGTGCCGAGCGCGGCGAACAGCGGCTCGGCCTCGGCGAAATCCTCGGCGGCGCCACCGACCATGATCGACAGCACGGCCTCGACCGCGCCCGCCTCACCGCCGGACACCGGGGCGTCCAGGGCCCGGACGCCCTTCTCCTTCGCGGCGGTCTCGACCTTGATCGAGGTCTGCGGGGTGATGCTCGACATGTCGATGAGGAGGGTGCCCGGGCGGGCGTTCTCCAGGACACCGCCCTCGCCCAGCACGACCTGCTCGACGTGCGGGTCGGCCGGGACCATGGTGATCACGACCTCGGCGTCCTTCACCGCGTCGGCGATGCTGGTGGCGCCGTGGCCGCCGGCCGAGACCAGGGCGTCGATCTGCGGCTGGGTGAGGTTGTAGCCGGTGACGTGGTGGCCGGCCCGGACCAGGTTGGCCGCCATCGGGCTGCCCATGATGCCGAGGCCGATGAAGGCGATCTTGCGGCTCATCGCGTCGTTCCTTCTGTTGCGTGCGTGCGGGGTGCGCCCGCGGGGTGCGGGTGCGCGGAGAGGAGCAGGGGGGAGGGAGAGGATCAGAGCGCCGCCGCGCGGTGCTCCCGCGCGAGCCACTCGAAACTGTCGGCGCTGACGCCGGTGGACGGCCGGTACTCCAGGCCGATCCGGCCGGTGTAGCCGGCGGCGGTGAGGCGGGCGAAGAGGTCCTCGAAGTCGAGCCCGCCGGTGCCCGGCTCGTTGCGGGCGGGGGTGTCGGCGATCTGCACGTGGCCGATCCGGTCGGCGTAGGTGTCGATGACCGCGGCGAGGTCCTCGCCGTTGCGGGCCAGGTGGTAGAGGTCGCAGAGGAACTTCGCGTTGCCCAGGCCGGTGGCGGCGTTGACCTTGTCCACCACCTCGACCGCGGCGGCCGCGGAGACCAGCGGGTAGTCCGGGGACTCCGGCCGGTTCAGCGCCTCGACCAGCAGGATCGCGCCGATCCCGTGGGCGGCCCGGGCGGCGAGCACGAGGTTCTCCAGCGCCAGCGCGTCCTGCTCCGCCGGGTCGACGCCCTCGACGCGGTTGCCGTAGAGGGCGTTCAGCGCCGGAGTGCCGAGCGAGGCGGCGAGCGCGGCGGCGACCGGGACGTTGGCCCGGAAGCGGTCGCGCTCCGAGGGCAGCGAGACGGTGCCCCGGGCGCCCCGGGTCAGGTCGTCGAGGAAGTTGAGACCGGTGAGGCGGACGCCGGCGTCGGTGAAGGCCTTGCGCAGCGCGTCGAGTTCGGCCTCGGACGGGTCGTGCTCCTCGCCGAACGGCCACCACAGCTCGGCGGCGGTGAAGCCGGCGGCGGCGGCCGCGGCCGGGCGCTCCAGCAGCGGGAGCTCGCCGAACAGGATCGACAGGTTGACCGTGAAGCTGTGCCGGGCGGCGGCGCTCGGTTCGGCGGCCACGTCCATCACCTCGTAATCTCTCTTCCGACATCCGCAACTTCCACGATCCGGAAGAGGGATTCTGTCTGGTGGAAGCATGTCCGGGGCATCGAGTGACTGTCAAGGCATCTGCAACAAATTGTTGAAGTGCCGGGCCCGCAGGCCGGCCCTCCCGGACCGGCCTCCCGGACCGGCCCTCCGCGACCGGCCCACCGCCGCCCGCCCGCTCGCTAGAGTGAGCGGGTGCGATTGATGGTGGAGTTCACGACAGAACCGTTCGAACTGGACACGTTCCCGCCGCACGCCGTGGCGGCCCGCAAGGTCGTCGACGAGGCGGGCCTCGACGTCGCGGTGGGCCCGTTCGGCACCGGCGCCGAGGGCGAGGCGGACCAGGTCCTGGCCGCCGTGTCCAAGCTGCTCCGGGAGAGCCTGGACGCCGGCGCGACCCGGATCTCGGTCCAGGTCAGCGTCCTCGCCGAGGGCGTGGCCCGGGACGGGAGCGCGGTCGGGGAGGGCGGTACGCCGTGACCGAGCAGACCGAACACCCGCTCGCCGCGGCGATCAAGCCGCTGCTGGACGCGGTCGGCGCGACGCCCGTCCCGCTGGACGAGGCGAAGGCCGAGGACGTCGTCCTGGAGTGGGAGGGCGAACGGGCGCTGGCCGTCCGGCTGCCGCACCTCAGCAGCGCGCTGGACCGCCTGCTGGGCGAGATGACCCGCCAGTTCGACGGCCGCCCGCTGACCGAGCTGGACCGCTGGGAGAAGCAGCGCGTGGTCGCACTGCTGGAGGAGCGCGGCGCCTTCACCGTCCGGCACGGCGTCGAGACGGTCGCCACGGCGCTCGGCGTCAGCCGGTTCACCGTGTACAACTACCTCAACCGCCAGGACGGCGCGAAGCCGAACTGACCCCTCCCGCAGGGGCGCGCCCCGCCGGCCCGGCCAGTCTCGCCCGGGCCCCGGCGGGGCGCACTTGTCTCATCACACACGAAACACCCCGCGACCAGGGCCGTCGCGAAACGTAACCACCAACCGTTCAACAAAGTGTTGACGGCCCGATCCCGCGGATCTAGCTTGTGCGGGTGGCACCACTCTCCAGGAGGTCCACCCGTGACCAACCACCCCCACGCCCTTGACGCCCTGGCGGCGACCGACACCGCCGAGCTCAAGGAGATCCTGCTGGACGTCTGCACCAGCCCCGGCTGGGCCGACGCCGTCGCGGCGGCCCGTCCGTGGAAGGACCGCCGGTCCCTGCTCGAGGCCAACGCCGCGGCGATGGCCGGGCTCTCCGTCTCCGACCTGCACGACGCCATGGCCGGCCACGCCCGGATCGGCGCGCCCAAGCCGGGCGACGCCACCTCCGAGCGCGAGCAGGCCGGCGTCCACGGGGCCGACGAGGCCCTGCTCGACGAACTGCGCCGGGCCAACGCCGCCTACGAGGCCAAGTTCGGCCATGTGTTCCTGATCTGCGCGACCGGCCGCACCGCGGCCACCATGCTCGACGCCCTGCGCGAGCGCCAGCCCAACGACCCCGCCACCGAGGCGGAGATCGTCCGGGGCGAACTGCGCAGGATCAACGACATCCGGATCAACCGGCTGCTCGACGACAACTGACGGTCGTTCGGACTCCTCCGGCACCGCCTCAGGTATCACTGACGCAGCACCTCAGCGTCCCCGCACCACCTCTGCCATCAGTAAGGTCACCTCACCCATGACTGGCATCTCCACCCACGTGCTCGACACCAGCCTCGGCCGCCCGGCCGAGGGCGTCCCGGTCGAGCTCGCACTGCACACCGAGGGTGGCTGGCAGGTGCTCGGCACCTCCGCCACGGACTCCGACGGCCGGGCCAAGGACCTGCCGGCCGTGGAGGCGGGCTCGGTCGTCCGGCTGCTCTTCGACACCGCCGCGTACTTCGGCCGGAAGTCCGAGGAACCGCCGTTCTTCCCCGAGGTCACGATCGTCTTCACGGTCGCGCCCGCGCAGCACCACTACCACGTGCCGTTGCTGCTGAACCCGTTCGGATACTCGGTCTACCGCGGAAGCTAGACCGATCGATTGATTTGGGAGCCATGTCATGGCCCACGTGCTCGGTCAGAACCAGTACGGCAAGGCGGAGAACCGGATCGTCCGCGTGTACCGCGACTCGACCCGCCACGAGATCAAGGACCTGAACGTCTCGGTCGCCCTCTCCGGCGAGTTCGACGACGTCCACCTCACCGGGTCGAACGCCAACTGCCTGCCCACCGACACCACCAAGAACACCGTCTTCGCCTTCGCCAAGGAGTACGGGATCGACTCCGCCGAGGCCTTCGGCATCCAGCTGGCCCGGCACTTCGTCGACGACACCGAGCGCGGCGTCGTGCACAAGGCCAGGATCCGGATCGAGGAGTACTCCTGGGACCGGATCCGCACGCCCGACAGCAGCGCCCGCTTCATCGGCTCCGAGGAGGTCGGGCACTCGTTCGTCCGCACCGGCCAGGAGGTCCGCACCAGCGAGATCGTCTACGACGGGGACTCCGTCCAGGTGATCTCCGGACTGAAGGACCTGGTCGTGCTGAACTCCACCAACTCGGAGTTCTGGGGCTACATCAAGGACAAGTACACCACCCTCCAGGAGGCGTACGACCGGATCCTCGCCACCCAGGTCACCGCCCGCTGGAAGTACGGCTTCACCGGCCGTGACGACGAGGCCCAGCCCAACTGGAACCGCAGCTACACCCACATCAAGCGGCACCTGCTCGAGGCCTTCGCCGAGACCTACTCCTACTCGCTGCAGCAGACCCTGCACGGCATGGGCACCCGGGTCCTCAACAACCGGGCCGAGGTCGACGAGGTCCGGCTCGAACTCCCCAACAAGCACCACTTCCTGGTCGACCTGGAGCCGTTCGGGCTCAAGAACGAGAACGAGGTCTACTACGCCGCCGACCGGATGTACGGCCTCATCGAGGGCACCGTGCACCGCGAGGGCGTCGTACCGGTGATCCCGGTCGCCTGAGCCCGGCCGCCGGACTCCCGCCGGCACCCGGCAGCACCTTCCGCACCACCTGCTTCTCCACCCCCACCCATCGGAGACCGTGCCCACCCTCACGGCGGCCGGCCCGGGGAGCTGGAGAACCCGCCCGAGGGACTTCTGCACCGCCGTCCCCGCCCTCGGGAACACCTCCAGCGTCACGGGCGCGCCGAGAGCCGAGGCACAAGAGGGGCTCGACATGGCACCCAGCAACACCGGCAGCACCGACGGCGGTACCACCCCTGCGAGAACACCCGGCCCGGACGGCGCACCGGCACGCCCCGCCGGCACGCCGTCCGGACCGGAGGTCCACCCCGTGGACCAGCTCCTGCCCCCGGTGAGGCTCCTCACCAGCGGGCTCCAGCACGTCGCCGCGATGTACGCGGGAGTCGTCGCTCCCCCGCTCATCGTCGGCGCCGGCGTGGGCCTGAGCCCCGCCGAACTCGCCCTCCTGATATCGGCCAGCCTGTTCACCGCCGGACTGGCCACCCTGCTCCAGACCATCGGCGTCTGGCGGATCGGTGCCCGGCTGCCGTTCGTCAACGGCGTCTCGTTCGCCGGCGTCGCCCCCATGATCGCCATCGCGAAGGAGCACGGGCCGAAGGACGCCCTCCCGGTGATCTTCGGCGCGGTGATCGTCGCGGGGATCCTGTGCTTCCTCGCGGCACCGTACTTCTGCAAGCTGATCAGGTTCTTCCCCCCGGTCGTCCAGGGCACCGTGATCACCCTCATCGGGGTGTCCCTGCTCCCGGTGGCCGTCAACTGGGCCCGCGGCGGTTCGCCGGACGCCCCCGGTTACGGCTCCACCAAGGCCATCGGGCTGGCCGCGCTCACCCTCGGCGCGGTGGTCCTCGGCAACCGGCTGCTGCGCGGCTTCTGGCAGCAGCTCTCCCTGCTCGTCGGCCTGGCGGTCGGCACCCTGCTCGCCTTCCCGCTCGGGCTGGCCGACTTCGGCGCCGTCCACGAGGCCCGGATCTTCGCCCTGCCCTCGCCCTTCCACTTCGGCGCGCCGGTCTTCGACGCCGCCGCGATCGCCTCGCTCTGCATCGTCATGGTGGTCTCCATGACCGAGTCCACCGCCGACATGCTCGCCCTGGGACGGATCGTCGACCGCGAGGCCGACGAGAAGACCCTCGCCGCCGGACTGCGGGCCGACGGGCTCGCCACCGCCGTCAGCCCGGTCTTCAACGGCTTCGCCGCCAGCGCCTTCGCCCAGAACATCGGGCTGGTGGCGCTGACCGGGATCCGCAGTCGCTTCGTGGTCGCCACCGGCGGCGGACTGCTCGTCCTGCTCGGGCTCTTCCCGGTGCTCGGCGCCCTGGTCTCGCTCGTCCCGCAGCCCGTCCTGGGCGGCGCCGGGATCGTGCTCTTCGGCACGGTCGCCGCCAGCGGCATCCGCACCCTCGCGGAGGCCGGCCTGGACTCGGGCGCCAACACCGTCCTGGTGTCGGTCTCGCTCGGGGTCGGCATCGTCCCGATCGCCGCACCGACCTTCTACGACGCCTTCCCGGAGGCCGCCCGCACCCTGCTCCACTCCGGCATCTCGGCCGGCTGCGTCGCGGCCGTCCTGCTCAACCTGCTGTTCCACCACCTCGGCGCCACCCGCCGCGCCGCCACCGAGGGGTCGCCCGACCCGTCGGTGCCGACGGCGACGCCGTCACCCTCCTGACCCACCGGGCGGGCATGCGCCCCGTGCCCGCCCGGCCCTCCCCCTTGGAGTCACCATGGCAGTCCAGCCCCCGCCCACCGATCAGCGGATCGTCATCGAGAACGCCGCGATCGCCACCGTCGACGCCCACGACACCGAGTACGCCCGCGGCCACGTGGTCGTCCTCGGCAACCGGATCGAGTCGGTCGGCAACGGCCCCGCCCCGGCCTGGCTGGACAACGTGGTACGCCGGATCAACGCCGAGGGCCACCTCGTCACCCCCGGCCTGGTCAACACCCACCACCACTTCTACCAGTGGATCACCCGCGGCCTCGCCCAGGACAACATCCTCTTCGACTGGCTGGTCGCCCTCTACCCGACCTGGGCCCGGATCGACGACCGGCTCGTGCACGCCGCCGCCCAGGGCTCCGCCGCCGCGCTGCTCAAGTCCGGCTGCACCACCGCCGCCGACCACCACTACGTGTTCCCCAAGGACGGCGGCGACATCCTCGGCGCCGAGATCGAGGCCGTCCAGGAGCTGGGCCTGCGCTTCACCGCCCTGCGCGGCTCGATGGACCGCAGCAAGAAGGACGGCGGCCTGCCCCCGGACCACGCCGTCGAGGAGCTGGACGCGATCCTCGCCGCCTCCGAGGAGGCCGTCGACCGCTACCACGACGCCTCCGCCGACTCGATGCTGCAGATCGCGCTCGCGCCCTGCTCGCCGTTCTCGGTCTCCACCCGGCTGCTGCGCGAGTCCGCCGAACTCGCCCGCCGCAAGGGCGTCCGGCTGCACACCCACGGCTCCGAGACGGCCGAGGAGGAGGCCTTCTGCAAGGAGCTGTTCGGGATGGGCCCGACCGACTACTTCGAGTCGGTCGGCTGGCTCGGCGAGGACGTCTGGATGGCGCACTGCGTCCACATGAACGACTCCGACATCGCCAAGTTCGCCGAGACCGGGACCGGCGTCGCGCACTGCCCCTCCTCCAACGCCCGGCTGGCCGCCGGGATCGCGCGGGTCCCCGACATGCTGGCGGCCGGCGTCCCGGTCGGCCTCGGCGTCGACGGCACCGCCTCCAACGAGTCCGGCGAACTCGGCACCGAGCTGCGCAACGCCCTGCTGATCAACCGGCTGCACGGCACCCCCACCGCGCTGACCGCCCGGCAGGCGCTGCGGCTGGGCACCATGGGCGGCGCCCGGGTGCTCGGCCGGCAGAACGAGATCGGCTCGATCGAGGCCGGCAAGCTCGCCGACCTCGCGCTGTGGAAGGTCGACGGCGTCATGCACTCCTCGATCGCCGACCCGGTCGCCGCGCTCGCCCTCGGCGCGCTGCCGCCGCTCGCCCTGCTGCTCGTCAACGGCAACGCCGTCGTCGAGAAGGGGCAGCTCACCACGGTGAACGAGGACCGGATCGCGCAGGCCTGCGCCCGGGCCGCCAAGGAGCTTGCCGCCCGCCCTGTCTGACGGTCCGTCATTTCGAGCGCCCCACACCGCTCCCCCGAACTCCGGGCCGCCCCAGGGACGGTGCGTCACCCGGACTCCGCCGGCCGGCCCCGGACCCTCCCGGTCCGACCCGCCCGGCCGGCGGACCGCGGCCCCGGACCCACGGCGAGGGTCCGGGGCCGCGGCGTGCCGCCGCACCGGAGCCGGCTCCCACCCCCGTGGGGCGCCCGCAACGGTGCGCGACGGACCCGCCCGGCACCCGAGGGGCCGGGCCCGGGCTCAGCCGACGCGGACGGCCGGGCCGGGTGCGCCGCCCGGAACCGCACCCCGCACGGCCGCCGTCAGCGCCGGTCCGGCGAGCGCGAACACCCCCGCCAGCACCATCCAGCCCACCGCCCCGTGGTCCACCGCCGTCAGCGTGACCACCAGCGGCCCGATCACGTGCGCGGCCGCCTGCCCGCTCATGAACACCCCCTGGTACTCGCCGTGCGCCCGCGGGTCCGCCAGGTCCAGACTGAGCGTCCAGCCGCCCGCCGAGGTCAGCAGTTCGCCCAGGCTGTGCACCAGCGCCCCCACCAGCAGCGCCCCGGCCGCCGCCCAGGCCGGGCCGTACTGGGCCGCCGCGTAGACCAGGCACCCGCCCGCCAGCAGCAGCGCCCCGCGCGCACAGACCCGCGCCGCCGACGCCGCATCGGTCGCACCCCGGCTCGCCCGCACCTGGAAGGCCACCACCAGCAGGCAGTTGACCACGTTGACCGCCGCCACCGTCGCCGCCGGAGCCGCGGTGCCGAGCACGATCCACAGCGGCAGCCCCACGGTCAGCACGGCGAGCTGCAGCTCCAGCACCGCGTGCAGCGCCGTGACCAGCAGGTACCGGCGGTCGCGCAGCGCCGTCCGGGGCCCGCCCGGGTCGCCGGCGGCCCCGGCGGCCCCGGCCCCGGGGCCCGGGGCCGGCACCGGCAGGCCCGCCAGCAGCACCGTCGCACCCAGGAAGCTCACCGCGTCCAGCACCAGCACCGTCACGTACCCGGCACAGCTGTCGGCCTGCAGCGCGAGCGCCGCACCGCCGGAGCCGACCACCAGGCCCGCGTTCATCACCGACCGCAGCAGCGCCCGCGCCCGCACCTGTCCCTCGGCCGGCAACGCCCGGGCGATCAGCGCGCTTCGCACCGCCGCCGCCCCGCGCGACAGCGCCGTCGCGGCGCAGGCCAGCACCACGAACGCGGCGAAGGAGTGCACGAAGGCGTAGCCGAGCACGGCCGCCGCCTCCAGCGGACCGACCACCAGCAGCAGCCGCTTGCTCCCGACCCGGTCCGCGAGCCGGCCCATCGGCACCCCCGCGAACACCCCGCACACGCCGGCGACGGTGAGGCCGAGCGCCACCGAGGTGGGAGTCAGGCCGATGGAGCGGGTGAAGAACAGCACGCTCACCGTGACGAACAGCCCGTCCCCGACGGAGTTCACCAGCCCCATCAGGACGAGTCGGCGCAGCAGCGGGTCGGCGGGCAGGAGGCGTCGGCCGGAGGCGCGCCGGCGCGCCCCCGTGCTGGGGGAGGAGGTCATGGACCAAGGACAGCGGGGTTCCCGGACGGGCGGAATTCTTTTACCGTTGCGGTCAATGTTCGAGTTCCGTCTCGGGGTCGACGACCTCGCCGCCACCTGGTTCGCCTACTCCCCCTTGCAGGAGACGGTGCTGGGCCTGCGCGCCCGCCGCTGGCCGTGGTACTACCCGGAGCAGCAGCCGTGGATCGCCGGCCGGCAGGACCGCTGGGAGACGCTGGACACCGCGCTTCTGGACGCGCTGATCACGCCGAACGCCTTCGTGCCGGACTTCCTGACGCCCCGTCCCGCGGTGCCCCGGCCGGACTTCCACGACGAACTCGCGGAGCTGGCCGGGACACCGCCGGAGGAGGTCAGGACGGACGTGCTGGCCGCCTGGTCCGGTGACGGGAGTCCGCTGCCGCCGGTGCTGACCGCGCTGATCGACCGCCCGGCGGCGCTGCGGGACCGGGTGGCGGAGGCGCTGTCGGCGTACTGGACGCGCTGTCTGGCCCCCGCGTGGTGGCCGCGGGCGCGGGAGGTCCTGGAGGCGGACCTCGCCCACCGGGGCCGGATGCTCTCGGAACGCGGTGCGGAGGGGCTGTTCGCGGACCTCGACACCCGGATCTCCTGGCGGGCCGGGGTGCTGCGGCTGAACGACTCCAATCCGGCGGTCCAGGCGCTGGGCACCTCGGTGGACGTGGCCGGGCGGGGCCTGGTGCTGATCCCGACGCTGGCCGGGATCGGTGCGCAGACCGACATCACCCAGGACGGACCGCCCCTGATCGCCTACCCCGCGCGCGGCCGGGCGACCATGGCGGAGGGCCTGGCCGGAAGGACCGGGCCGGCCGGGGCGGCCGCGCCGGCCGCGCTGGTCGGTCTGGTCGGGGCGGCCCGGGCACGGCTGCTGGTCCTCCTGGCGTCGCCCGCCAGCACCACCGATCTCGCCCACCGGCTGGGGGTGACGCCCGGCGCGGTCAGCCGCCATCTGGGGGCGCTGACCGCGGCCGGTCTGCTGGACCGCACCCGGCACGGCCGCCGGGTGCTCTACCGGCGCAGCGCCCTCGGTGACGCGCTGACCTTCCGCGGCGGCTGACGGGCGGCACGGCGCCGGACCGCCGGAGCGAGTGCCGCCGCACCGAGCAGTGCCGCACCGGGTACCGCCGCACCGAGCAGTGCCGCACCGGGTCCGCCGGTCCCGGTGTCACCGGACGGAACGGCGCACCCGGCGGACCGAGTGCGCCGCACCGGAGGGGACCGCCGGCGTGCCCGGCCGGTAGCATGGGCCTCGGCCGGGCAGGGGCGTTGGCGTCCGGCCCCTCGGCCCGGGCAGGGGCGGTGCGGTCAGGACCCTCAGCCGAGCAGGGGCAGCGCGGGCAGGGTCAGGAAGTCCGCGAACTCCTCGGCCAGCGCGACCTGTTCGAAGAGCTGGGCGGCCTCGCGCCAGCGCCCGGCGGCATAGACCTCGTCGCCGACCTCGGCCCGCAGCGCGGTCAGTTCCTCGGCGACCAGCCGGCGGACCAGGTCGGCGGTGGCCTTCTCCCCGGTGTCGGCGAGCACGACGTCGTTGTGGATCCACTGCCAGATCTGCGAGCGGGAGATCTCGGCGGTGGCGGCGTCCTCCATCATGTTGAAGATGGCGACCGCGCCGAGGCCGCGCAGCCAGGCCTCGATGTAGCGGATGCCGACCTGGACGGCGTTGTGCAGCCCGTTCCGGGTGCAGCTGCCGCCGGCGCCCGCGATGTCGAGCAGCTGGTCGGCGGTGACGGGCTCGGCCGGACCGGGGTCGTCCTTCTGGTGCGGGCGCTCGCCGAGCACGGCGTCGAAGGAGGCGCGGGCGACCGGGACGAGGTCCGGGTGCGCGACCCAGGAGCCGTCGAAGCCGCTGCCGGCCTCGCGGTCCTTGTCGGCCTTGACCTTCTCCAGCGCGGCCGCGTTGACCTCGGGGTCCCGGCGGCTGGGGATGAACGCGGCCATGCCGCCGATCGCGTGCGCGCCGCGCCGGTGGCAGGTCCGCACCAGCAGCCGGGTGTAGGCGGCCATGAACGGCGAGGCCATGGTGACGGTGTTGCGGTCGGGCAGGACGTAGTGCTCGCCGGCGTCGCGGAAGTTCTTGACGATGGAGAACAGGTAGTCCCAGCGGCCGGCGTTGAGGCCGGCGGCGTGGTCCCGCAGCTCGTAGAGGATCTCGTCCATCTCGAAGGCGGCGGTGATGGTCTCGATCAGCACGGTGGCGCGGACCGTGCCGTGCGGGATGCCCAACTCGGCCTGGGCGTGGGTGAACACGTCGTTCCAGAGCCGGGCTTCCAGGTGGCTCTCGGTCTTCGGCAGGTAGAAGTACGGCCCGGAGTTCGGGTCGTCCGCGCCGCGGGCGAGCAGCCGGGCGGCGTTGTGGAAGAAGTAGAGACCGAAGTCGAGGAACGCCCCGGCCACCGGCTCGCCGTCGACCAGCAGGTGGTTCTCGTCGAGGTGCCAGCCGCGGGGGCGGACCACCACGGTCGCGAGTTCGGCGGCCGGGCGGAGCGTGTAGGCCTTGCCGGCGGAGCTGCTGAAGTCGATCCGGCCCTCGAAGGCGTCGATCAGGTTGATCTGACCGCTCACCACGTTCTCCCAGGTCGGGGAGGTGGCGTCCTCGAAGTCGGCGAGCCAGACCTTCGCGCCGGAGTTGAGCGCGTTGATCACCATCTTGCGGTCGGTGGGGCCGGTGATCTCGACCCGGCGGTCCTGGAGCGCCTTCGGCGCCTCGGCGACCCGCCAGTCGGCGGCGCGGACCCCGGCCGTGTCGGGCAGGAAGTCCAGGGTGCCGGTGCGGGCGATCGCGGCACGGCGCTCCCGGCGGCGGGCGAGCAACTCGCGGCGCCGGCCCTCGAAGGAGCGGTGCAGGCCGACGACGAAGGCGACCGCCTCCGGAGTGAGCACCTCCTCGGCCCGGTGGACGCGCGGACCCGCGACCGTGACGACCGGAGCGGTGGGGGAAGCTCCGGGTCCCTGATCTGCAGCCATGAGCAGGACACTCCTAAGTGGAGGGCTTGATTCTGTAAGGTGGAGACTAGTTTCCGCGATACAGAATTTCAACGGTTTGTTGAGATGATCGCTGGGACTGTACTCCTCCTCCGACCGCGAAGGGAACGCCGGTGGCCCCTACCTCCGAGAGCAGTGAGAGCACCGAAGACACCGAAGGCGGCGAGAGCACCGCGAGCGGCGGGGGCGGCGGGGGCGGCGCCCCGAAAGCGGCCGCCCCGACGGGACAGGAGCGCACCGGCGGCGGAGTGCAGTCCGTCGAACGGGCCTTCCAGCTGCTGGAGGCGCTCGCCGACTCCGGTGGCGTGGCGACGCTCAGCGAGCTCTCCACCTCCTCCGGGCTGCCGATGCCGACCATCCATCGCCTGGTTCGTACCCTCGTGCAGCAGGGCTATGTCCGCCAGGACACCGCGCGCCGCTACACCCTCGGCCCGCGGCTGATCCGGCTCGGCGAGACCGCCGGACGGCTGCTCGGCAGCTGGGCCCGCCCCTACCTGGCCGAACTCATGGAGGCCACCGGCGAGACCGCCAACCTGGCGGTCCTGGAGGGCGGCGAGGTGGTCTACGTCGGGCAGGTGCAGTCGCGGCGCTCGATGCGGATGTTCACCGAGGTCGGCCGCCGGGTGCAGCCGCACTGCACCGGCGTCGGCAAGGCGCTGTTGGCGCAGCTGCCCGACGAGGAGGCGCGCGCCGTCCTCGGCCCCAACCCGCTGCCCGCGCACACCCCGCACACCGTCACCGACCCGCAGGAGCTGATGGCGCAGCTCGCCGAGGCGCGCGAGCGCGGCTACGTGGTCGACGACCAGGAGCAGGAGATCGGCGTGCGCTGCATCGCCCTGGCCGTCCCCGGCGCGCCGACCCCGACGGCGCTGTCCGTCTCCGGCCCGGAGGCCCGGATCAGGGCGCTGGAGGAGCAGGCCGGCGCGGCGTCGCTGGTGCCGGTGATGCACGGGATCGCGGCCCGGCTGGGCCAGGTGCTGGCTCCCTGACGAGCCCGGTGCCGACTCCCCGACGGTCCGTCGGCACGGCGACACGCCCGGACGTTCACCCGTTCGAGGGCCCCTTCGAGCCGTCCGGGAGCGGGTCGTCCGGCCCCGGCGGACCGGTCGGCGACGCTGGTCCGGACGCGGCCCGCGACGGCGCGGGCCGGCCGGACACGAAGGGCAGGGTGAGCGGCGATGACCCGCAGCGGTTCCGTTCGAAGGCTTCTCGGCAGGTCGTTGGCGACGGGGTGCACGGTGGCGGTGCTGGCCGCCGGACAGGCCGGGGCGGTCTGTCCGCCGGACGACAAGGCGCCCGCGCCCGGGGCGAGCGCCCCGGCGCCGGGGGCCGGTGACCCCGGCGCCGCGGAGCCGGGCGCCAACGCCGACCCGGCCGCGGCCAGGCACTCGGACTCCGACCTCTACGTCGTCCGGATCGACCCGGACCCGGCCGCGCCCGGCGGCACCACCACCCTGCACGCCTTCGTCGGCAACCTCGGCCCGGACCGGACCGCCTCGCCGTTCACCGTGGTGGTCACCCTGCCCGAGGGGGTCACGGCCGAGGGGCCGTTCTTCCCGGAGAACTGCTCCGAGTTCCAGAACGGCCACCGGGTGCGCTGCACCTTCCCGGCCGGACTGCCGAAGTTCCGCAGCGCGACGGCGCTGATCCCGCTCCGGCTGAAGCCCGACGTCCCGCTCGGCACGCTGAAGGGCGGCTACGTCGCGGTGCGCGGCGACGACGACCGGAACGAGGCGAACAACCGGCAGCCGTTCGAGATCGAGGTCGTCGAGACCACCGCTCCGAGGCCGATCGCCTGACCGTCGGCCCCGGAGCGGTGGCCGTTGTTACCGGTACACCCGGACGTAGTCCGCCGCGAAGGTGATCGGCGTGGTGCCCGAGGGCGCGGGGTGGTAGTTCCCCGCGCTCAGGGACAGGTTGAGGATCGGGTACGCCGTCCAGCCGGCGCCGACGCCCTTGCCGTCGGAGAACACCTTGGTGCCGTTGACGTACCAGTCGACCGAGGCGGCGCCGTAGTGGGTGCCGATGGTGACCCAGCCGTCCTTGGCGATCGCCTTGGCGTCGGTGTAGTACAGGTGGCCCGGGTTGATGTGGTTGGTCAGCTCCAGCAGGTTCGGGTTGTCGCTGTGGTACTCGAAGGAGTCGATCTCCCCGTGGGTGCCGCTGGTGCTGTTCCACGTCCACAGCGCCGGCCAGGCGCCGGTGCCGGCCGGGAGCTTGACCCGGGTCTCGATGTAGTCCCCGGTCTTCACCTTGAAGCCCTCGCTGGAGTACTCCGTGGTGAGCAGCCCGGTGTCCCAGGCCTGCTTGCCGTTCTCCAGCGTGTGGCTGCCCGGCCTGGCGGTGAAGGTGGCGACGCCGCCGGAGACGGCGACGTTGTTCTTGTTCAGCCAGTCGAGCTTGTTGTCGTTCGGGTTGTGGTCGCCGTAGTGGTAGGAGCTGCTCCGGTCGGCGGTCCAGCGGGAGCCGAGGGCGAGGCTGTCGAAGTCGTCGGACCAGGTCAGCTTCTTGCCCGCGACCGGGGCGCCCGTGCCGGGGGTGGTGGGCGTCGGGGTCGGGGTCGGGGTCGGCGTCGGGGTGGGGGTCGGGGTGGGGGTCGGCGTCGGGGTGGCGGCCGAGACGACGAGCTGGCGGGAGGGCAGGTTGTGCCAGGCACCGGTGCTGTCCTGCCAGAAGCCGAACTGGGTGTAGGTGCCGGCCGCCAGCGTCCGGGTACCGGTGGTGATCGACAGACCGGCGGGGCAGACCTGGACGTTGCTCCGGTTGCCGGGGAAGTCGAGGTTGCGCCCGGCCGCGTCGCGCACGCCGACGCCGACGGTCTTCGCGGTGAAGCAGGACGAGGAGTGCAGCGTGAGCGAGGCGGCCGTCGCCTTGCCGGCGACCATCGTGGCCGGGGCCAGCTTGTCCTGGGTGACGGTCGGCAGGGCGGCGGCCTGGGCGCCGGTCACGGCGGGGAGGCCGAGCAGTCCGGCACCGGTGACGGCGAGCGCCCCGGTGGCGGCGAGGGCCGCGGTGCGGCCCCGGCGGGAGGGACGGGCGTGGCGGGCGGCCGGACGTCGGGCGAGGAGGCCCGGGTTCCGGGCAGGCCGAGGGGGCTGCGGGGAGGCAGTGGGCATGGCAGTGGTCCTCTGCGACGCCTACGAGGTGAGCTGTCGGGTTCGGGCGCTGAGGTTGCCCGGCCGTCCGGAGAGCGGCTTCACCCCTAGCCTCGACGCACACGCACGATCCGCGCGCGGCCGGGCACTGACCTGGGTCCCCCGCTCCCGTCCGCTGTGGTGCTCGACTGCCGGCCGGCGGGTGGACGGGACTCGGCGTCCCGACGGCGGGGCTCCGCTGCGGCGGAAGCTCCTGCAGGCTAGGCAGGCCGTCCGCGCACGGACAACATTCCGGGGGTGGTTGTCGCGCAGCTCACACCGCAGCGCCGGGCCCCCGGACGGTGGTTCCGGGTGGCCGTGGTGGCGGGTCCGACGGGGAAAGTGCGCCACGGAGGCGGGGTGGTCGGATAGGTTGGAGATCCATCCGCGTCCGGAACCGTCCGGGGCGCAGCGAGCACCACGACAGCACGTCCAGAGACGAGGAGACCCGCCCCACCATGACCGCGTCCCTGCCCGCCTTCGCCGGCCGTACCTTCCTGTTCCGGGTCGACAACGGCGCGGCCTTCCGCAACGCCTACTCGGCCGACGGCAAGCGGCTGCGCTGGGAGGGCCTCGGCGAATCGGCGGGCCAGTGGGAGGACGTCTCCCTGCACGTCGCCGAGGTCGGCCCGCAGGTCTACTTCGTCAGCTGGACCGAGGTGAGCGGCATCACCGTGAGCCACGTGATGGATCTGGCCCGGATGACGGTCCGCGCGTTCTGGACGTACGAGGGCGAGGGCGGCCGGGTCGGCGAGCTGCACACCGGCACCCTGGAGCAGGTGGTCTGAGCGCCTGCGCCCGCGCGGACACCCGGCCGTGCCGGTCGGGCCGACGGCCCCGCCGCCGCGCCGGTCAGGCCGACGGGCTCGCGGCCGGGACGGTCAGGCGCTGGGAGATCCACTCCAGTGAGGACGGGAGCAGCTTGCTCCAGGTCTCGAAGTTGTGGCCGCCGGTCTCCAGCATGCTGTAGGAGACCTTCATCGGGCTGCGGGTGGCGGCCACGAACGCCTCGGTCTCGCGCCGGTAGTTGCCGTCGCCCTCCCGGGTGCCGGCCAGCAGCACGGAGATCGCGGGCTGCGGCAGGTTCTTGAGACGCCACATCAGGTCGGCCTCGTTGCGGCGCTGTTCGCTGCCGTTGTAGAGGTCGCCGGTGCTCGGGTCGTCGGCCGCCTGGTAGTAGCCGGAGAGCGAGACGGCGGTCGGGTAGACGTCGGGGTGGCGCATCGCCAGCTTGAGCGCGCAGTAGCCGCCGGTGGAGTTGCCCATGAACGCCCAGGCCCTCGGATCGGCGGAGACCCGGTAGGTGGCCTGGATCGCCGAGGGCACGTCCTTGGCGAAGTAGGCGTCGGTCTGCGCGCCGTTGGGGACGTCCTCGCACTCGGTGTCCTGCGGCAGCGCGGGCGAGGGGCGCACCAGCACCAGCACGGTCGGCTGCATCCGCCCCTCCTGCAGCAGCTTCAGCGCCGCGCCCGGGTAGTTGAGGCGGGTGACGAGGTTCTTGGCGATGCCGGGGAAGCCGGTGCTGACCACCAGGACCGGGAACTGCTTCTGCTCGTACTCGGGCTGGAAGTACTGCGGCGGCAGGTAGACGTAGCCCTCGGTGGAGAGCCGGGTGGTGGCGCCGTCGATGCGGACCTCGCGGATCTCGCCGGACTTGTCGCGGTCGCGGCCGAGCGCCCCGCCGCCCTGCACCTCGGCGTGGCCGATGGTCTCGACGCGCAGCCGGCCGGAGGCGTCCACCTTGTTGTGGATGACGACCGGCCCGCTGTCCCCGGTGCCCAGCAGGTCGTCCCAGCTGCTGTAGAACGCGAAGTAGTTGTTGGCGACCAGGCCGAGCGCGGCGAGCACCGCCAGCTGGGTGGCGAGCAGGGCGCCGATCCGGCCGAGCACGGCCTTCCAGCTCTTCTTCGACAGTCTCGGCCACAGCCAGACCGTCCCGACCATCGCCGCGACGGCGACCAGAACGGTCAGTGCCAGCACCTTGTGGCTCGTCAGACCCATGTCGTGTTCGCTCCCACGCCTCGTACTCCCCCGCCCCCGGGGGAAGGACACCCGGGAGGGCCGCCCCGGTTCCCCCGTCCGCAGCGGGGCACCGTCGCCGAGGCGCGGCCACCCAGCCTAGCCGCTCGGCAGCCGCCGCCACCCCCGCCGACCAGCGGTGACGCCATCGGCCTTGAGGAGGAGAAGCAGGCCGCGGGGGTGTGCTTCCGGCCCCTGCCGCGACCGCCGCGACGGGGGGTGACGGAGGCCACCTCAGTTGACGCGGGTCCACAGGTCGAGGCCCGCGGTGAGTTCGCGCATGCAGCGGGCACCGAGCTCGCGCGGCGAACCGGGGCCGGTGGCCGGGGCGCCGGAGCGCGCCCACTGCTCCAGTGCGACCCGGATCGCGGCGGTGGCGGCGGCTGCGGCGAGCCGGATCTCCAGCACGTCGGTACCGGGCGGGCAGCGGTCGGCGATCGCGGCCCGCAGCCGCTCCTCGGAGTCGGCGTGCACCCGCTGCCAGACCGTGGCCAGCCGGGGGTCGCGCAGCAGGTCGCGGGTCCAGCGCAGCGCCTCGACGGCGGGCGCGTCGGACGGGCTCAGGGACTCCGCCGCCGAACGCTCCAGCGCCTCGCGGACCGGCAGGTCGGAGGCGCTCTCCGTGAACAGCCGCACCCAGCGTTCGCCGCCGGCCGCGAGCAGCGGGGCGACGGCGTCCTCCTTCTCCGAGAAGTAGCGGTAGAAGGTGCGCAGCGAGATGCCGGAGGCGGTGGCGATCTCCTCGGCGGTGGTCGCCTCGGCCCCGCGGGCGGCGAACAGCTCGGCCGCGGCCTGGGCGATCTCCAGCCGGGTGCTCTCGCGGCGGCGCTGGTTCAGGGTCGGACGTCCGGTCACGGGCACAGCGTACGCGGACGAAGGGATCGGTGACATCCCACGTCGATTCGGCATGTCGAGACTTTTTGGCACGACATGCCATTTAGGCGTACCGTGTCGGCGAGGTCGAGAGACCACGAACGGAACGGAGAACCACCATGGAGCGCTTCGACGGACGGAACGTCCTGATCACCGGCGGCGGCTCGGGCATCGGCCGGGCCACCGTGCACCGGATCCTCGCCGAGGGCGGCCGGGTCGTCGCCGTCGACGTCGACGAGGACGGCCTGAAGTCCACCCTGGACCGCGCCACTGCCGACGGCACGGCCGACCGCCTCAGCACGGCGGTGCTGGACGTGTCGGACGAGGCCGCCGTACGGACCGTCGTGGCCGGGGCGGTCGCCGCGCTCGGCGGCCTGGACGTGCTGGTCAACGCGGCCGGCATCCTGCGCTCCGCCCACACCCACGAGACCGGTCTGGACCTCTGGAACAGGATCGTGGCGGTCAACCTGACCGGCACCTTCCTGATGACCCGGGAGGCGCTGCCCGCGCTGCTCGCGGGCGGCAAGGGCGTGGTGGTGAACTTCAGCTCCACCTCCGCCGCCTTCGCCCACCCCTACATGGCCGCCTACGCCGCGACCAAGGGCGGCATCCAGTCGTTCACCCACGCGATCGCCGCCGAGTACGCGAAGCAGGGGCTGCGCGCGGTGTGCGTCGCGCCGGGCAGCATCGACAGCGGCATGACCAACAACCCGGGCCTGCCGGCGGACGCGGACCTCGGCCTGCTCGCCAAGCTCTCGCCCGCGCTCGGGCAGGGCTTCGCCGGGCCGGAGACCGTCGCCGGTGTGATCGCCATGCTCGCCTCGGACGACGGCGCGTTCGTCACCGGGACCGAGCTGCGGATCGACGGCGGCACCCACATGTGACGCCGTCGGGCTCCGGGCGTTCGCGGTGGGGTGGCAGGGGTCAGCCCCGCCACCCCGCCGCGAACGCCCGGGCCGGGTTGGCGGTGAGGATGCCGTGCGGGACCTCGGGGCCGAACGCCCGGGCCAGCCGGGGCGCCAGGGCGGTGAGCAGGTGCGTCGGCCCGGGGGAGGAACGGGCGGTACGGGTGGTGGTGTCGCCGCCGAGCAGCACCTGGTCGCCGTACCCGGCCTCGACCAGGGCCGCCACCGTGTCGAACAGGTGGTGGTCGGTCGCGTGGTTGGCCCGCGAGGGGCCGTCCAGGGCCACGAAGGCGCCACGGGCGGCCAGTTCGCGGTGCAGCCGGAGGTCCGGGAACCGGTTGAGGTGTCCGAGGACCACCCGCTCGGGTGGCACACCGTGGCGTTCGCAGAGCAGATCGAGCACCTCGGCTGCGGCGGTGCCGAGTTCGTGGTGCACCGCGATCGGCGCGCCGGTGGCGTGGTGCGCCTCGGCGGCCGCCGCCATCACCCGCCGGGAGTGCGGGCCGAGGCCGTGGTAGTCGCCCGCCACCTTGACCAGTCCGGCGCGGACACCCTCGGGAGCACCCCGCAGCCCGGTGGTCAGCTCGGCGATGAAGAAGTCCGCCAGCCCCTCGTACCGCCGCTCGAGTTCCGCCGGGTCGTAGTGCACCGCCTGGTGCAGCCCGGTGGCCGCGACCAGGTGGACCCCGGTCGCCCGGGACAGCCCGGGCAGTGCGTCGGCCCGCCGCCCCATCCCGGCCGGCGTCCACTGGACGAACGCCCGGCCGCCGGCGGCCGCGAAGCCCCGCAGCACCTCCTCGGCGGCGGCGGGATCGTCCAGTTCCTCCCCCGGCAGCCTGGGGCTGCGCAGGAAGAGGTGGTCGTGGGCGTCGCAGACGCCGAGTTCGGCCGGATCGAGGTCGCCGAGGACGGTGCGGACCCGGACGCCGGGCGCGTTCACTCCGCCGCCCCCGCGGGCCCGGGTGCCTCTGCGGCGGCGGCCGCTTCCGCTTCCGTCTCGGCCTCGGCCTCGGCCTCGGTGAAGACGGCGGCGGCGACGCGCAGTCCGGCCAGGGCCTTCGGCACGCCGACGTAGGGCGCGAGGTGGACCAGGACCTCGGTGACCTCCGTCCTGGTCAGGCCGATCCGCAGGCTGTTGCGCACGTGGTCGGCGAGTTGCGGCTCCACCCCGCCGAGGGCGGTGAGCGCCGCCAGGTTGGCCACCTGGCGGTCCCGCAGGGCGAGTCCGGGTCGCTGGTAGGTGCCGCCGAAGAGCGCGGTGACGATCCAGTCCGCGAAGCCCGGCGCGAGCCCGTCGAGCGGACCCAGCGTGCCGGAGAGGGTCCGCCCGCCCGCCAGTTCGGCGAGCAGGGCGTAGCCGGCGGCCCGGTCGAACGGGGCGGGCACCAGGCCTGCGTCGAGGGTCCGGTCGGCGGGCGGGGTCGGGGTGGTGACTGCCGGATTCATGGGGCGGGACGGTCCTTTCACCAGTGGCGGCCGGCGGGCAGCCGGTCGAGTTCGGGGCTGGAGAGGTGGTGCACGCGGTACCGGGTACCGGGCTCCCCGGCCGGGGCACCGGCGCGCCAGAGGGCGATCCGCAGCAGCTCCCAGCGGGACGGGTCGAGCGCGACGGCGGCGGTGTGCAGCTCGGGGTGGTCGGGCAGCTCGGCCAGCGCCCGCTCGACGGCGTCCGCCGGGTCCGCGCCCTCCGGCAGGCGTTCCGTCAGCCTGGTGGCGGCCAGGGGGCCGGGCGCGGCCGGACCGTCGACGGCTCCCGGGCCCCGCCGGAGGCCGGCGCCGGTCCAGTGCCGGACGGCGGGACGGCCGAAGTCCGCGCAGAGGGTGCGGAATCCGGCGCCGAGCAGGAAGGCGTTCATGCCCTCGGTGGTGCGCCAGAGGTAGAACGGCGCGTACTGGTTGACCGGCGAACCGTCCAGACCGCGTTCGCGCACCAGGTAGGCCTTCAGGCCGAGGCCGGGCCAACTGTCCAGCAGTGGACCCTTGGTGGCGATCCGCCGGTGGACGGAACGCATGTCGTGGTCGGCGGGCAGGGTGATCTCGTACTGCATCGCGTGCACGGCGGACTCCGGGTGGGGAGGCGGGGGAGGTGCCGCCGCTCAGTCGCGGCGGTGGGCGGCGAAAAGGGCGAGGGCGCCGCGGGCGGCCCGCTCGAACGGTTCGGCGCTGTCGGCGGCACGGGCGAGCACGTAGCCGCCCTGCACCACGGCGACCACGGCGGCGGCGAGGTCGGCGGGCTCGGCCCCGGGCCGCAGTTCGCCGTTCGCCTGCCCTTCGGCGATCACGGCGGCGAGCCGCCCGCGCAGCCAGTCGAAGGTCTCCTCGACCGGCGCGCGCAGCCGGGGGTCGGCGACCACGTCCGGATCCTGGGCCATCCGGCCGATCCGGCATCCGCGCAGGGCGTCGCGCTCGCGCCCCAGATAGGCGGCGACCCGCTCGTAGGCGGTCCCGGGGCCGGCGAGGTCGGCCTCCGCGACGGCCCGCATCTGCTCGGCACTGCGGCGCAGGGCCGCGGCGGCGAGGTCGGACTTGCCGTCGAAGTGGTGGTACATGCTGCCCTGGCCGACGCCTGCCCGCTGCTGGATGGCCTTGGGGCTGGTGCCGACGTAGCCGCGCTCCCAGAGGAGTTCCTGAGTGGTTTCGACGAGGCGGTCCTGGGTGTTCATGGCTGTCACTGTACCTACTGGTACAGCGTCTGTACATACCAGTAGGTACAGAATCCCGGCACCTGCCCGCCGGGTCTCGCCCCCAACGCCGCGATGCCCGGCGCCCGACCCCGTCGGGTCCACGACCAACAACCGTGGGCCGCCCCCCGGCGGCCCACGGCC
This sequence comes from Kitasatospora sp. NPDC089913, assembly GCF_044748625.1. Lineage (NCBI taxonomy): Bacteria > Bacillati > Actinomycetota > Actinomycetes > Kitasatosporales > Streptomycetaceae > Kitasatospora > Kitasatospora sp. NPDC089913. The sequence goes on along the minus strand of NZ_JBIVGI010000024.1, from coordinate 126,372 downwards.
CCGTGTGATCGTCGTCCCCAGGAAAACCGCGCGGCACTCGCCCGCGAGCCGTGGCGCGCGTCACCTCCCCCGCCGACATCGATCACCGTGCGTCACCGGCGCCCGGAGGCGGAGCGACGACAGCGCCCGCGCCGCGGAATCACCACCGCCCGGCCCGCCCCGAGCTGGCAGGATGTCCGGCATGAGCTACCTCGCCGCGGAAGACCGCTATGCCTCGATGACCTACCGCCGGGCCGGCCGCAGCGGCGTGCTGCTCCCGGCCGTCTCGCTCGGCCTGTGGCACAACTTCGGCGACTCCCAGCCGCTGGACGTCCAGCGGGCGGTGCTGCGCCGGGCCTTCGACCGGGGCGTCACCCACTTCGACCTGGCCAACAACTACGGTCCGCCGTACGGCAGTGCCGAGCGCAACTTCGGCCACCTGTTCGCGCAGGACTTCCGCCCGTACCGGGACGAGCTGTTCATCGCCTCCAAGGCCGGCTACGACATGTGGCCCGGCCCGTACGGCGACGGCGGCAGCCGCAAGTACCTGCTGGCCAGCCTGGACCAGTCGCTGGGCCGCACGGGCCTGGACTACGTGGACGTGTTCTACTCGCACCGCTACGACGCGAACACCCCGCTCGAGGAGACCATGGGCGCGCTGGACTCCGCCGTCCGGGCCGGGAAGGCGCTGTACGCGGGCATCTCCAACTACCCGGCGGAGCAGCACCGGGAGGCCGTGGCGATCCTGCGCGAGCTGGGCACGCCGGTGCTGATGAACCAGTGCTCCTACTCGATCCTCAACCGCTACGTCGAGGACGAGGGCGTGCTGGACGCCGTCGGCGACACCGGAACCAGCCTGATCGCCTTCTCGCCGCTCGCCCAGGGCCTGCTGACGGACCGCTACCTCACCGGCGAGGTGCCGAGCGGGTCGCGGATGTCGGTCGGCAAGTTCCTCCGCGAGGAGGCGCTCACCGGGGCGAAGCTGGAGCAGCTGCGGGCGCTGAACAAGGTGGCCGAGCGGCGCGGGCAGACCCTGGCGCAGCTGGCACTGAGCTGGGTCCTGCGGGACGAGCGGGTGGTGTCGGTGATCATCGGAGCCAGCAGCGTGCGGCAGCTGGACCAGAACCTCGACGCGCTGGCGGGCGGTCCGCTGACGGACGAGGAGCTCGCGGAGATCGACGCGCTCAGCCGCTGAGGCGCGCGCCGGGCCGCCGGCGCGCCCCCGGGACGGAACGCGCGGTGCCCCGCCGGTCGATGCGTGACCGGCGGGGCACCGCGCTCGTTGGACCGCGGGTACGGGACCGTCCGTACGCGTCCTTCGAGATCTCGGGAGTCCGTCGTGCGGATGTACCTCCTCCGGGCCGTCGCCCGCTTCGCCCGGCAGCTGGCGCTGACCTCGCCGCTGCCGTTCCCGCTGCTCCCGGGTGCCCTACCCGCGCCGGACGCCCAGCGCCGGTAGCACCGTCTCGGCGACCCGGTGGGCCTCCTCCAGCAGCGGATTGCCGGAGAGGATGAAGGTGTCCACCCCGAGCGACTCGAACTCCTGGAGCCGCTCGACCACCTGGGCCGTCGATCCGACCACGGCGGTGCCGGGACCGGGGCGGAACAGGCTCATGCCGGGCCACAGGTTGGGGTGGACCTCCAGCTCGCGGGCCCGGGCCGGCACCTTGCCGCCGTGCTGCCGGAACTGCCGCTGCCAGCCGACGCCGTCCTCGCCGCGCGCCCCGCCCAGTTGGCGGGCGTAGGTGGCCTCGCTGGTCACGTCGAGGAGCCGGTCGGCGGCGGCCCAGGCCTCGTCCTCGGTGTCGCGGACGATCAGGTGCAGCCGCAGCCCGATCCGCAGGGTGCGTCCGTGCGCGGCGGCGCGCTCCCGGACCAGGTCGAGCTTCTCCTTGAGCTGCTGCGGCGGTTCGCCCCAGGTGAGGTAGACGTCCACGTGCTGGGCGGCCATCTCGATCCCGGCCGCCGAACTGCCGCCGAACCAGAGCGGGATGCCGCCCGGCTGGACCGGCGTGAGTTCGCGCAGGCTCGCCCCGGCGTTCCGGAGGTCGTAGAACTCCCCCTTGTGGTCGAAGACCTCGCCCGAGGTGAGTCGCTTGACGATCGACCAGTACTCGGCACTGAGGCGGTAGCGGTCGTCGTGCTCGACGTGCAGGCCGTACTCGCGCAGCTGCTCGGTGGAGCCGTTGACCACGTTGAACCGCAGCCGGCCGCCGTGCAGATGGTCGAAGCTGAGCGCCATCTTCGCCAGCAGGGTGGGCGAGATCAGCCCCGGGTGGACGGCGAGCAGCGGTTTGAACGCCGGGGTGGTGGCGGCGGCCAGTGCGTTGCCGAGGTCCCACACGTCGTGCAGATCGGTCGCGAGCAGCGCGCCGGTGTAGCCCAACCGCTCCACGCTTCCCGCGAGTTGCTGGAGGTAACGGAGGTCGACCGGGCGTCGCCCGGACGGCTCCCAGGGGTAGTGGCCCTCGCGCGGGATGATGTACCAGAGGAATTCGGAGGCCATCGGTCAGACCGCCCGGATGTCGGCGGCGGCCCTGTCGGCCCCGGCCCCGGCCACAGCCGCAGCCGCAGCCGCGGCCACCGGGGCCTCCAGCGCGGGCAGGTGGGCGTCGGCGACGACCACCCGGCGCTCGACGAAACCGACCCGGTGGAAGATGTCGGCCGCCTCCTGCTGCTCGGCGACGAACCCGGCGGTCGCCGGCTCCAGCCGCCACGGCAGCCCGGCCAGGGCGGTCCGCCAGTCCTCGGCGCCGCCGCCGAGCTCCGCCGCGGCGATCGCGGCCGCCTCCGGCAGATGGGCGGCCACCCAGGCGTCCGCCCGGGCCAGGGCGGTGACGATCGCCGCGACCACCCCGGGCCGGTCGGCGGCGAAGCCGCGCCGGGTGAAGAACACCGAGCGGTCGGTGATGACGTCGCCGGTGCGGACCAGCTCGCGGAAGCCGCCGTCACGGCGGGCGGCCGCCAGTTCGGCGCCCTGGGCGATCCAGCCGGCGATCGCGCCCTCGCGCAGCAGCCGCGCCGGGTCCTGCCCCGCCGCCGGGCGGACGGCCGTGACATCGGTCGCGTAGGACAGGCCCTCCGCGTGCAGGGCCTTGGCGAGCAAGTGGGTCTGCCAGGAGCCGACGGCCAGGACGACGGTGCCGCCCTTCAGGTCCGCGACCGACGTCACCGGCCCGTCGGCGCTCACCAGCAGCGCGCCGTGGTCGGGCCGGGGCGCCGACACCGCCGCGTAGACCAGGTCGTGGCCGGCGGCCTGGGCGGTCACCGGCGGGGTGGAGCCCGTACCGCCGAAGTCGATCACGCCCTCGGCCAGCAGCTCGCCGGTGCGCGTCCCGTCGGTGTAGTGGTGGAACTCTCCGGTCTCCCCGAACGGTGCCAACTCCTCGTCCAGGTAGTCGAGTCGGGAGAGGTAGTAGAGGGACGGGTTGCTGGCGTGGACGCCGAGGGTGATGGCCATGGGATCAACTCCTGTGGTGCGGGCGGGGCGAGGGGGTCGGGCGGGGGCGGTTCGGGCGGGGGCGGTTCGGGCGGGGCGTGCGAGGAGGGCGGGGCGTGCGAGGAGGGCGGGCGGTGTCAGTGGAGGCCGAGGTCGGCGAGCAACCGGCGCCGCAGCTCGGCGAAGGCGGGATCGGCCGGGTCTCGCGGACGGGCGACGCCCACCCGCTGGTCGCGCACCAGCTTGCCGTCCCGGAGCACGGCGACCCGGTCGGCGAGCCGCACCGCCTCGTCCACGTCATGGGTGACCAGCAGCACGGCCGGCCGGTGGCGGCGGACCAGATCGCCCACCAGGTCCTGCATGCGCAGCCGGGTGAGCGCGTCCAGGGCGGCGAACGGTTCGTCCAGCAGTAGCAGTTGGGGCGCGCGGACCAGGGCCCGGGCGAGCGCCGCGCGCTGTGCCTCGCCGCCGGAGAGGGTGGCCGGCCAGGCGTCGGCGTGGCGCTCGAGGCCGACCTCGGCGAGCGCCCTCAGCCCGGTCTCCCGGGTGGCGGCACCATGCGGCAGGCCGACCGTGACATTGGCGAGCACCCGCTTCGAGGGGACCAGTCGCGGTTCCTGGAAGACCACCGTCCGTACCGCCGGGACGAGGACCGTTCCGCCGTCCGCCCGGTCCAGCTCGCCGAGGATGCGCAGCAGGGTGGTCTTGCCGGTGCCGCTGGCACCGAGCAGGGCGACGAACTCGCCGCGGGCGATGGAGAGGTCGACCCCGTCGAGGACGGCCCGGGTGCCGAACACCCGGCGCAGGCCGCGCAGATGGACGGCCGGGGTGCTCCCGGCCCCGGTCTCCGGCTCGGCCCCGGCAACGGTCGTGGTCGGGGTAGGGGTAGGGGTAGGGGCGGGCACGGGGGTGGTGGTCATCGGGTGCCTCCCTGGGCGGCCCTGCGCCAGGGCATCAGGACCCGCTCCAGCAGACGGACGATGCCGTCGGCGGCGAGTCCCAGGACCCCGTAGATCAGGATGCAGACGGCGAGGATGTCGGTGCGGGAGTAGTTCTGCGCCTGGGCCATCAAGTAGCCGATGCCCTCGGTGGAGTTGATCTCCTCGGCGGCGATCAGGGCGATCACGCTGAGCGTCATGGAGAGCCGCAGGCCGGAGAGGAGGGCGGGCAGGGCGCCGGGCAGGACCACGGTGCGCACGATCGCCCAGCGTCCGAGGCCGAAGCTGCGCATGGCCTCGATCAGCTTGGGGTCGGTGTTGCGGACCCCGCCGGAGGTCGACACGTACATGGGGAAGCTGGTGGCGACGCCGATCAGGGCGACCTTGGCGGTCTCGGTGATGCCGAACCAGACCATGAACAGCGGGACGAGGGCGAGGAAGGGAACGGTGCGCAGGACCTGGACCGCCGAGTCGAGCAGTTCCTCGCCGAGGCGGAAGAAGCCGGTCACCACACCGAGCACCAGGCCGGTGCCGGCGCCGATCAGCAGGCCGAGGCCGGCCCGGGTGAGCGAGACGCCGAGGGCGTCGGTGAGCTGGCCGTTGCCCCACAGTTCGCCGACCGCCTCGGCCACCTGGGCGGGCGAGGCCAGCACGTCCTGGGTGAGCGCGCCGGTGGCGGAGGCGAGGGCCCAGCCGCCGAGGAGGGCCAGTGGGCCGAGGGCGCGCAGCGTCAGGGCGAGGGCGCGGGGGCGGGAGGTCCGGCGGCGGGCGCTCGGTTCGACCAGTCCGGCCGCGCGGGCGGCGGCGGTCTCCGGATCCGCCGCCCGGTCGCCCGACGGGTGGGTGGCGGTGGTCACTTGGCCGCACCGCCGAGCGCCCCGAGGTCGATCAGATAGGGCTTGACGTCGACCTGCTGCTTGGTGACCTTCTGCTCCGCGAAGAACGCGGCGACGGTGCCGAACCGGGCGATGTCGGCCTCGCCGATGGCGTCGGCGGCGGCACCCTGGCGGGTCACCTCGACGGCGACGTCCTTCTCGGCGGCGGTGACGGCGGTCGGCCCGGAGTCGGTGAAGACGTTGAGGTACGCGGCCGGGTCGGCCTTCTCCTTGAGGCCGTTCTCGCGCAGATAGGCGTAGAAGGCCTTCACCACCTCGGGGTGCTTGTCGGCGAAGCCGTTGCGGACGGCCCAGACGGCGTAGTTGTCGGAGCCGACCTCCTTGCCGTTGACCAGGAAGTGCGCGCCCGAGTTGGCGATCGACGGGGTGGAGAAGGTGTTCCAGGTGGCCCAGGCGTCCACCTGTCCGGAGTTGAAGACGCCCGCCGTCTGGTCGGCGCGCAGATAGACCCGCTCGACCTTGTCCGCCGGGACGCCGTTCTTCTCGAGCGCCTTGAGCAGCAGGTACTCGCTGGTGCCGCCCTGGCTCACGGCGACCTTGCGGCCGACCAGGTCCTGCACGCTCTTGATCGGCGAGCCGTTCTTCACCAGGATGCCCTCGCCGACGCCGTCGGGGGCGGTCTGGGCGAACAGCTTGAAGCCGGGCTTCTGGGCCAGCGCGGCGACGGCGGAGGTGATCGACCCCTGGGCGACGTCGAGCTGGTCGGCGGAGAGGGCCTGGGCGGCGGGCGCGAACGGGCCCGCGCTGCCGGTCCAGGCGACCTTGGCGTGGACGGCCGCGAGGGCGCGGTCCAGCGAGCCGTCCTTCTTGCCCAGGGCGAGGAAGCCGTTGTTCCCGGGGTCGGGCAGCCGGAGCACCGCGTCGGCCCGGTCGGCCTTCCCCCCTCCGGCGGCGGCCGCTCCCCCGTCGGCGGAGGAGCCGCAGGCGGCCAGCAGGGTGGTGGCGAGCAGGGCGGTGGCGGCGAGGACGGGGCGGGAGGGATTCACGGGTCGGCTCCTGTGGTCGGGGGCGCAGGGGGGAGAGAGCGGAGAGGCGAGGGGGAAGGCAGCGGGGTGCGGGGGGGGAGGCAGCGGGGTGCGGTGCGGCGGAGGCGTACGGACGGCCTTCGGGAAGTGTCGGCCGCTACCCGTCAGTCACCGTGCGTCCGCCCCTCGGCGCGGCGGGCGGCGAGCAGCTCGCGGGCGGCCCGGAGCGGCTCCGGGTCGGCCCAGGCCCGCACGTCGACCGGTCCGGCCAGGAATCCGTGGCGGTCGAGGAAGCGTTCCTGCTGCTCCAGCAGGGCGAGGCGGTCCTCGGAGAAATCGAGGTGCAGGGTGCGGTGGCCGCCCTCCGCGTACGCCCCGGCGACGCCCTCCTCCCCGGCTCCGGTCTCGGCGCCCAGGATCCGGGCGACCTCCGCCGGCTGCCCGGCGGCCCAGTCGGCGGCCTCCAGCAGCACGGCGAGGAAGCGGGCCACCAGGTCCGGGTGCGCGTCGAGCAGTTCCTGCCGCACGGTGATCGGCCGGGGCGTGCCGTTGTTCACCCGCGCCCGGCGGTCCGGGGCGGCGTCCAGGTCGACGGCCACCTCCGCCCCGATCCGGCGGGCCGCCTCGACCGCGAGCGCGCCCTTCACGTAGACCGCGTCCACCACGCCGTCCCGCAGCGCCGTCAGCTCCGCCTCCCACTGCCCCTCCCCCGGCGCGGCCGGCACGTCCACCAGTTCGGCGTCCGCCGGCGTGAGACCCGCCAGCGAGAGTGCTCCGTGCAGTCCGGCCAGCGCCATCGCGCGCCAGAAGTCGATGGCGATCCCATGGTGTGGGACGGCGAGCCGCAGCCCGCGCAGTTGTCCGGGTTCGGCGACCCCGCTGCCGGAGCGGACCAGGACGACCTGGCGCTCCTCGATCCAGGTGAGTCCGACCAGCCTGGTCCGCTCTCCGCGCGAACGGGCCCAGAGCGCCGGCACATTGCCGCCCTCACGGAACAGCCCGGTCAGGGCGTGGGTGTAGTGGTGGTCGGCGGCGACCTCCGCGGGCACGTCCTGGAGCGAGCGGACCGCGATGCCGTCGGGGGCGAACTCCCGGCCCAGCCAGCCCCGGTCGGCCGCGATGCCGGTCGCGGTGGGCACCGGGCAGCGGGTGAACCAGAGGGTGTCGGGCACCCCGGGGGCGACGGCTGCGGCCGGGAGGGCGGCAGTCGGGAGAGCGACGGCCGGGGCCGGCTGGGCCGGGGAAGCGGCGGACGGCGAGGGCTCGTCGGCCGAACTGCGGGCGGAACTGGGCACGGTGGCTGGTCCTCTGCGGCGGGGGCGTGGTGCGGGCGCGGCGCCGACGGCGGGGCGGCGGGCGCGGTACGGGGTCACCAGGCGCGGTGGAACGGAACGGGGGCGGGGCGGGAGTCCTGCGGGACCGGCGCGGGCCGGGGCGCGTCAGCGACAACACGCGCAGGAGGAGAGGCACCGGTGGGTCGTCACGGCACTGCTCCTTCCCGCGGTCCGGGCGCCTCCGGACGGGGCTGTCCGGTGCGCTGCGCCGAGCGTTCCACGGCGGGCGAGCCAGGAGCAAGGGTTTGCCACATCATGGGATTGCTTGTTCATGAACGGCATCCTTTTGCAACGCCGTTGACACATTCCCGCAGCACACGCTGCCATAGTCTGGGAGCGACTCCGGTGAACGACCGGAGCCACGGACAGAACGAGAGATGCCATGGCCGAGGCCGTCACCGCCGCCCAGAGCCCGCCGGCCGGGGCCCAGGCCGTTCAGCGGGCCCTCGGACTGCTGCACTGCTTCCACGACAACGGCCCCGATCTGAGCGCCTCGGACCTGGCGCGCCGGATGGGCCTGTCCGTGTCCACCGCGCACCGGCTGGCCCGCACCCTGGTCAGCGCCGCGTTCCTGGAGCAGGACGAGCACACGGCCCGCTACCGGCTCGGCCCGGCGGTCGCCGAGCTCGGCCAACTCACCTTCCACCAGCGCGGGCTGCACCTGGCCGCACCCGAGCTCGACCTGCTGTCCCGCCGCACCGGTTCCGCCGCCGATCTCGCGATCCGCAGCGGTCCGCACGCGGTGATCCTGGTCGGCGCCTCCGTGCGGCCGGACACCGGGCTCGGACTGCGCCGGCCGCTCCACTCGACCGCGCTCGGCAAGGTGCTGCTGGCCTGGCCGCGCCCCGGTGACGCGGGCGTGGCGACGCTCGGCCCGCTGGCGCCGTTCACCGACCGGACCATCACCGCGCCGGAGCGCCTGGCGGAGGAGCTGGCAAGGGTCAGGGCGGCCGGTCACGCGCTCAACGACGGCGAGTCGGAGACCGGGGTGCGCACGATCGCGGTACCGGTACTGGACGGTGCCGGGCAGGCCAGGTTCGCCCTGGCCGTCCGCTCCACGCCCGCGCACCTCACCGACGAACGGCTGGACTGGTTCCTCGGCCACGCCCGGGCCTGCGCCGGCGCGCTCGCGGTCCTGCTGCTGCCGCCGGAGCAGCGGATCTGATTGCACGTCAAAACCGACGAGGGGACCGGGCGTTCGGTGAGAACGCCCGGCCCCCGGCCGATCGGTGGAGCGACGTGCGGTGGAGCTACGTGCGGTCGAGCGACCTGCGGTGGAGCGCGATGCGGGAGCGACGTGCGGCGGAACGGACGCGCCGTGCGGCGAGAAGCGGGGTGAGCGCTCAGGCCACCGGCGTGTACTTGTAGCCGACCCGACGGACCGTCACGATGCTGTCGCGGTAGGCCGCTCCGAGCTTGCGGCGCAGCCTGGCCACGTGCACGTCCACCGTGCGACCGTCGCCGACGTGGCCGTAGCCCCAGACGGCGGACACCAGGTGGTCCCGGGTGTGCACCCGCTGCGGGTGCTCGGTCAGGTGGGCGAGCAGCTCGAACTCCAGATAGGTCAGGTCGAGCAACTGACCGTCCACATAGGCGTTCCGGCGCTCGGTGTCGACCGTGATCCCCCGGCCGGCGGGCCGCACCGGACGCGTGCCGGCTCCGGCGGCCGAACCGAGGCCGGTGGCACCGGTCCCGCCGGCGACGGGCCCGCCGAGGACCGGAGCACCGAGGGCCGACGCGCCGGCGGCGACGGCCGGACCGGCCTGCGGCGCAGGGATCGTGGCGGTCGGGAAACCCTGCTGCCCGGCGCCCGGTGCCACGGCGACGCCGCCGCCCTCGGCCGGGACCAGCACCAGGTAGCCGACCATCGGCTGCCCCGCCGGGGCGCCGAACTGCGCCCCGTACTGGGCCAGCAGGGCCTGCGGCAGCGATCCCTGCGGCAGCGCCGCGACGACCGCCGCACCCTCGGGCAGCGCCGCGAGCAGCGCCTGCGGCGGGAGCGCGGGAACGATCTGCGGGACGGCCGACGCGACCGGGGAGACCGGCGGGACCGCGGCGGTGACCCGCTGCGGCGCGGGGCCCCCGTGCCGGCGTTCGGCGGGGGACGGGACGGAACGGACCGCGCGCAGGTGCGGGGTCGCGGAGGGGAGGGGAAGAGTGGCCGTGGAGGTGGAGGACATGGTGTCGCTCATTTCGCGCGTGACGGACGGGGTGGAGTCGTCTGCGCGTCTACCGGGCGTGCTGCCGTGGACCGACCCGAGGTCAGCGGAGGGAGTGCCGGGACGCGCTGGGCGAACCCGGACACGTCTGGTCGAACAGGTGTGGCTGGCGGGACGGCCAGAACGGTTCGAGGAGGTTCACTGGTGCTCTCCGCAAAGCGGGCAGGGCCGACGACGGCCAACCGGACTGCTGTCCGGTGCTGCCGGGTCGACGATGCGATGGACCGTCAGTGTCCGCCGGGCCCGTCCGGCGACTCCGGAAGGGGCGCTGCGGCCGGGGACTCCCCCGGACGGCGAACGGCGGTGACGGTGAGGTGGCTGGCGACGGTTGGCGAGGTCAGCGACAACAGGCGCTGCAGATCAGCGCGTGGTCGATGTACCGCCGGACGGTCAGCGCCGGGGTGACCGGCATGGCGAGATCGGCTTGGGCGGACCGGCGCGCGGCACATCGCTGCTCGACGTTCATGGCTCGGTCCTCCCCCCTCGGTCTGCCGGTACGTGCCCGTACCGCGCTGCGACACGCGTGCCGGACGCACACCGGGTGCGTGGCACGGTCGAGGCATCCCGGCAGTGGGCCCGGGCGGCCTTCGTCACCAGAGCCTTCCACGCCGGGCCCGTCGAGGCAACCTGCTCGGCCGGGATCGTCCGGCATGTGAACACCCTGATGAGACGCCGGCTGTCGGGCGGGGCGGTGGACCGGGCCGGGGCGGGGCGGACCGGGGCCGGGGCGGGGCGGACCGGGGCCGGGGCGGCTCATCATGCCCCGGTGCTCGTCCCCCGCCGCGCCGCCGCGTGCTCGACCAGGGCCACCAGCAGTTCCTTGCCGTCCTCGCGACGGCGGGCGTCGCACAGCACCACCGGGATGTCCGGGTCCAGGTCGAGCGCGTCCCTGACTTCCTCCGGCGAGAACAGCTCACTGCCCTCGAAGCAGTTCACGGCGACCAGGAACGGGATGCGCCGCTGCTCGAAGAAGTCCACCGAGGGGAAGCAGTCCGCGAGCCGCCGGGTGTCGGCCAGCACCAGCGCGCCGAGCGCGCCCCGGGCCAGCTCGTCCCAGACGAACCAGAAGCGGTCCTGGCCGGGCGTGCCGAACAGGTAGAGCGCGAGCCCCGGCCGCAGGTCGATCCGGCCGAAGTCCATCGCCACCGTGGTGGTGCGCTTGGCCTCGACGCCCGCGGTGTCGTCCACCGGGCGGCCCAGCTCGCTGAGCTCCTCCTCCGTGCGCAGCGGCCGGATCTCGCTGACCGATCCGACCAGGGTGGTCTTGCCCGCGCCGAAGCCGCCGGCGACCAGGATCTTCACCGCGACCGCCGGACCGCCCCGCCAGCGCGGGTCGTTGGCCCGCTCGGCGCCCCCGTCGTACGCGGGGCCCGGGGCGGTGGCGGCGGGGGCGTGGAGGTCAGAGCGCACGGAGTCCATTGATCACGTCTCGCAGCAGGCGCTCGTCCGGCAGCTCGGCGAGCGGAACGGGTCGGGTGACGCTGATCAGTTCGGCGTCGTAGAGATCGCCGAGCAGGACGCGTACGACGCTGACCGGCAGGTCGGTGTAGGAGCCGAGCTCGGCCACCGAGATCGGCTCCCGGCGGCACCAGGCCAGGATGGTCTGGTGCTCGGGGTCCAGCACATGGGCGGGGACGGCCGCGGCGACCGGCGCCGGGTCCTTGGCGACGATCAGCGAGATCAGGTCGAACAGACCGTCCTCGACCGGCCTGGCCCGGCCCCGGGTCATCGAGTAGAGGCGCACCACCGGGCCGGCCTCGTCGTCGAACCAGCGGTTGTCGACCGGGGTCCGCGGCCGGAACAGGTCGAGGTCCGACCCGTCGCCGTCGCCGTCCCCGTCGCCGCCCTGACCCCGGCCGGAGGCTTCGCCCCCGGCCCCACCGGCCGGCTCCGTACCGGCCGGGTCGGCACCGGCCGTTCCCGCGCCGACCGGTCCGGCCGGCTCCGGGTCGGCCGCCACCGCCTTCGGCTCCTCGTCCGCCATCGGACCGCTCATCTCCCGGGCGGGGCCACGTCGGCGCGCGGTTCGGCGGCCAGGTGCTCGCCGACCCGCTTGACCAGCAGGGCCATCTCGTAGGCGATCTGGCCGATGTCGGCCTCGGCCTCGCTCAGCACCGCCAGGCAGCTGCCGTCGCCGGCCGCGGTGATGAACAGGAAGGCCTCGTCCAGCTCGACCATGGTCTGGCGCACTCCGCCGACCTTGAAGTGCCCGCCGGCCCCCTTGGCCAGGCTGTGGAAACCTGCCGCGACGGCCGCCAGGTGCTCGGCGTCCTCCCGGGCGAGGTCGCGGGAGGCACCGGTGGCCAGTCCGTCGCCGGAGAGGATCACCGCGTGGCGCAGCGCGGCCACTCGGCCCACCAGGTCGTCCAGGAGCCAGTTGAGGTCTCCGGACGACTGCGTCGAAGTGGTCATGAATCAGTTCCTTCTGCTGGAGCGGGTCGTGCGGATGGTGCGGGTCGTGCCGGCCCCACCGGTCGTACGTGCGGTGCGGGCCGTACGGGTCGTGCGGGTCGTACGGATGGTGCGGTGCCTTCGGGCGGCCCGTCGGACAACGGACCGGCGGGTGCATCGGGTTCCGTCGCCTGGCGCGGCGGCCGGACGAACCTGGTCGGCGGCGGCACCGGCGCCCGTCGGGCCAGCGGCGCCGGCTCACCCGCGGACGGGCCGGGCAACGCCGCCGGGGCGGGTGCCGGGGCCAGCGCGCGGCGCGTCGACGGCACCGGGAAGGGCGTTCCGGACGGCGCCGGTGTCGGGGCGGGCGTCGGGGCCGGGGCGGGCGACGGGGCGGCCGCCGGCCGGGCGGCGGGGGTGCCGCGGCCCCGGGTGAAGCCGCGCTGGAAGGAGGCGAAGGCGGCCCGCGCCTCCTCGGGCGAGCGCTCGCGCACCGGTTCGGCCTCGCTCCCCCGGGCACCGGAACCGCCCGGGCGGTCGGCCCGTCCGGCGGCGGCCTCCGCCGCGCGCTCGCGCAGCTGCGGGGCGAGGCTCGCCTGCCGCACCCGTCGCGGCAGCCCGCCCGGCGTGGCCGCGGTGGCGGTCCGCGTGGGCGCGGAGTCGGCGGTGGCCGCACCCGCCGTCGCGGGCGCCGCGACCGGCCGGTCGGTGACGGCCCCGGTGGGCACGGCCCCGGTGACCACGGCCTCGGTGAGCACGGCCCCGGCCGCGTCGGCGGGCCCGGTCACGGTGCCGGTCCGGACCTCGGCCGGCCCGGGTGCGAGGGACTCGACGTCGTCCGCCGTGGCCGCCGGGTCGTCCGCGCGCCGGTGGCGGCCGGTGCCCGGTCCGGTCGCGTCGCCGGCGGCGGCCGTGACCAGCACGGGCCCGCCGCCGCGCGAGCGGCGCGGCAGACCGCCGGGGGTGCGGGCCGGTTCGGGCGCCGAGGGGCGCGGCCCGCCGACGATCCGGTGCCGGCCGCCCGCTCCGTTCACGCCCTTCAGCGCACCGCCCGCACCGCTGTCGCCGGTCGCGCCGTTCGCGCCCCGGGCGGTGGGCGGGTCGTCGTCGGGGCCGTCCTCGGTCAGGGCGGGCACCGCGACCAGGTCGCGCTGTCCGCGCCGCCCCACCGCTGCCCGCCGGCCGCCGACCGGTCCGGGGGCGGTGCCCGGCCCCTGTCCGGCCCACGCCCCGGCCCCCGTAGCCGTGCCGGTGCCCGCGGGCGGCTCCGGCAGCCCGTCCGGCGCCTCCGCCAGCAGCTCGCGCGGGATCAGCACCACCGCCGTCGTCCCCCCGTACGGGGAGGGCCGCAGGTGCACCCGGATACCGTGCCGGCGCGCCAGCCGGCTGACCACGAACAGGCCCAGCCGGTCGGTGTCGGCGAGGTCGAACTCCTGCTCCACCGCGAGGCGTTCGTTGATCTCGGCGAGCGCCTGCTCGCTCAGACCGAGCCCGCGGTCGTCGATCTCCAGCGCGAAGCCGTGCGCCACCACCTCGCCCTGCACGGTGACCTGGGTGCTGGGCGGGGAGAACACCGCGGCGTTCTCCACCAGTTCGGCGATCAGGTGGGTGACGTCCGCGACCGCGCTGCCGAGCAGACCGGTGCCGGGGAACGGCCGGACGATCACCCGGGCGTAGTCCTCGACCTCGCCGACCGCCGCGCGGACCACGTCCACCATCCGCACCGGCTTGCGCCAGGCCCGGCCGGGCGAGCCGCCGGCCAGGATGATCAGGCCCTCCGCGTGCCGGCGCATACGGGTGGTGAGGTGGTCGACCTTGAAGAGGTCCTCCAGCTCCGCCGGGTCCTCGGCGCGCCGTTCCATGGTGTCGAGCAGCGTCAGCTGACGGTGCAGCAGGACCTGGCTGCGTCGGGCCAGGTTGACGAAGACCGCCGAGACGCCGCGCCGCAGTTCGGCCTGCTCGACGGCGGCCTCGACGGCGGCCCGCTGCACGGCGTTGATCGCACGGCCGACCTGGCCGATCTCGGCCTGGCCGAACTCCAGCTCGGGGGCCTCGGTGGCGACGTCCACCGACTCGCCCTTGCGCAGCCGCAGCATGACCGAGGGCAGCCGGGTGCCGGCCAGTTCGTTGGCGGCGTTGCGCAGGCCGATCAGCTCGCGGACCAGGCCCCGGCCGATCCGGAAGGAGATGAGGACCGAGAGCACCACCGCGACCAGGCCGATCAGGCCGGCGATGCCGCCGCGCCAGAGCAGTCCGATCGCGTAGGAGTGGTCGCGGTCGTCGATGGTGCCGCTCAGCCGGGCGTTGATCGCCGCCAGGTCGCCCAGGGCGCGGTCGGCGGTCTCCCGCCAGGCGTCGCCGTTGATCGCCTGCACCACCCGCTCGGGTCCGCCGGCGCCGACGAAGTCCGCCTCCGCGCGGGCGAGCGCGGCCCAGGCCTCGCCGCCGCGCAGGGCGATGTAGTCCGCCTGGTCGACCGGGTCCAGCTCGGCGATGTAGACGGTGAACAGCGCCTGCTGGTTGTGCAGGGCGTCGAGCGCGACCTGGTACTGCTCGGAGGTCGGCCGGCCGGGCGCGGTGCGCAGCCCCTCCATCGCCGCGTCCTCCTGGGCGAGGTACTCCCGGGCGCGCATCAGCTCGATCATGATCGTGCCCTGCCTCGGCAGTTGGCCGCTCTGGCGGGCCACGAAGGCGGAGCGGAAGCCGAAGACGGGCTTGATCAGGTCGGTGTACTGGCCGAGGGCGAACTCCCAGTTCAGCGCGGCACGGCCGATCTGGGCGCGCAGCGGGCTGAGCTGGTCGGCGGCGGCGAGGATCTGCAGGTAGCGGCCGCGCTGGGCCTCGTCGAGCCGGCCGCCCTCGGCGTCCTTCTTCTGCTGCAGTACGGCGAGGTCGTGGTCGGTGGCGGCGCGGGCCTGCTCGAAGGCGTCGCGGGCGGCGCGGGAGGCCGGGTCGGCGAGCCTGCGGACGGCGGCCCGGCGCTCGTTCTGCAGGTCGTGCGCGTACACGTCGACCGGGGCGCCGAACTCCTTGTAGGTCGCGCTGACGTCGAGCCGGCTCCAGACGTCGCCGGTGGTGGCGAGCGTCGCGTACGCCCAGAGGGCGGTGAGGGCGACGATGGGCACCAGGAGCAGCGCGATGATCTTCGCGCGGATCGAGCTGCTGCGCAGACGCATGGAGTCCTCGGTCGGGAAGTGCCAGGCGCGGACGGGGTGCGGGGAATGCGGGAGGCGTGAGGGGGCGGGGCGGCCTGGGAGCGGGAGCGGGAGCATGGGGGCGGGCGACGCGGAAGCGGCTCGCCCCGGAGGCGGGTCGGCACCGACGGTTTGACACGGACGGGTTGACACGGACAGGGTTGGTACGGACCAAGCGTCGGCCGGGGGCAGCGCTCGGCCGCGACCGAGGGCCCCGGCCGCAGGTCTGCGAGACTCTACTACGGCCTGACCACTCGTTCGAGGGTCGAACCCACCCTCTCGTCGAGCCGGGCCGGATCGGGTCCGGATCGGGTCCGAATCAGGCCCGGACCGCCGTCGCGATCACCGTCCCGATCACCGTGGTGATCACCGCTCCCGCACAGCCGTCCGAAGCCCTCGACGGCTCCACGACACTTTCCGCACACACCGGTGCCGATCTCGTCGCGCCGCAGTCACAACCCTGGGCAGTCGGCGAGGGATCCGATAGTTTCGCTGCACCTGCAGGACTGATCGGGGGGATCGTGCGCGAGTTCACCACCCCCGCCCCGGCCGGACCGCCGGTCGCCGGAGGGCTGGCCGACTCGCTCTACGACACCGCCGAGCGCTCCCCCGCCCTGGTCCAGCTGTCCCGGCGCGCCGACCGCTCCCGGCGCGGCGCCACCGGGGGCGCCTGGCAGGACATCACCGCCGCGGACTTCCGCGACGAGGTGCTCGCCCTCGCCAAGGGCCTGCTCACCCGGGGCGTGCGCTACGGCGACCGGGTCGCGCTGATGTCCCGCACCCGCTACGAGTGGACCCTGTTCGACTACGCGCTCTGGTCGATCGGCGCGATCTCCGTCCCCGTCTACCCCACGGCCGCGCCCGAGCAGGTCCGCTGGATCCTCGCCGAGACCCAGGCGGTGGCCTGCCTGGTCGAGGACGAGGACCACGCGATGACCGTCGGCGCGGTCTGCGACGCGTTACCCGACCTGACCGGCATCTGGCAGCTGGACCGGGACTGCGTCGAGGCGATCGTCGAGGACGGGCACGGGGTGCCCGACTCGCTGGTCCACCGGCAGCGCCTCGGCGTCACCACCGACACCGTCGCCACCGTCGTCTACACCTCCGGCACCACCGGGCGCCCCAAGGGCTGCCTGATCACCCACGGCGCACTGGCCGCCGCGGCCGACGCGCTGCTCGACGGCTGGGGCGAGGCACTGCGCGACACCGGCGGGCACCCGCCGTGCACCGTTCTGTTCCTGCCCCTGGCACACGTCTACGGACGGATGGTGCAGATCGCCTCGATCCGCGGCGGCTTCCGGATCGGACATGTCTCCGAGGTCTCCACGGACGCGCTGCTGCCCGCACTCGCCGCCCTCCGCCCGACTTTCCTGCTCGTCGTCCCCTACGTCCTGGACAAGGTCTTCCAGCAGACCCGGCGCGCCGCCGAGGAGGCCGGCCGCGGCGAACTCCTCGAACAGGCCCGGCAGGTGGCCGTCGACTGGGCGGCCGCCCGGGAACAGCGCGCCTTCGGACGCGGCCCCGGCCCCGGCACCGCGCTGCGGCTGCGCCACCTGGCCTACGAACGCACGGTCTACCAGCGGCTGCGTTCCGTGTTCGGCGGCCGGGTGCGGGCGCTGATGTGCGGCGGCTCCACCCTCGACCGCGAACTCGGGCTCTTCTTCGCCGGGATCGGCTTCCAGCTGTTCGAGGGCTACGGGCTCACCGAGACCTCGGCCGCGGTCACCGGCAACCCGCCCGGACGGTCGAAGATCGGCTCGGTCGGACGACCGGTTCCCGGCGCGACGGTGGCGATCGCCGACGACGGCGAAGTGTGGGTACGCGGCCCCGGCGTCTTCGGCGGCTACCTGAACCATCCGCGCTGCACCGCCGAATCGCTCTTCGAGGGCTGGTTCGGCACCGGCGATCTCGGCAGCCTGGACGAGGACGGCTACCTGACCATCACCGGCCGCAAGAAGGACATCATCGTCACCAGCAGCGGCAAGAACCTCGCACCCGCCGCGCTGGAGGTCCGGGTGGAGTCCCACCCACTGGTCTCGCAGTGCCTGGTGGTGGGCGACGACCGGCCGTACGTGGCCGCGCTGATCACCCTCGACCCGGCGGCGCTGGCGCACTGGCTGAAGCGGCGCGGGCGCGAACAGTCGGACCCGTGGACCGTGCTCGCCGACGAGGATCTGCACACGGAGGTCCAACGGGCGGTGGCGGCGGCCAACACCGCCGTGTCGCGGGCCGAGTCGATCCGAGCCTTCCGGCTGCTGCCCCGGGAGTTCGGGATCGAGCAGGGTCTCATGACGCCCTCGCTGAAGCTGCGGCGGGCGGCCATCGTCGAGTACTACGCGGCGGACATCGAGGAACTGTACGCCCCCTGACGTCTCGTCTTGTCCCGTTTTACGCAAGCGAATTGGGAGTCCGTCGAGTACGACCGGTCCCTTGACGATCGCGGTGGTCCAGTCCATTGTTTTGCTCCGGTCCGAGTGCGGCACGCCGACGCTCCCGCCCCCTCCGGGAGCACCCCCACATCCCGTTGTCCGCGCGTCCGCCCCACGGACGCGTCCCCCACGCTGGAGTCCCCACGTGTCCATCTCCTCGCGCATGTCCACGCGCCTTTCCGCGCTCATGTCCACGCGCATGTCCACGCGCATGTCCCCGCGTCCTTCCGCGCTCGGGTCCGGGCACCTGCCCGCCCGGCTGTCCACCCGCCTGCCCGCGCTGACCGCGTCGGCCGCGCTGCTGGTGGCCGGCCTGGCCGCCGTGCCCGCGCACGCCGCCGAGGCCACGGCGGCCGCGCCCACCGCCGCGCCCACCGTCAACCTGGCGACCAACCCCGGGTTCGAGATCCCCGCCTCCTCGCTCGCCGACTGGGGCAGCGTGCCCGGCTGGCGCTGTTCCGGCGGGCCTGCCGAGGCCGCCCTCACCACCGCCGCCCCGCACTCGGGCACCTCCGCCCTGGCCGTCGCCCCGGCCGGTGACGAGTCCACCGGCGAGTGCGTGCAGACCGTCTCGGTCCAGCCCGGCACCACCTACACCGCTTCCGCCTGGGTCCGCGGGAAGTTCGTCTTCCTGGGCGCCACCGGCGGAACCGACCGCCCGACCGCGCCCGCCTGGACCGAGTCCACCAACGGCGGCTGGCAGAAGCTGACCACCCGCTTCACCGCCGCCCCCGGCGCCACCACCGTCAAACTCTCCGTCCATGGCTGGTACCAGCAGGGCCCGTTCGCGGTCGACGACGTCCGGGTCGACGGCCCCGCACCCGCCCCGGCGACCGCCGCCGCCTCGGTGCCGACCAGCGACAAGGTGGTCTTCTTCACCGTCGACGACGGCTGGCAGACCACCCCGGAGGCGGAGCAGGTCATCGCCGCCAACAAGCTGCCGATGGCCGCCGCCAACAACCCCGACTACTTCCGGCGGGTGACCGCCGCGCCCGGCTCCTCGATCCAGGACCACAGCGTCTCCCACACCGACCTCACCACCCTCTCGCCCGCCGCGCAGCAGGTGGAGATCTGCGACGCCCGGGACTCGCTGACCCGCCTCTTCGGCACCGCGCCGACCGTGTTCCGGCCGCCGTACTTCGCCTGGAACGCCGACACCCTCCAGGCCGCCGCCAACTGCGGCATGCGCACCGTACTCACGGCCGACGCGGACTTCAGCTGGGGCGCTTCCAACATCTGGCACGAGGGCACCCTCTCCCCCGGCGACGTCGTCCTGATGCACTGGACCGACACCCTCGCCGACGACCTCCGGCGTGCCCTGGCCGCCGCCGAGGTGGCCGGCCTCAAGCCCGCCGGCCTGGCGTCCTACCTGCGCTGACACCGCCGACAGCCGCCCGCACCGCGCACCGCCGACCCCGCACCGGGGCCGGCGGTGCGCCGTTTCCCCGACCCGATGACGCGTTGACAGCGGAACCGCGCGGATGCTGGGATGAGCCGTGTGCAGCGTGGCGCCGGCCAGAGAGATGTGGGCCGGCCGGCAGCCGGGCCGGCACCCGACACCGAGGGACGACGCGTGATGAGAACGTTCTCCGCTCCCCTTTCCTGAGCCTCTCCGCGGCCGCGG
This sequence comes from Kitasatospora sp. NPDC089913, assembly GCF_044748625.1. Classification (NCBI taxonomy): domain Bacteria; kingdom Bacillati; phylum Actinomycetota; class Actinomycetes; order Kitasatosporales; family Streptomycetaceae; genus Kitasatospora; species Kitasatospora sp. NPDC089913. The sequence goes on along the minus strand of NZ_JBIVGI010000024.1, from coordinate 106,964 downwards.
CCGGGACCTTTCCCGCAGCGGTGGCCGCCGCTTCCCCGTTCCCCCGTTCCGGAGCGAGCTCCGGAGAGAGATCCCTTCAGACGCATGCCCATGTCTTCTTCTTCGTCCATCCCTTCGTCCTCTTCGTCGTTCAACCAGACCGTCATCGATGAGTTCCGCGCCCGGGGCGGAAGGGTCGGCGGACCCTTCGAGGGCGGGGACCTGTTGCTGCTGACCACCGTCGGCGCACACTCCGGGCGGGAGCACACCGTCCCGCTCGGATTCGTGCGGGCGGACGGCCTGCTGCTGGTCGTCGCCTCGGCGGCCGGGGCGCCCGAGCACCCGCAGTGGTACCGCAATCTGCTCACCCACCCGCTGGTCCGGGTGGAACTCGGCACGGAGGTCTTCGACGCGACCGCCGTCCCCGCCGAGGGGGAGCGGCGCGACCGGCTGTTCGAGGCCGTCGTCCGGTCGGCCCCCGGGTACGGGGACTACCAGCGGCACACCGCCCGGCTGCTGCCGGTGGTCGTCCTGGAACACCCCGGTGCCGGGGCTGAGCCCGGGGCCCGGACGCGCGAGGCGGCGAGCCTCGCGGACAAGCTGCTGGAGGTGCACGACTGGCTGCGCGCCCGACTCCGGCAACTGCGGACCGAGACCGAGGCACACCTCGCCGGAGGCGCCGGGCAGGCTCCGCCGCTCGGACTGCAGCTCCGACAGCACTGCCTGGCGTTCTGCCAGGGCCTGACCGTCCACCACACCGGCGAGGACCGGGGCGTCTTCCCCGCACTGGCCCGCAGCCACCCGGAGCTGCGGGGCGTGCTGGAACGGCTGGCCGAGCAGCACCGCGCGGTGGCGCGGCTGAAGGAGGAGCTGGTCGCACTGGTCTCCGACCTCGGCTCCGCCGATCCGGAGTCGTTCCGGGCCGCACTGGCGCGGACGACGGACGCACTGGAGGCCCATCTCGCCCACGAGGAACGGGAACTGCTGCCCGCCCTGGCCGGCATCCCGTTCCCCCCGCCGGACCGATGACGGGACGGGCTCGCCGGTCCGTCCCGCATGGGGGGACCGGCGGGCCCGCCGGGTCGTGCGGTCGGATCCGGCGCCGGTCCTGACCTCGGCGCCGAGGTCAGGACCGGGGGTCAGGGCCGGGGGTCGCTGGGTGCGGTCGCTGGGTGCGGTCAGGCCTGCGCGGTGAACACCGGCAGGAAGCCGCCGGAGTGGCCGGAGGCCTTCGGGTGGTAGCTCTCCTCCACCGGCAGGGTGGTGCTGTTCAGCCAGGTGGTGCTGGAGCCGCAGATCTCGTGCTCGCGGAAGATCGACCGGACGTCGCCGAAGGCGAAACCGGCGTTGGCGGCGCGCTTGGCGATGACGTCGTCCAGCACGTCGGCGGCACCGTTGATGGCGGCCCGCTTGGTGTCGCCGATACCGAAGATGCAGCTGCCGCCGACCTTGTAGAGGTGCGGGTAGCCGAGCACGACCACCCGGGCGTTCGGGGCCTTGGCGTGGATCGCCGAGTAGACCTGGTCGAGCTTGCCGGGCAGCGTGCCGGTGGCGTAGTTCTTCGCGGTGGCGACCGCGTTGAGACAGGCGCTCTCCGAGTCCAGGACGCAGGTCTGCATGGTGCTGGCGAAGCCCGCGTCGTTGCCGCCGACGCTGATGCTGACCAGCGTGGTGGCCGAGTTCAGGGTGGAGAGCTGGTTGTTGAGCACGTCTCCGGTTCTGGCACCGGAACAGGCGAGGAACGAGAAGGAGGACGGCGCGTGCGCGTTCTTCCACAGGTACGCGTACGCGTTGGTGCTGCGCTTGCAGCTGCCGCTCTCGCTCGTGTAGCTGCCGGCCCCGAGGCCGGAGGCGTAGGAGTCGCCGAGCGCGACGTAGTTGACCCCGGCGGCGTGGGCCGAACCGGCTGTGACGAGGGTGGTCAGGGAGAGGAGCGCCGCAGTGACGGCGACGGACATGGCACGGGCAGGGCGTAGCATGACACCTCCTGGGAGTGACGTGCGTCACACAATTTGATACCAGGCGGTAGCTAACTCTGGAAGTTGTCATGCCAAGGCAATTGACGGTCAGTCTGACAACGCTGCGGTGAACTGCCCCTTCTGACACGGTAAGTGCCCTCGTACACCGGTCTAGGACATCGCCCGATCGAGGGACGGAGTTCGGCCGGACGTGCGACCTCCGGCGGCGACGCGCTCGGGCGCGCGGCCCGGCGCCCGGGCCCCTCGCCCGGCCGGGCGGACGGCAGGCCGGCCGACCGACCGATCGAAGGACGACGCGGCAGGCAGGACGGCGAGGTGGCAGGACGGCGCTCGGACGGACGGGCACTCAGGCGGTCGGCGGTTCCCCCGGCGCGGCACCCGGCGCCGCGCCGGGGAACAGCTCGCAGCCCGCCGCCGGCAGTTCCTCGATCGTCTCGTTGGCGGCCGAGGGCACGCCCAGCCGCCGGACGGCGGTCGCCACCGCAGCCCGGGCCTGTCGCAGACCGGGCACACCCCAGCCGAGCAGCTCGACCGCGAGGCCCGGCGCGACCAGCAGCCGCCGGTAGTGCCGCCCCGAGGCCGGGTCCGGCGCGCTCGGACCGACGGCCCGCAGCGCGGCGGCCATCCGGACCCGGGCGCACTCGTGGCCGCCGTTGGCCGAGCCGACCCGGTCGTAGAGGTAACCGAGGTAGTACGGCGTGCCGATCAGTGCCTGCGCCTCCTCGGCCGCCTCCCGGGCCAGCGCCGAGCCGGGGTCGCCGCCGTCCTCCGGCTCCAGCGAGCCCCCGGGCAGCGAGACCACGCCGTCCTTGGGGTTGACCAGGGTCAGCACCCGACCGTCGGGGGCGAACAGCCACCCCCAGGACTGCTTCACCGGAAGCCCACCGGGCACCTGCTCCCCCGGCCGCCACGGCCAGCCCGCACTGGGACGCCGGCGCACCCGGCCGAGCAGCTCGGCGATCTCCGCGCTGTACTCGATCCGGCTCATGCGTCCCCCCTTTCGGTGTCGGGCTCGCCGGACCGACGGTGCGCGGGGACGGTTCGCGGTACGCGGTTCGGGGCGGAGCGGCGGGCGCGGCGGCGTGGGGTACCGGCCGTTCCCACTGTTGATCTTCCCCGAAATCTTCCCCGAACAGGCGGTCGATGAACAGTCCCCAGCGCCGCATGGTGGACAGCCGGGGCCGAACGCCCTGGTCAGCCGCGATCAGGCCAGGGGCTCACCCCCGCCCCCGGTCGGCCGCTCCCCGGGCGGTCCGCCCCCACCCGACGGCGGGCCCGGCGGCGGCGCCGGCAGCGGGAAGCCCGGCAACGGGACGACGGCCGGCGGGAAGGGCAGGCCCCGGCCGACGTCGTCGGCGAGCTCGTCCAGCACCTCGCGGACGGTCATCGGCCGCAGCCTCCCGCCGCACAGGGCCCACCCCCGCACCGTCTGCCCGCCGGGGGCCGCCGGATCCCCGTGCAGCACCATCGCGCCGGTGCCGCCCACGGCGAGGCCCGCCGCCAGGGTCACGCAGAACGCCTCGGCGTCCCGCCCGCCGGGCGTCGGCCGACCGCCGTCGACCCGGACCTCGGTCGCCGAGGTCAGCTCCTCGCCGTCCTCGGGACCGTGGCAGCGCAGGGTCAGCAGGTGGATCCCGTCACCGGCCCCCGCACCCACCGCCAGCTGGACCTCGACGGCGTGCCGCATCACCGCCACCAGCCGCCGCTCCCCCGGCGGCCCCTCGCCCGCCGCCGTCAGCAGGGCCGCCATCGCGACGGAGATCCGGACCCGCGCCCGGTGGTCGTCGGCCAGCTCCGGCAGCAGCACCGCCAGCCGCTGCCCCGTGTAGAGGAACGGCTCCCCGGCGAGCTCCGGATCGGCCGCGTACGCGACCCGGGCCGCCGCGTCCCCGGGCGCGAAGCCCAGCGCCTCGCAGTACTCCCCGTAGTCCACCGGGTCGAGCACCCGGAGGTGGACCTCCAGGCCCTGCCCGCGCAGAGCGCGCAGCTGGACCGCGACCCGGCGCAGGTAGGAGCGGAAGGTCAGCCCGCCGAACAGCCCGCACCGCGCCAGGTCCGCGAAGTCGTCGGCGGCGACGGCCAGCGCGAGCGCCACCGGCTGCGGCGGCGGCGCGCCGCGCGGGAGCACCCGGCGCCGGTCGCGCCCGCCGGGCCCGGCCGGCCCGCCCGCACCGCCCGTCCGGGACACGCCCGCCCCGCCGCCCGGCGGCCGCCCGTCGGGGACCCTCCCACCCGGCCCCGCCGGTCCGGGCCGGCGCCGCTCCGGGCCGGGACCCCACAGCCGCACCACGGGCGTGCGCCACCGCGCCCGGCAGCCACCCGCCCCCGCACGCCGCTCCCGGTCCCGGTGCCGGTGCCGGTGCCGCCTCCGGGGCCGCTCCCACTCCTCCTCCCGCACCCTCTCCGGCTTCTGCTCCCGCTCCCGCCACTGGTCCGGGCCCTGGAACCCGCTCCGCATCCGCTCGCGCACGGTCGTCTCCCTCCGTCGTCGGCACTCCCGCACCGGCCCCACGAGCCCCTCGGCTCCCGGTGACGCGACCGTACACAGCGTCACTGACAATCGACCCGCAGTGATGCCCCCGAGGCCCCGCGGACGGTCTCCGGGCGGTCTTCGGACCGACCTCGGACAGTCCCGCGGAGAGTCCTCGGACCGGCCCCGGAACCGGCCCGGGGACGGCGGGCGGGACCCGTTCCGCACCGGGTTGTCGGTGGCGCCCGTTATGGTCGGGAACCATGCGACTGCTGCATACCTCCGACTGGCATCTCGGGCGCTCGTTCCACCGGGAGAGCCTGCACGACGCCCAGCGCGCCTTCCTGGACCACCTCGTGGCGGTGGTCCGGGACGAGCGCGTCGACGCCGTGCTGGTCGCCGGCGACGTGTACGACCGCGCGCTGCCGGGCCTGGAGGCGGTGGCGCTGTTCGACGACGTGCTGCACCGGCTGGCCGACCTCGGCGTGCCGACGGTGTTCATCAGCGGCAACCACGACTCGGCCCGCCGCCTCGGCGTCGGCGCGGGCCTGATCGGCCGGGCCGGCGTCCATCTGCGGACGGACCCGGGCGAGTGCGCCGAGCCCGTGGTGCTGGCCGACGCGCACGGGCCGGTCGCCGTCTACGGGCTGCCCTATCTGGAGCCCACCCTGGTCCGGGAGCGCTTCGGACTGGCCCGCGGCGGGCACGCCGCCGTGCTCGGCGCCGCGATGGACCAGGTCAGGGCCGACCTCGCGGCCCGCCCGGCCGGCACCCGCGCGGTCGTCCTGGCGCACGCCTTCGTCACCGGCGGCGAGCCCAGCGACAGCGAGCGCGACATCGCGGTGGGCGGGGTCGCGGCCGTACCCGCCTCGGTCTTCGACGGCGTGCACTACGCCGCGCTCGGCCATCTGCACGGCTGCCAGACCCTCGCCCCGCACCTGCGCTACAGCGGCTCGCCCCTCGCCTACTCCTTCTCCGAGCACGAGCAGCGCAAGAGCATGTGGCTGGTCGACCTCGCGGCGGACGGCGCGGTCACCGCCGAACGGGTGCCCTGCCCCGTCCCCCGCCGGCTGGCCCGGCTGCGCGGCCGGCTCGACGAGCTGCTCACCGACGAGCGCCACACCGCCGACGAGCAGTCCTGGGTCCAGGTCACCCTCACCGACCCGAGCCGCCCCGCCGAGCCGATGGAGCGGCTGCGCCGTCGCTTCCCGCACACCCTCCAGCTGCTGTTCGACCCGGAGGAGAGCACCGCCAGCGCCTCCCCCTCCTACGCGGCCCGGGTCAGCGGACGGACGGACCTGGAGATCGCCGAGGGCTTCCTGCGGCACGTCCGCCCCGGCGCCGACCCCGACCCTGACGAGCTGGGCTGGCTGCGCGAGGGCTTCGAGCGCGTCCGGGAGACCGCCGACCGGAAGGCGGAGCTGCCCCGATGAGACTCCACCGGCTGACCGTGACCGCCTTCGGCCCCTTCGCCGGCGCCGAGACGGTCGACTTCGACGCGCTGGCCGCCGGCGGTCTGTTCCTGCTGCGCGGTGCCACCGGCGCGGGCAAGAGCAGCGTGCTGGACGCGGTCTGCTACGCCCTCTACGGCGAGGTGCCGGGCACCCGCCGGGCGAACCGGCTGCGCAGCGACCACGCCGAACCCGGCCGGCTGACCGAGGTCCGGCTGGAGCTGACGCTCGGCGGCCGCCGGCTGGAGATCGTCCGGATCCCCGAGCAGCCCCGGCCGAAGAAGGTCGGCACGGGCATGACCGTCGAGCGGGCCCAGACCCTGGTGCGCGAGTGGTCGGCGGACGGCGCGGGCGCCGGCGCGGACGGGCCCGGCTGGCGGGCGCTCAGCAAGTCGCACCAGGAGGCCGGCGAGGAGATCCACCGGCTGATCGGGATGAGCCGCGACCAGTTCTGCCAGGTGGTGCTGCTGCCGCAGGGCGACTTCGCACGCTTCCTGCGGGCCGACTCGGAGGAGCGCGGCAAGCTGCTGCGCCGGCTGTTCGACACCGAGCGGTTCCAGTCCGTCGAGGCCTGGCTCGCGGAGCAGCGCCGGGCCCACGAGGTCGCCGTCCAGACCGGGCGCCGCCGGCTGCGGGACTTGGCCAGCAAGGCCGAGCAGGCGGCCGGGCCGGGCGCCGAGCCCGCCGGGGGCCCGGTGGCGGCCGAGGACGGGGCGGCGCCGAGCGCGACGGCGGACGCCGAACTCACCACCGGGGTGCTGGGCTGGGCGGCGGTGCTGCGCGGCGGCGCGGCCGAGCAGCTGGCCGTCGCCGGGGCCGCACTGGCCGGCGCGGAGGAGGCGCACCGGGCGGCGCAGCGGGCCCGGGAGGCCGCCGAGCAGCGGGCCGACCGGCAGGAGCGGCACCGGCAGGCGGTGCGGGAGGCGGCCCGGCTCGCCGAGGACGGGCCCGCCCGTGCGGCGGACCGGCGGCGGCTGGCGGCGGCGCAGGCGGCGGTCGGCGTCGAGTCCGTGCTGCACCTGCGCGAGCGCGCGGCGGCCGCCTACCGGAAGGCCCGGGAGGAGGAGCACCGGCACCGGGCGGTCCTCGCCGAGGTCGCGACCGGCCGGGCCGGCGGGGCGGGCCCCGAACACCTGGGTGACGGCGGCGACGGACCGGCCGGCGGCGGCCGGGCGCTGGCGCACGCCGAGGCCGAGGAGCTGGCCGCGGCCGAGCGGCGGCTGCGCGAGGAGATCGTCCGGCTGGAGGCGGCCGGGGCGGACGAGCGGCAGTGCGCCGCGCTGGCCGGCGCCCGGACGGAGCTGACGGCGAAGCTGCGGCGCGCCGAGGACCTCGCCGAGGAGGCGGGCGAGTGGCTGGCCGGGTTCGACGGCCGGTCCGCCGCCCTGCAGCAGGAGCAGTCCGCCGCCCGGGAGGCCGCCGCGCTGGTCGAGCGGCTGGACGCCCGGCGCGCGGAGCTGGACACCCGGCTGTCCGCCGCCCGGGCCCGGGACGCGCTGGACGGCGAGATCGGCCGGATCGGCCCGCGCGCCCTCGCCCTGCGCGCCGAGGCGCTCGACGCCCGCCAGTACGGCCTGGACCTCCGTGAGCGCCGGCTCGCCGGGATGGCCGCCGAGCTGGCCTCGGGGCTGAACCCCGGCGACCCGTGCCGGGTCTGCGGCTCGGCGGAGCACCCGGCACCGGCCCGCCCGGTCGGCGAGCCGGTCCGGGCCGAGGACGAGGAGCGAGCCCGGCACGCCCAGACGGCCGCCGAGCGGGCCGCCGACGCGGCCGAGCAGGAGCTCGCCGGGCTCCGGGTGCGCCGGGCGGCGGCCGCCGGAGCGGCCGGTGAGGAGCCCGCCGACACCCTGGCCGGGATGCTCGGCGCGCTGGGCACGGAACACCGGGAGGCGGTCCGGGTCGCGGAGCGGCTCGGCGCGGTCGGACGGGCGATCGAGCGGCTCACCGAGGAGCAGACCGTCCGTCGCACGGCGCTCTCCGAGGCCCGGGAGCGGACCGCCGAACTCGCCGCCCAGGCCCGCGCCCTGCACGCCGAGCAGGAGAAGCTGACCGCCCGGGTGGCGGCGGCCCGCGGCGACGCCCCGTCGGTGGCCGCCAGGGCGGCCGCGCTCGACCGCCTCGCCTCGGCGGTGGCCGCGCTGGCCGGTGCCGCCCGGGCCGCCACCGAGGCCGCGCACCAGCTCAAGCAGGCGGACGACGAGCTGGCCGACGCCGCGGTGGCGGCCGGGTTCGCGAGCGCCCAGGACGCCGTCGCCGTCCTGCTGCCGCGGGCCGAACGGGACGGGCTGGAGTTGCGGATCGACCGGCACCGGGCCGAGCTCGCCGCGGTGGAGCGACGGCTCGCCGAACCGGAGCTGGTCGCGGCCGCCGCCCTGCCGCCGGCCGACCTGCCGGGCGCCCGGAGCGCCCTCGGCGCCGCCACCGACCGGTTGCGGGCCGCGCACGCGGCGCGGGACGCGGCCCGCCTGCGGTGCGAGGCCCTGGCGGCCATCGGGCGGCAGCTGTCCGAGCTGGCCCGCTCGCTGGCCCCCGAGCTGGCCAGGTACGCACGGATCAGCCGGCTGGCAGCGCTCGCGGCCGGCACCTCGACCGACAACCGGCTCCGGATGCGCCTGGAGTCGTACGTCCTGGCGGCACGGCTGGAGCAGGTGGCGGCCGCGGCGAGCGACCGGCTGGTCCGGATGTCCGGCGGCCGGTACACGCTCGTCCACAGCGACGACCGGGGCGGCGGCAACAAGCGCTCGGGGCTGGCGCTGCGGGTGGTGGACGCCTGGACGGGCACCGAGCGCGACACCTCGACGCTCTCCGGCGGCGAGAGCTTCTTCGCCTCGCTCTCCCTGGCACTCGGTCTGGCGGACGTGGTCACCGACGAGGCCGGGGGCATGCCGCTGGACACCCTGTTCATCGACGAAGGATTCGGCAGTCTCGACGAGCACACCCTCGAGGAGGTGATGGACGTCCTGGACGGGTTGCGCGAGCGGGACCGCGCGGTCGGCATCGTCAGCCACGTCGCCGATCTGCGCAGCCGGATCCCGGCGCAGCTCCTGGTGCGCAAGGGCCGGCACGGCTCCACCCTGGCCGCGGCGGGGCGCGAGGACGCCTGACCGGGGCGAGCCTCCGGGCCGGGCGGCCCGCTCAGCCGGAGCAGGCGATCCGCTGGGCCTGCTGCCAGGTGCAGACGGGGCACAGGGTGCTGCCCGGGTGGTCGGCGGGCAGCTCGGTCGGCTCGCCGCACAGGACGCAGTCCGCGCGCGGGCCGGTCGATCCGGGGTCGGGCAGCAGTGCCGCCTCCGCGCCGCTCGGGGCGAGCTCGCAGACCTGCCCCGCCGCCGGGGTGTCGTGACTGCCGGGGACGGCCGTGTCGCTGCTGGCTGTTTCGCTCATGTCGCCTCTCTACTCCCCGGACCGGGCAGGGCGCAAGGCGGTCCCGGGCGAGGCCGCTCCCGGAGCCGTCGCTACGGTGGGCCGTATGCCCGACTCTCCCGGTCACGAGGTGTCCAGCTCCGTTCCCTCCGTCCCGTCGCCGCTCCCGCCGGCCCCCTCCGCCCGGAGCGCGGCCGCCGGGTCCGTCGGGCCGGCCGGGTCCGCCCTGGCGCGCAGGCTGCGCGCTGCCCGGGCCACCGCGCCCAACTACCGCGAGGTGGGCGCCACCGCGGACGCCCGGCTGCCGGAGGGCTACACGCACCTTCGGCGGCGGGTCCATCTCGGGCACGGCCCCGAGGTCCTGGCCCGGGCCGGCCGCTTCGTCCTCGGCTGGGGCTGTCAGCTGGGCACCGGGTTCGCCGTGTTCCCGTACGCGCCCGCCGAGCCCGGGGCGACCGTCCTGCTGCGGCTCGGCCTGCCCGGCAGTCGCTGGCCCCGGCTGGTGATCCCCTGCCGGGTGGTGTGGACGGTGGACGAGCCGGACCGGATCGGCTTCGCCTACGGGACGCTGCCGGGGCACCCGGAGTGCGGCGAGGAAGCGTTCCTGGTGTCGATGGACGCGGCGGGCGAGGTGTGGTTCGAGGTCGTCGCCTTCGCCCGGCTCGCCGCCTGGTACGCGCGGCTCGGCCGCCCGGTCGCGGTGCTCTGCCAGTACCTGGCGATCGAGCGGTACCTCGCGTCCGTGCTCGCGGCTGCCGCGGACCCCGGCTCCGACCCCGACCCCGGCCCCGACCCCGGCCCCGACTCCGGCCCCGACTCCGGGTCCGGCTCCGGCTCCGGCTCCGGGGCGCCGCTGCGGGAGTCGCCGAGTGGTTCCGAAGTCGGTGAGCGGTCGTAGGCGATCAGCGAACGGGTGGCGGATCGGCCCCGGCGGGTCCGGGGTCGATCCGGGCCCGATCCGGGGGCCGGGCCCGATCCGGGGGCCGGGGTCGATCCGGGGGCCGGGCCTCGGGCTCAGCCCAGGAAGGAGAGCCGGAGCGTGCGGTGCGGATTGTCGCCGTTGGTGTCGACCAGCACCACCGACTGCCAGATGCCCAGCGCGAGCTGTCCGTCGACCACCGGCAGGGTGGCGTGCGGGGCCACCAGTGCGGGGACGACGTGGTCGCGGCCGTGGCCGGGGCTGCCGTGCCGGTGACGCCACCGGTCGTCGGCCGGCAGGAGGTCGCGCAGGGTGGCGAGGAAGTCCTCGTCGCTGCCGGAGCCGGTCTCCAGGACGGCGATCCCGGCCGTGGCGTGCGGGACGAAGACGTTGAGCAGGCCGTCCCGCCCGACGGCGTGTTCGTCGAGGAACCGGACACAGCGGTCGGTGATGTCGAGCGCGACCTCATGGATTCCGGTGGTGATGTCGAAGGTCTCGGTCCGGAAGGAACTGGAGGTGGGAGTGGAGTGGGACGAGGTTCGGGAGTGGGTGTGGTCCGCCATGGCGCCATCCTGACCCACGGCCGGGGGTGGACCCGCAAGCCTCGCCGACTCCCGGCGCCGGAGGGGCCGGCCGTCATAGGCTGAGAGGTTCAGACCAAAGATGACATCCGGTGACCGGTACGGACCGTTGACGATCGGGATCGCGGACGATCAGCCGGGCCGGTGCTGGATCCGCCCGTATCGGTACGGTCCCGGGAGCGGAAACGCCGAAGACCCGACGGTCGTCAGGATCCGTCGGGTCGTGCCGAAGGGCTGTGTGCGCAGGAGCCGGACCGGATACGACCGGACCAGGACGCGACCGGGCCGGTCGGCTCAGCCGCGGCTGCCGAAGAGCCCCCGCCGCAGCCGGCGCAGCGGCGCCAGCAGCTTGACCCGCGCGTGGCGGCGAGGCGGCGCGGTCGGGGCCCCGACGCCGCGCGGCGTCAGTTCCCTTATCAACCCGAGCGCCTCGGCGGTGTCCACCGCCGGGAGTGCGGGCGCGCCGAGCACAGCCAGGTGTCGCTCGATCCGGCGGCCGGTCGCGCCGACGCCGCACTGGATCGCGGGCACCCGAGGCCGGGTCCGCACTTGCATGTGTTCCATCAGTTTTCCCACCCCTACGAGGCGCCAGGGCCGTGAGGCGAAGACTATCCGTGACAGACGGCCTTCGCGCAACCGTCCTGGTGTTCTGCAACCGTACCGTGCTGCGTCAACTGACACTGCACCAGGGCCCACCCGGCCGATCACGACTGAGCATCAATGATGGTGCACGACCGGCGGGACGTCACCGGGTTCTCCGGGTCGCACACCCGGCGCCCGCCGTGACGATGTACGCCCGGCGCACGGGGTCACCGCCCTTCACTCGCCGTGGCCACCCGGCGGCCACCGCGCCGCCCTCCCGCGGTCACCCCCGGGACGGCCTGTGACCACCGGTGACGAGGTACGACTATCCGTTTAGGAAGTGAACACAGCCGGGGGATTGACGTCCGAGTCGGGTCCAAGCAATATCTCTATCGACCACGCGGGCGCGAACACCACTGCCCCCCGTGTTCGACTGATGAAGATTCCGGCTCCCCCCGTGCCTACTGCCAGGCCGCCTCGACGCTGCGGTGGCCAGGTTCGGGCGGTGCTCGGACCGGCGGCCGGCCGTAGAGGGTCGGCCGGGCCGCCACCAGGCTGCCGGTGCCACCCCGTCCGGGGTCCGGCACCGGCGGCTCCGGCCGCGCGGGTCACACCCGTCGGGGCCCCCGCACCGGCCCGCGCCCCGAGGCCCCGCAGCGGCCCCCGCACCCGTGCTCCGCCCGCCGCGGCCACGCTCGGTAGACTCGGCCAGCGTGCCAGTCCTCCTCAGCATCGTGCTCCCCGTCCACGGGGTGGAGCGCTTCCTGCCCCGCTGCCTCGACTCCCTCCTGGCGGACACCCCGTCCGCCGAGTCCCGCTTCGAGGTGATCGCGGTCGACGACCGCTCCCCCGACCGCAGCGGCGCGATCCTGGACGATCACGCGGCCCGTGATCCGCGCCTGCGCGTCCTGCACCTCGCCGAGAACCAGGGCCTCGGCGGCGCCCGCACCGCCGCCCTCCCCGAGGTGCGCGGCGCGTACGTCTGGTTCGTCGACAGCGACGACTGGGTGCCCGAGGGCACGGTGAGCGCCCTCCTCGACGAGCTCACCGGCGAGCTGGAACGGGAACGGCGCGGCGAGGCGCCCGCGGACGTCCTGCTGACCGACTTCGTCCACGTCTACCCCGACGGCGGGACCGAGCCCAACCCTTGGCGGCACGTGCTCACCGGGTCCCCGCTCGTCGAGGGGGCCACGCTGGCCGAGCACCCGGCCGTGTTCCGGACGGTGATGTCGGTCTGGAACAAGGTGTTCCGCCGGGACTTCCTGCTCGGGCTCGGCGTCTCCTTCGGCCGCGGCTTCTACGAGGACATCTCCGTCACCTATCCCGCGCTGCTCGCCGCCGAGCGGCTGCGCTACCTCGACCGCCCCTGCTACTTCTACCGGCGCGGCCGGGCCGGGGCGATCACCAGCACCGCCTCCGCCAAGCACGCCGACGCCTTCGCCCAGTACGACGCGATCTTCGCCTTCCTGGACCGGCCCCACGGTCACGACAGCGCCGACGCCCCCGACGACTCCGACCGCTCCGGCGCCTCTGACCGCTCCGGCGCCTCCGACGGCCACGACCGGCCCGGCCGGCCGGTCCCCGGGACGCTGCGGACCCTGGTCTTCGAGCGGACCGTGCAGCAGGCGCTCACCGTCTACGACACCCCGGGGCTGGTCCCGGTCGGGCTGCGGCCGGAGTTCTTCCGGCGGATCGCCGAGCACTTCACCCGGCACCGTCCGGCGGGCTACCGCTTCCCCGGGGGCGTGCGCGGCGTGCAGTACCGGCTCGCGGCCCGGGGCTCCCGGCGTGCGTACGCGGAACTGCGCCGTACCGGTCGACTGCCGCGCGAACTCAAGCGCGGGGCCCGGGCGGTGGCGCCGGCCCTGAAGAAGGGGGTGCGCAGCAGCGCCCGGTTCACCGCGTACAACACGTTCCGCCGGATGCCGTTGAACCCGAACCTGGCGGTCTACGCCGCGTACTGGCACCGGGGTTACGCGTGCAGCCCGGCCGCGATCTACGAGAAGGCGAAGGAGCTCGCACCGGGGATCCACGGGGTCTGGGTGGTGGAGAACCGCGCCCGGGCGGCGACGCTACCGGACGGTGTGCCGTACGTGATCGTCAACACCCCGGCGTACCTGAGGGCGATGGCCACCGCCAAGTACTTCGTGAACAATGTCAACTTCCCCCGGACCATGGCGAAGCGGCCCGGCACGGTGCACGTCCAGACCCAGCACGGCACGCCGCTGAAGGCGATGGGCATGGATCTCAGGGACCACCCGGTGGCCGCCGACGGGATGGACTTCGACCGGCTCCAGGAGGCGATCGACCGCTGGGACTTCCTGGTCTCCTCCAACCCGCACACCAGCGAGCACTTCGCCCGTGCCTTCCCGGGCCGCTACGAGATGCTGGACACCGGGTACCCGCGCAACGACCGGCTCGCCGACGCGACGCCGGCCGCGACGGCGGCGATGCGCGAACGGTTCGGGCTGGCGCCGGGGCGCACCGCGGTGCTGTACGCGCCCACCCACCGGGAGGCGCGCGGCGGCTACGTGCCGCTGCTGGACGTGCGGGAGCTGGCCCGGCGGCTGGGACCGGACTTCACGCTGCTGGTCCGCACCCACTACTTCCACACCGGCGGCCCGGGCGATCTGACGGCGGACGAGGAGGCGGCGGAGATCCTGGACGTGTCGGCGCACCCGACGGTGGAGGACCTCTACCTGGCGGCCGACGTCCTGGTCACGGACTACTCGTCGATGATGTTCGACTACGCCGTGCTGGACCGGCCGATCGTGGTCTTCGCGCCGGACTGGGAGGAGTACAAGCGCGACCGGGGCGTCTACTTCGACCTGTTCGAGCAGCCGCCGGGCGCGCTGACGACGGATCCCGAGGGGTTGGCGGCGGCGCTGCTGGCCGGTGACCCGGAGCCGGCGGCGCGGGCCGACTTCCGCAAGCGGTTCTGCCCCTGGGACGACGGCGGGGCGGCGGAGCGCGTGGTCCGCCGGGTGTTCCCGACCGCCAGCTGAGCGCACGGCGGCCCGACGGGCGGCGCCGACAGGACAGGCGCCGACAACGCGAGGACGGGGCCCCGGAGACGATCCGGGACCCCGTCCGGGCCGGTCGGCCCCGGCTTCGTCAGCCCTGGCGCGCGGCCAGGAACTCGTCGAAGGTCAGCTCGCCGTCGTGGTTGGTGTCCATCTGCTTGATGATGGCCTCGGCCACGGCGACCGAGGTGGTGAGGTCGCCGAGCTCGCGCGCGACGAGGGCGTACTCGGCGGCGGTGATCCGGCCGTTGCCGTTCCGGTCGAACTTGTCGAACGCGGCGCGAATGTCGTCGACGTCTGCCATGGGGGCCTCCTGGGACCGAATCAACTGCTGATGTGCATTTCCGACGGCGGTACCCTACCCGCCCGTGGTGAGCGCCACTGCGAGCGGGAGTGGACGGGCTCGGGGGTGGGTGTCGTAGTCTGCGGGTCTGATCCCGGCCCGGCCGGGGAAGCGAACGCCGCTCGTCGTACACCGGGCCCGGGCACCTCTCGGGCATGCGCGTCCAGGGAGGGACCATGCTCGATCTCGTCACCAGGCTGGTGCTGAAACCGCTCGCCCGGGGGATCTGGCGGCCCACCATCGAGGGGATCGAGAACGTGCCCCGCAAGGGCGGCGTCATCCTCGCCAGCAACCACCTCTCCTTCATCGACAGCGTGGTCATCCCGCTCACCGCGCCGCGCCGGGTCCACTTCCTGGCCAAGGCCGAGTACTTCACCGGCAGCGGCCTCAAGGGCGCGCTCTCCCGCGGCTTCTTCCAGGGCATCGGCGCGGTGCCGGTCGAGCGCGGCACCTACCGGTCGGCCCAGGCCTCGCTGGAGCGGGCGCTGGAGATCCTGGAGGACGGCAAGGCGTTCGGCATCTACCCCGAGGGCACCCGCTCGCTGGACGGCCGGCTCTACCGCGGCAAGACCGGCGTGGCCTGGCTGGCCCTGACCGCCGGCGTCCCGGTGGTGCCGGTGGCACTGGAGGGGCCGGAGGGAATCCTCCCGGTCGGCAAGCGGCTGCCGCGCCTGAAGAAGGTGACGGTCCGTTTCGGGGAGCCGCTGCACTTCGACGAGCTGCACGGCCAGGCGCGTTCGCTCAAGGCCCGCCGCCAGGTCACCGACGAGGTGATGGCGGCGATCCAGCAGCTCTCCGGCCAGGAGTTCGTGGGGGCGTACAACGAGGTCCCCAAGGCGGCCTGAGACCGGGGCCGCCGGGGCCCCGGCCCGCGCCGCTCGCCCGGCGCCGGACCCCCGCCCGGCCCGCGCCGCTCGCCCCGGCCCGCGCCCCGGCCCGCGCCGCTCGCACCGGCCCGCGCCCCGGCCCGCGCCCCGGGTGCGCCCCGTCAGCGAGCGACGGCCGCGACCGGAGCCTCCCGCCGGAGCAGCGCCGCGTACCGGCCGTCCGCCGCCAGCAGCTCCTCGTGGCTGCCCAGTTCGGCGACCTCGCCGCGTTCCAGGACCGCGATCTGGTCGGCCCCGCGCACGGTGGAGAGCCGGTGCGCGATGGTGATGGTGGTGCGGCCCTCCGCGAGGGTGTCGATGGCCTCCTGGACGGCGCGTTCGGTGCTGTTGTCCAGCGCGCTGGTGGCCTCGTCGAGGATCAGCACGGGCGGATTGCGCAGGATGGTGCGGGCGAGCGCGAGGCGCTGCTTCTCCCCGCCCGAGAAGCGGTAGCCGCGCTCGCCGACCAGGGTGTCGTAGCCGTCCGGCAGCGCGGCGACGGTGTCGTGGATCCGCGCCGCGGCGGCAGCGGCGACGAGTTCCTCGTCGGTGGCGTCCGGCTTGGCGAACCGCAGGTTGTCGGCGACCGAGGCGTGGAAGAGGTAGGTCTCCTGGGAGACCACGCCCACCGCGCGGGACAGGGTCTCGAAGGAGAGCTCGCGGACGTCGACGCCGTCGATGGTGACCCGGCCGCCGGTGACGTCGTACAGCCTGGGCACCAGGTAGCTGAGCGTGGTCTTGCCGGAGCCGGTCTCGCCGACCACCGCGAGCGAGCCGCCCGCCGGGATCCGCAGCGCGATCCCGCCGAGGGTGGGCCGCTCCTGCTCCGGGTCGTAGCGGAAGTCGACGCCCTCGAAGCGGACCTCGCCGCGGATCTCGCCGAGGGTGACGGGGTGCTCGGGCTCGTCGATCTCCACGGTCAGGTCGAGGTACTCGAAGATCCGCTGGAACAGCGCGAGCGAGGTCTGCACGGCGACACCGGTGGCCAGCAGGCTGATGGTCGGGCGGAACAGGCCCTGCTGGAGCGAGACGAAGGCGACCAGGGTGCCGACCGAGACGATCGGCGCACCGCCCGCGGCGGTCATGCCGGCGGCCCAGTAGATCACCGCCGGCATCGCCGCCATCACGATCTGGATGGTGTTCATCCGCCAGCGGCCGGCCATCGAGGCGCGGACCTCCAGGTCGGCCAGCCGGTCGGACTGGCCGGTGAACTCACGGGCGAGCGAGTCGGTGCGGCCCATGGTGCGGCCGAGCAGGATGCCGCTGACCGACAGCGACTCCTGGACCGCCGAGCTCATCGCGGCGAGCTGCTTCTGCCGCTCGCCGGTGATCTTCTTGCGCTCGTTGCCGACCCGGCGGCTGATCCAGACGAACACCGGCAGCAGCACCAGCGAGACGACGGTGAGCCGCCAGTCCAGCGCCACCATGGCGACCACCGAGGCGACCACGGCGGTGAAGTTGGAGACCAGCGAGGTGGCGGTGGAGGTCACCGTGGACTGCATGCCGCCGATGTCGTTGGCGATCCGGGACTGCACCTCGCCGGTGCGGGTGCGGGTGAAGAAGGCCAGCGACATCCGCTGGAGGTGGCCGTAGACGGCGGTGCGCAGGTCGTGCATGACCCGCTGGCCGACGGTGGTGGAGATCAGCGTCTGGAGCACGCCGAAGACGCTGTTGACGACGGCGGTGGCGACCATGCCGAGCACCAGCACGGTCAGCAGGCCGGTGCGGCCCTGCGGGATCGCGGTGTCCAGCACGGCGCGGAGCAGGAACGGCGTGGTCACCGAGACCACGGCGGAGGCGGCCACCAGCAGGCCGACGAGGGCGAGGCGGCCCCGGTAGGGGCGGAACAGCGCGAGTATGCGCCGCCACTGGGTCGGCGGGCGCGGGTCGTTCTCGGTGCGGGCGGGCGGGGTCCACTGGATGCCTTCTGGGCGCACGGTGGGGCAGCCTCCCTCTGACGGGCGCGGGGGCGCGGCGCCCGGGGGCGCACGCCGGCGGCGGGTGGGCGGTCGGGCGATCGCCAGCATAACGAGAGAGGCTCATAGTTAGCAAAGCTAATAGTGAGATGGCCTCCGCTATACCGGTCGGAACCCCGCCTGCCCGCCCGTCCGTCCGCCCGTCCGTCCGCCCGTCCGCCCGTCCGCCCGTCCGCCACCGAGCGGGAACCCGTCATATGGACGAACGACCGCCGGCCGGACACGCAACCGTCCGCCGGACACGAACCGGCCACACGGACCCGCGCCCGCAGGCCGGACACGGAACCGTCAGGTGGTCCGGTACGTCCGGGCCGCCTTGGAGGAGACCCCGCCGAGCTTGCCGGACGGCAGCACCCGCGCGATCGCCACCGCCGCCTTGTAGCGCTTGCTCGGCACCGACACCGAACGCCCCCGGGCCAGGTCGCGCATGGCCTCCTCGACCACGCGCTCGGCCGACAGCCAGCCCCAGGACGGGATGTTCCCGGTGCCCATGCCGGCCCGCTCGTGGAACTCGGTGTGCGTGAAGCCCGGGCACAGCGCCATCAGCCGCACCCCGGTCCCGCCGAGGTCCCGCATCACCCCCTGGGTGAAGCTCACCACCCAGGCCTTGCTCGCACCGTAGGTGCCGCGCGGCAGGAAGGCCGCCACCGAGGCGACGTTGACGACCGCGCCCCGCCCGCGCTCGCGCATCCCCGGCAGGGCGGCCGTGGTCAGCCGCAGCACCGCCTCTACGTGCACCTTCAGCATGTCCAGCTCGTCCTGCAGCGGCACGGTGGCGAAGGCGCCGCGGTTGCCGAAGCCGGCGTTGTTCACCAGCAGGTCCACCGGGCGGGCGTCGTCGGACAGCCGGGCCTCGACGTCGGCGATGCCCCGGTCCGTGGCGAGGTCGGCGGTGAGCACCTCCACCTCCACACCGAACTTCCCGCGCAGGTCCGCGGCGGAACCCTCCAGCCGCGCGGTGTCCCGGGCCACCAGGACGAGTCCGTAGCCGCTCCGGGCGAGGCGCCGGGCGAAGGCGGCTCCGATGCCGGCGGTCGCGCCGGTGATCAAGGCAGTGGTCATGCAGCGACCGTACCTACTCCCGAGTACCGGCGACAGCGCCGTGCGGCAGCGCGATGCCTCTTCGTGACCACCGTCACGGACAGTGCCGGGGTGGCGCCGGACGGTTCGTGCTCGTATCGTCGTTCGAGGGGGCGCCGCCGGGCCTGGCGGCGGAACTTCGATGAGGAGGCACCCGATGCTTGCTCAGACCACCCGAACCACGCTCGCCACCCAGGGCGAGATCGACGCGCTCGGCATGTTGATCACGGAGGACGAGGCGACCGTCAGCGACGCGCCCACGTACCGTCCGGAAGCCGCCTCGCTGCTGCTGCTGGCAGGCGCGCTGCTGCTGTCGCCGAAGCCCCCGAAGGAGAAGACGCGGTAGTCGGCCCCGACACGGCCCGGCGACGCGCGGAGTCCCGCCGCGCCACAGCCCTCCGGTCCCGCCTCGGCCACAGGCCGGGCGGCCGGGGCGGCAGGCCGCCGGCCGGGACCCCGGTACGGCCGCCGCGCGAACACGCCGCGGCCCCGTGACACCGCGAAGCCCCCCAAGGAGAAGCACGCAACCATGCCGACCGCCGATCTCGCGCTCCGCGACGAATACGCCGCAGCGGTGGAGCGGCTGGCGGGCCGCACCCTCGACGCCCTCCGGGGCGCCGGGGGTGCGGTCGCGCCCGCCTTCCCCGGTACCGGCCCCGTGCCGCGTCCGGTCCTCGCCGCCGCCCGGGTGCTCGGGCCGGACGTCCTCGCACCGCAGGTCCTGGGTGCGACCGGGCCCGACGAGCAGGCCGTACTGCTGCTCGCGGAGGCCCACCGGACCTTCCCCCCGTCCGCCTTCCCCGCACCCGCGCCCGCACCCTCCACCGACCGCCCCGCCGACGCGGACGAGGAGCGGGCCGCCGGCGCCGCCCTGGTCACCGCCTGGCGGGACTGGGGCACCGCCGTTCTGCTGGCCCGCGCGCTCGGGCCCGCCGCCGACGCCCTGCTCCCCGGGGCCCCGCTCCCCGGGGCCCCGCTCCCCGGGGCCGCGGGCGAGGACAGCGCCCGGGGCGCACCGCAGCCCGGCCACGCCCCGCACCCGGAGCCGTACGCCTGGCAGGCCTGGTCGGTGCGGATGGCCCAGCTCTCCGCGCTCGCCCTGCCCGGCCTCGACGGGCCCGTCCACGACGCCGCCCGCGAACACGCCCTCGCCCTGTCCCGCGGCGCCGTCCGCTCCCTCCTGCGCTGCGACCACCGCGTCGCCGCACGGCTGACCCGCTGGCTCGCCTGGCTCGCCGCCGACGGGCGGGAACTGCCGCTGGAGGTCGAACCCGTGCTGGAGCGGATCCGCGCCGTCGGCGACGGCAGCGCCCGCACCGCGCTCGAACTCGCCGTCGCGGAGCGCCTGCTGACCGGAGGAGCGTCATGACCGACCACCGGATCCTCGCCACCGCACAGCAGTTGGGCTCCCGGGCGATGTCCTGGCTGCACAACTGCCACGAACGCGGCTTCGGCAGACTGCCCGAGGACGTCACCATCGACCTGGCCGACCCGAACAACGCCTACAAGCCCCTCGCCGAGTCCGCGCTCGCCGCCTCGCTCGTCCTGCGCGACGGCGTCACCGGACCGGAGGACGCCCGGATCGCCCGGGAACTCCTGGACTTCGGCTGGTCCCAGCTGCGCGAGGGGAACCTCCTGTACGAGCGGCTGCTTCGCTACCCGGTGATGACCGACCCGCTGGAGACCTACGTCCACTTCGCCCGGTCCGGCTACCGGCACCCGGCGCTGGAGGAACTGCTGGAATCGCTCACCAAGGTGCGCGGGATCCAGGCCATCGAGATGATGCCCAACCGGAGGCTGGCCCTCGCCAACGCGCGCCGGGTGATCGGGCTGCGCAACCAGCCCGACGACTGGCCCGCCCTCACCGCCCGGACCTGGCTCGGCGCCACCCCCGAGCCCTGGGCGATCGACTGGCTGACCGGCTACCACATCACCCACGCCGTCTTCCATCTCACCGACTGGGGCGCGCGGCCGGAGAGCATGCCCGAACCGATGCGCGACTACGTCCGCAACTGGCTGCCGGTCTGGGTCGACACCTGGCTCGAGGTCGGCCAGTGGGACCTCGTCGGCGAGCTGCTCGTGGCGGACTCCTGCATCGGGGAGCCGGTCACCGGCGCCCAGGGCTGGGAGGCGCTCGCCGCGATCCAGCGCGAGGACGGGCTGATCCCCCGGGAGAGCGCGGAACCGGTCTCGGACGACCCCGAACAGGCGTTCCGGGACCACGAGCACACGGCCGTGGTCGCGGTGGTCGCGGGCACCGTGACGCTCTCCCGCGCGCTCGGCGGCGCGGCGGTCCCGGCTTGAGGGCGCGATGAGCGGGACGGTCACGGGGACGGACGCGGCGGACCCAGGCATCCCGGGAGCCGCAGAGGCCGAGGGCGTCGCGGAAGCCGAAGGAGTCGCGGAAGCCGAGGGAGCCGGGGAGGCCGGGGGTCCCGGACCCGGTTCGCCCGGGGCGGAGCAGTTCGCCGGACTCGTGCGCGCCGCCGGGCCGCACGCCACCGCCGTGACCCTGGCGGTGGCCCGCGGCGAGCGCTCCGCCGTCCACTGCCACGGTCGGACCGCCCGGGACGGCGGGCCGTGCACACCCGACACGGGCTACGAACTCGGCTCCGTCACCAAGACCTTCACCGCCCTGCTGCTGGCCGAGCTGGCGGCACGCGGCGAGGTGGCCCTCGACGACCCGGTGCGGCGGCACCTCCCGGCCGGACGCCGGCCGCCCGACGTCCGGCGCGGCGGACCGATCCGGCTGATCCACCTGGCCACCCACACCGCCGGTCTGCCGGTTCAGCCGCCGGGCCTGCTGGCCGCCGCCGTCCCGGCCTGGAACAGCAACCCCTACGCCGCCTACGACGAGCAGCGGCTGTGGGCGGCACTGGCCCGAACCACCGTGCGCCGCCCGCCCGGTGAGGTGTACTGGTACTCCAACTACGGCGTGGGACTGCTCGGGCGGCTGCTCGCCGAGGCGGGCGGCGGCCCCGACTACGCCGGGCTGCTCGACGAGCGGATCGGCCGCCCGCTCGGGCTGGGGACCCTCAGCTGCTCCCCCGACGCGCCGGGGTACGCGACCGGCCACCGCCTCGGGCGGCCGCTGCCGCCCTGGCGCATCCCCGCCCTCCCGGGCGCGGGCGCGGTCCGGGCCGGGGGCGCGGACCTGCTGCGCTTCCTCCGGGCCCATCTGGAGCCCGACGGCGGGCCGTTGGGCGACGCCCTGCGGGAGGTGCGGCGACCCCGGCTGCGGCTGCCGCGCACCGGCGACGAGGTCTGCCTGGTCTGGAACCACCGCCGCGCGCCGGACGACCGCGACCTGTTCTTCCATTCCGGCGCGACCCGCGGCTTCACCTCGTTCGTCGGCTTCTGCCCGCAGACCGCCACCGCGGTCGCCGCCCTCACCAACACCGGCCCCACCCTGCGGTCCTCGTTCAACCAGACCGCCTACGACACCTTCAAGCGGCTCGCCCGGCCGGACGGGGAGGCGGCGGACGACGGCTGACGGCCGGTGGCTCCGCGGACCCACCGGCCGTCAGCCGGACGCCTTGCACCGGACGCCGACCGTCAGTCCCGGCCGGAACGGTCGGAGTGGCCGGAACGGTCGGAACGGGCCGCGCTGTCGGCCGCGCCGCCGGCGCCGACCGGGCGCAGGCGGGAGGCGGCGGTGGCGGCGAGCTGGGGCGCGAGCCTGGCCACGTCGCGCGAACCGACCGCGGCGATCAGCGACGGCAGGGCCCAGCGGACCGGCTGCATCCCGCGCAGCCACGCCTGGGCGTAGACGTGCGCGGAGCGCCGGGCGATCCCGGCGGCCAGGCGGTCCACCGCCGGCTCCAGCGGATAGGTCTTGTTGGCCGGCCAGGGCAGCCGGGACCGCATCTGCTTGAGCACCGTGTCCTCGTCGGCCCCGCGCACCATGTCGGTGTCGGTCCAGCTCAGGTAGCCGACACCCACCTTCACGCCCTGGTGGGCCACCTCGGCCCGGATCGCGTGGGCGAACGCCTCGACGCCGGACTTGCTCGCGCAGTAGGCGCTCATCAGCGGCGCCGGAGTCAGCGCGGCCAGCGAGGCGATCTGCAGGAGGTAACCGCGACTCTCGGCGAGCAGGGGCAGGAAGGCCCGGGCGGTGGCCACGCTCCCGAGCAGGTTGACCTCGATCACCCGGCTGAACGCCCGGTGGTCGCTGTCCAGCAGCGGACCGCCGAGGGCGATGCCGGCGTTGGCGACGACGGTGTCGATCCGGCCGTAGTGCGCCTCGATCCGCCCGGCGAGAGCGGTGAGTGCCTCGACGTCGGTGACGTCGGCCTCCCAGGCGGTGGCGTCCGGGCCGCACTGTGCGGCGACGGCCTTCAGCTCCTCCGGCTCCAGGCCGACCAGCGCGACCTTGGCGCCGCGCCGGGCGAGGTTGCGGGCCAGGGCGGCGCCGACGCCGCGCGCGGCTCCGGTGACGACGGCGACCTGGGCGGAGAGCGGTGGGGTGGCGGTCATGCGACGGCGGTCCTCTCGGGGTCGGCGGTGGCGGCGGCGGGCTGGTCGGTACCGGCGGCGACGGGCCGGGCCGGGAGGTGGGCGCTCGCCATCCGGTCGATCTCGGCGGCGACCTCGGCCGGCCGCTCGAGCGGCGCCATGTGGCCGACCCCGGGCAGCAGGAGCAGCCCCTGCGGGTCGGTGAGCGCCGCCACCATGCGGTGCGCGTGCACCGGCGGGGTGAGCCGGTCCTCGGCGCCGACCACGACGGCCGTCGGCGCGGCGAGGCGGGCCAGCCCCGGGCGGACGTCCAGCCGGTCCAGCACCCGCGCCCAGTTGGCGCGCACGCCGGTCGGGCAGGCGTGCGCCATCCGGACGGCCACCTCGGTGCGCCCGGCGGGCGCCTGCGCGCCCATGATCGCGTACTTGAGCCCGGCCCGGCTGACCGGTCCGACCGGCCCGAGCGGCAGTCGGGACCGCAGCACCTGCCGGTGCAGGAAGCGGCGCAGCCCCGGCGGGCGGACGGCGTCCGGGACGATCCGCACCTCGGAGAGGAGGTCGGACGGCCCGGTGGAGATCAGGACGGCGGCCGCCGTCCGCGCGGCGACCTCGGGGCGGGCGGCACCCGCCATGACGGTCATGCCGCCCATGCTGTGCCCGGCCAGTACCGCCCGCTCGCCCTCCGGGACCACCCGGGTGAGCACCGCCGACAGGTCCTCGGCCAGTGCGCGGGTGGAGTAGCGGGCCCGGCTCGACGGGATCTCGCTCCGGCCGTGGCCCCGCTGGTCGTAGACCACCACCCGGTAGCGGTCGGCGAGCCGGTGGATCACCGGCGCCCAGAAGTGGGTCGTGCAGGTCCAGCCGTGCGCGAGGAGGACGGTGGGCGCCCCCGGCTGTCCGTGGACCTCGACGTGCAGCCGGGTGCCGTCGGCCGACCGGACGGCCAACTCCTCCGCGGGTACCGGCTGGAGACAGTCGGCGGGGATCGGACGGCGGCTCATGCCATGACCTCCTCGGTCCCGGTGGCGGCCGCGGACGGCCCCGGTTGTGCGGACGATACGGACTTCACGGACGGCCCGGACGACGCGGACGGCACGGACGGCACGGACGGCGCGGATGATGCGGACGACCCGGACTGAGCGGACTTCGCGGACGGCCCGGACGGCGCGGCCCGGTCGTCGCTGCGGAGGATCAGCTCGTACTCGGTCAGGTCCACCCTGCGGGTGGCACGGCGGAACGAGGTGGTCGAACCGGGCCAGAGCACGGTGTTCTTGCCGCTCTTGTCCAGGTACCAGCTGCGGCAGCCGCCGGTGCTCCAGACCGTGCGGTCCATCCGGTGCTGGAGTTCGAGGTTCCAGCGCCGCTGCGCCCGGGCGGTGGGCTGCATCGCGGTCGCGCCGATCTCGTCTAGCCGGGTCAGCGCGTCGATCAGGTAGTTGAGCTGGGACTCGATCATCAGGATCATCGAGCTGTTGCCGAGCCCGGTGTTGGGGCCGATGACGAAGAAGAAGTTCGGGAAGCCGTGCACGGTGGACCCGCGCAGGGCCTCCATGCCCTCCTTCCACTTCTCGGCGAAGCTCGTGCCGTCGGCCCCGAACACCCGGGAGCCCATCGGCATGTCGGTGACGTGGAAGCCGGTGCCGAAGACGATCGCGTCCACCTCGTGCTCGCTGCCGTCGGCGGCGACCAGGGTCGAGCCGCGCACCTCGCGCAGTCCGGCGGGGACCACCTCGGTGTTGGCGGCGGCGAGCGCCGGGTAGTAGGTGTTGCTGAGCAGGATCCGCTTGCAGCCGATCCGGTAGTCCGGGGTGAGCCTGGCCCGCAGGGCCGGGTCGGCGACGCCGTCGGCGAGGTGGCGTTCGGCGAGCCGCTGGACCAGCTTGAGCAGGCCGGGCCGCCGGACGAACGCGTCCACCTGGAGCTCGCGCAGGGCGAACAGGGTGCCCCGGCGGGCCTTCGCGGTGATCGGGAAGCGGGTGTGCAGCCGCTTCTCCAGCTCGGTGATCGCCCGGTCCCGGCGCGGCAGGACCCAGGCCGGGGTCCGCTGGAAGACCGTCAGCTTCCCCACCTGCGGCTGGATCGCCGGGACGATCTGGGCGGCGGAGGCCCCGGTGCCGACCATCGCCACACGCTTGCCCTCGAGGGCGAAGTCGTGGTCCCAGCGGGAGGAGTGGAACACCTTGCCGGGGAAGGAGTCCAGGCCCGGAAGGTCGGGGATCTGCGGGTCCGCGAGCGGTCCGGCGGCGGCCACGACGGCGTCGGCGGTCCAGCGGCCGGCCGTCGTGGTGATCTGCCAGCGGGTCCGCTCGACGTCCCAGCGGGCCTCGGTGACTTCGGTGTTGAAGCGCAGGTGGGGGCGGAGGCCGAAGACGTCGGCGACCTTCTCCAGGTACGCGCGGATGTCCGGCTGGCCGGAGAAGCTGCGCGGCCAGTCCGGGTTGGGGGCGAAGGAGAAGGAGTAGAGGTGCGAGGGGACGTCGCAGGCGCAGCCGGGGTAGCTGTTGTCGCGCCAGGTGCCGCCGACCGAGTCGGCGCGCTCCAGGACGACGAAGTCGGTGATGCCGGCGCGGCGCAGCCGGACGCCCGCGCCGAGGCCGCCGAAGCCGGAGCCGATGACGGCGACCCGGACGTGCGGAACCGCCTCCGGTTCGACGGCTCCCGGCTCGGCGGCGTCGGAGGCGACCGCCTCCGACGCGACGACGTCCGGCTCGACCGCCTCCGGCGCGACGGCGTCCGGCTCGACGGCCCCGGGTGCGGTGCGCGACCGGTCCTGGGCGGGCGCCTCGGAGGCTCGGGGGCGGGGGCGCTTGGTGCTGGATGCCATGCGGCGTCCTCCTGGGGGTGGGGGACCGTGGGGCGCACGTCGCCGCTGCTCGGCGCGGCGCGGATCACGCCAACCGTGCCAGCAATCACTGGCACGGTTGGCAGGGTAGCCCTTGTTGACACTTGATGGAAGAAGCCCGACCGCTCCGATCGGGGCGGCGCCGGTCCTATGCTGAGCGCCGTGGACAAGGTCGAAGCTGCCCCCGAGGACAGACAACGCGAGTTCCGGGTGGAGGAGCTGGCCGAAGCGGCCGGGATCACCACCCGTACGCTGCGCTTCTACCGCGAGCGGAAGCTGCTCCAGCCGCCCCGCAAGGAGGGACGCATCGCCTGGTACGGCGAGTCCCACCTGTCCCGGCTGCGGATGATCGCCGAGCTGCTGGACCGCGGCCACACCCTCGGCGGCATCGCCGAACTGATCGGCGCCGGCGAGAGCGGGCGGGACGTCGCCGATCTCATCGGCCTGGAGGCGGCCCTCGTCGCGCCCTGGTCCGACGAGACCGCGGTCCATCTCGACTGGGACGAGCTGAAGGCGGCCTTCGGCGACCAGCTCACCGAGGAGAACACCGCCGAGTCCATCGACCAGGGCTTCATCACCGTCGAGGACGACGGGATCACCCACATCAGCCGCCGCCTGATGGACGCCACCACGGCGCTGGTGGCGGAGGGGGTACCGCTGTCGGTGGTGCTGGCCGCGAGCCGGCGGACCCAGGAGCACGTGACGGCGATAGCCGAGATCTTCACCGCCCTGGTGCGCGAGCACGTGCTCGGCGCGCTGTCCGCCGACACCCCCCTGCCGCCCGGCGAGGCCGCCCGGCTGACGGAGCAGATCCTCCGGATCCGCCCGCTCGCCCGTACGGTCACCGACGCCCAGTTCGCCCTGGCCATGGACCGCCGGGTGCACGCCGAGTACGACGAACTGCTGCGGCAGCGCCTGGAGCACCGGGAGAGCGACTGACGGTCGCGCAGGCGTAACGATCCGTGCCACCGGGCAGGGATCAGCCGCCTCGCCGCCTGCCGCCCGAACGGAGTCGCCCGATGCCCGACGCCCCCGTCCACCGCCGTTCGCTTCCCGCCCCCACCCGCTCCGGCCCCGCCGGCCCCGCCCCCGCCCGCCTCGCCCCGACCCGTCGCGGACTGTTCGTGCTGGCCGCCGGGCTGGCGGCCGGCGCGGCGCTCACCGCCTGCGGGTCCGACGGCCCGGCGGCGGCCGACGGGCCGGGCACGGCGGGAGGCACCGACACCGACACCGACACCGACACCGTCGGCACGACCGGCACCCCCCGCACGGTGCGGCACGCCCGCGGCGAGAGCACCGTGCCACCGCGGGCCCGCCGGGTCGTCGTCCTGGACACCGACGCGCTCGACTCCGCCGTCACCCTGGGCCTCACCCCGGTGGGCGCCACCACCGTCGCCGCCGGCGCGCCGCTCCCCGCCTACCTGCCCGCCGAACGCCTCACCGGCGTCAAGGCCGTGGGCGTCATCGGCTCGCCCCAGCTGGAGGTGATCGCCGGTCTCCGCCCCGACCTGATCCTCGGCAACCAGGTCCGCGACGACAAGCGCTACGACGAGCTGTCCAGGATCGCGCCGACCGTGCTGAGCAGGACCACCGGACCGGCCTGGAAGGAGAACGTCCGGCTGCACGCCGAGGCGCTCGGGCGCCAGGCGGAGGCGGCGGCCGCCGAACAGGCGTACCGGGCGAAGGCCGCCGAACTGGTCGCCGCACTCGGCGGGCCGGAGAAGGCCGCGGCGCTCAAGGTCGGGATGGTCCGGTTCCTCGCCGGCGCGCCCACCCGCCTGTACCTCAACGACACCTTCATCGGCTCGATCCTGCTCGACGTGGGCCTCGGCCGCCCCGCCAACCAGGACAAGCCCGGCTTCTCCCTGGACATCAGCCCCGAGCAGGTCGACCAGGCCGCGGCCGACGTCATCTTCTACTCGGTCTACGGCGACCCGGCGAAGTCCGACCAGGCCAGGATCGTCGGCGGCACGCTGTGGAACGGCCTCGACGCCGTGCGCGGCGGCCGGGTCCACCAGGTCGACGACAACCTCTGGATGCTCGGCATCGGTTACACCGGGGCGGGCCTGATCCTCGATCGGATGCGGCACGACCTCGTCGGCTGACCCCTGCCCACCCGGTCCACGCGGACGCCGAACCCCAAGAGCGCCCTCTGCCCACCCGGTCCACGCGGACGCCGAACCCCAAGAGCGCCCCAAGGACGGGCGGCCCGAAGCGGAGCCCGCGCGCTCCCCGCGTGAAGAAATCGCGGGTCCCGGGCGGCGGGCCGGGCGTGCGGGGCCCCCGGCCCGCGGCAGGCGTTAGGCTCTCCGCTCGGCTGCCGCGCGGACCACTGCGGCGCCGACCGACCCGGGCCGGCGGACGGCCCGCAGCACGGGGGGAACGACGAACATGAGCGACGGAACAGTGCCCGGCCCCGCCGGCGGCACCGTCAACGGCTCCGGGACCGGCGGATCGGCCGGCCGGGACGGCTACCACGTCAATGTGGGCGGCCTGAACGGCGTCGCCGAGCAACTGGGCCGCACGGCCACCGACATCGCCGAGGCCAGGACGGCCTACGCGGGCTCGGTCTGCTACGCGTCCACCGCCTTCGGCGAGTTCGGCGTGGACCGCGCCTGGTCCGCCTTCGACACCGCCTGGTCGAAGGAGATCGGCGTGACCCAGCGCGCGCTGGAGGAGCTGTCCGAGAAGATGGCCACCACCACGGCGAACTACCGCGACACCGAGCACGCCGTCGCCTCCGGCCTGGTGCCCGCCGGCGGCGGCCGGTGAGCAAGGTCAAGGATCTGGAGCACGCGCGGCACAGCATCGAGCAGTTCACGTTCGTGCTGGCCAACCTGCACCTGCTGCAGGGCATCGAGGAGGCGCTCGCCGTCCCGGAGCCGGTCGGCGACCCGGCGGCGGTCCGCACCCGCGCGCAGGACTACGCGAAGGCGGCGGCCTCCTTCGCCAAGGCCACCACCGATCTGTCCGGGGTGGCGGCCAACCAGCTGCCCTCGGTGTGGACGGGCTCGGTCGCCGAGCACGCGACCCAGGCGGTGCACGCCATGTCGGCCGAGACCACGACCTCCAAGGACACCCTGGCCGAGGCCGCCAAGGTGCTCGACGCCTGGGCCAACGACCTGCAGTGGGCGAAGTCCACCGACGCCCAGGGCCGCCAGCAGCTGCACGACGCCGGCGAACGCGCCCGGCACGACCCGGCCGGCTTCGACCAGGGCGCCCGGGAGACGGCGCTGGCCGGCGTCGACGCCCGGCTCGCGGCCGCACGGCGGGCCGAGAGCTGCGGCACCGGCACCGCCGGAAAGCTCGGCCAGCTCGCCGCCCGGGCCCGCGCCGCGCGGGCCGGCGACGGTTCGATCGACCCGCTGGCGGCGGTGGTGCTGGCCACCGAGAAGAACCCCGGCGCGGGCGAGGACGGCGACTACATCCTCACCCCCAACCAGCTGGACCGGGCGAACCAGGTGCTCGGCGTGATGACCGGCGCCGACCAGGCGGCGTTCCGCGCGCTGCTCTCCGGCGCCAGGTCCCCCGAGGAGTCCGCCTACCTGTGGAAGGCGCTGGCGGCCGGGCACCCGGTCGCGGACATCCAGCGGTTCGACGCGCAGATCCACCCGCACGGCGACGATCCGGCCTGGCTGGCCCAGCACCTGGTACCCGCCACGTCCACCGACGACACCCGGCGCGAGTCCTCCGACAACCTCGACGTCACCTACCAGGGGCAGCCGGTCAGCATCGACGGCTACGGCGTCTACTCGCAGCGCAACGTCAGCGACTGCGTGGCCGCCTCCACCGTCATCGCACAGGCCAAGCTGGACCCGCTGCTGATGTTCCGGCTCACCACCGGGGGCACGCCCGACACCCCCGGGGCCGACTCGCCGGAGAACTTCGGTCGGCGCCTCCAGGAGGCCTACCTCGGCGAGTACCGGGACGGCCAGCGGGCCGACGGCAACAAGAAGGTCTACCCGCAGGTCGACGCCGGGCTCGGCGCCACCGCCCAGACCTACCTCGCCGACAAGGACCTCGGCCGGGCGACCGGCGCCGACTACGAGCACGTCGAGCTGAAGAGCGACGAGGACCGGCGCGCCGCGGTGGCCCGGATCGAGAAGTCCGTCGACGAGGGCCTGCCGGTGCCGATCACCGTCCGCAACGAGGACTCCGGCCACCAGATGATGATCATCGGCCGGGACGGCGACAAGCTCCAGATCTACAACCCGTGGGGCTTCACCTCCTGGGTGACGGAGGAGCAGTTCATCAACAGCCGGCTCGGCGGACTCACCCCCGGCGACCACCCGCTCGACAAGTCGACCGCCCTGGAGCTGCCGAAATGACCACCGTCCGGTCCGATGCCGAGCTGGCGGACCTCGACGTGCCCGCCGCCGTCACCCGCGGTCTGCTGCTGGCCGGCGGTCCGCGCCAGGCCCTGTTCACCGAGGCGGCCATCGCCGCCGCGCACCGCGCCGAAGCGGCGGGCATCGGCCCGTACCCCCTGGGCTTCCTGGCCCGGCACGTGCGGGCCGGCGGCTTCGGGGCCGCGCTCGCGCTGCCCGAGCCGGTGATCGGCGAGCCCGGCACCGCGCTCGTCCGCGGCTGGCTGCGGGCCGCGGCGGCGACCGGGGCCGACGTGGGGCGCGAGCACCTGTTCGCGCGCTGGCTGGCCGAGGTCGCCGCGCTGATCGAACTGCGCCGGGACGCGCGGGCGGGAGGGACGGCGTGAGGAGGCGCACGGCCCGCACCGCCACCACCACCGCCCTGGCGGCCCTCGTGGTCGGCGCGGGACTGGCGGGGGTGACCGGCTGCTCGTCGAGCGGCTCCGGCGAGGCGGCCCCGGCCGCCCTGCTGGCCCTGCCCCCCGACCTCGACGCGGAGGCGGTGGGCGGCGGAAAGCAGCCCGCGTTCGAGCCGAGCGAGGTCCACCTCGCCGTCGGCCGGACGGTCGGCGTGGACGTGCGGGTCGCGCCGCTGCCGCACGGCTGGCGGCTCGTCGACGGGGGCGACACCGCGCTGCTGCGCCGGGACGCGGACAGCAAGCAGAGCACCTGCGCGCCGAACACCGCCGGCTGCGGCCACACCGTCCGCCAGAGCTGGACCGCCACCGCCACCGGGACCACCACGCTCACTTGGCGGTACGTCGACCTCGCGAGCTGCAAGGAGGCGCAGAACCCGGCCTCCTGCCGGGCGCTGGCCGGCAAGGAGGTCCGGGTCACCGTGGGCTGACGGGCCCCGGCGCCCCCGGGTCGCGGAGCCCCGGGACGGCGGTGCCCGGCCGCACGGAACGCGGGTGCCGGGAACGCGGGTGCCGGGAACGCGGGTGCCGGGAACGCGGGTGCCGGGAACGCGGGTGCCGGGAACGCGACGCGGGGCCTACCATCCGATCATGATCGAAGGTACGGCGGTACGGCTGCGCGCCCTGCGCGCGGAGGACGCGGAACACCAGCCCCGCTGGCGCAACGACCCCGAGGTGGTGCGGCTGGCGGCGGCCGGCGACCCGCGTTTCGGCCCGACCACCGCCGAGGCGCTGGCGGACCGCTTCGGCCGGATCCTGCGCCTCGACCCGCGCGAGAGCGGCGTCCTCACCGTGGAGGAGAAGACCGGCGGCCGCCCGATCGGCATGGTCGACTACCGGGGCGTCGACCCGTACGAAGGCGTCGCCGAGGTAGGGATCTTCATCGGCGAACGGGAGTTCTGGGACCACGGCTACGGTTCCGAGGCCCTCGGTCTGCTGGTGGACCACCTGTTCGGGATGTTCCCGCTGAACCGGCTGGAACTGGACACCTGGAGCGGCAACACCCGGGCAGCCCGGGCGTTCGCCCGGCTCGGCTTCCAGGAGGAGGGGCGCCGCAGGGACGCCGTGCTGCTCGCCGGGGTCCGCTACGACCGCCTGCTGTTCGGCCTGCTCCGCCGGGAGTGGGAGGCGCGCCGCCGTTCCGCACCGGACGCCCCCGAAGCCACCGGCGCGACCGCCGTCGTCGGGTAGCCGCGGGGTCGCGTCCGCTCCCGGGCGCCGCCGACGGGCACCCTGGACGGGCCGGACCTCGCTGCGGCTCGCCGTGCCGGTGGGCAACACACCCGCCGAGGCGTTGTACCGGCGCAACGGGTTCGCCGACGCGGACGGGGTCCGGGACGAAGGTGCCACCGGGGCGCGGGTGATGGTCGAACAACTTGCCACCGCCGCCCGTCGAGCGTCGTCCCGCCGCACGCCCGGCCCGGCCGCCGGTGACCGCACCCGGTGCGCGAACCCGGCCGCCCCCGGGGCGACATCTGAGCGGAAGCGTCCGTTTCGCGGTCAACCAGGGGTAAAGTCAGCGAGCATGGCCGAATCGACGGTACCGATCCTTCCCTGCCAGACCCTCGCACCGGTGCTCGACTTCTACACCGCACTGGGCTTCGAAGTGACTGACCATCAGCTGAGTCCCGACCCCTACGCGGTCGTCCAACGCGGTGGAATCCAGCTGCACTTCTTCGGCATGCAGCAGTACGACCCGGACGCCAGCCACAGCACCTGCCTGGTCCGCACCGACGACGTGGACGCGCTGCACGCGGCGTTCCAGGAGGGCCTGCGGTCCGCCTACGGGCGGGTGCCGAGCCAGGGCCTGCCCCGGCTGGGGGCGATCGCCGACACGCTCTCCGGCGTACGGGAGTTCCTGATGACCGACCCCGGCGGCAACTGCCTGCGGATCGGCCAGCCGATCCGGGCCGGGCAGCACCACCGCCCGTCCCCCGAGGAGCCGTTCGCGAAGGCGCTGCACCACGCCGCACTGTTCGCCGACGCCCAGGAGGACCCGGCCGCGGCCGCCCGGGTGCTGGACCGGGCACTGGAATCACCGGACGGGCCGCCCGCCCCGGTGCTGCTGTTCCGCATCCTGGCGCTGCGCGCCGACCTGGCGCACCGCCTGGCGGACGGCGCCAGCGCCGAAGCCTTCACCCGGCGGGCGGGCTCGACCGCCGAGGGGCTCACCGCGGAGGAGCGGGAGTCCGTCCGGGACGAGCTCAAGCACCTCGCGGATCTTCCGGCCTGACGCGAACGACCCCGCACGAAGGACGACAACCGACCTACCAGCGACGACGGATGACGGACCGTGAGAAGTCCGCCATCCGTCCACCGGCCCCCGCGCCGCCGCACTGCGCACTGCCGCACCGCCACAGGGGCCGCAGGGCCGCACCGCCGATCGGGGCGGGCGCCCGGAACGCTCAGGACACCCAGAGCCGGGTGCACAGCACCAGCCGGTAGCCGTCCGGATCGGCGACCGTGACACCGTGTTCGTCCCAGTAGGGATTGTGCGAGGGCACCCGCGTACCACCGGCGGCCTCCAGGCGCCGGACCAGCGCCTCGTCCACCGGCACCCCGAGATAGACGACGAAGAGGTCGTCGACGGTGGGCGCGGGTTCGATCGGCCGCTCGGGGTCGTGGGTCAGCTCGAAGTGCCAACCGCCGCCCGGCGGACCGACCATGAGGAGGTCGTGCTCACCCGGGACGTGTTCGGCGGTGCGCCACAGGACGGCCAGGCCGAGGCCGTCGACGTAGAAGCGCTCGGCCGCCGCGAGGTCCCGGGACGGCCTCGCGACGCGGACGTGGATGGTGGAGTCGATCACGACGAGCGAGCCTACCGAGGTGGCCCCGGGTCCGTCGGCGGTCCCTCAGAGCCGCAGCAGGCGCTCCTCGTCCCCCGTGCGGGGACAGGTGACGCAGGCCCGGCCGGGCTCGATCGCGTAGTAGAGGCAGCAGCCGAGGCGGGTCCGGGTGTGGTGGGTGCGGCCGTCCTCCCCGCACAGGACGCGGAAGTCCGCGGCGCCGAGGAGCGGGTCGGTGCGACCGGGGAGCACGGCCGCCGCGGCGGCGACGGCGGCGTCCTCCTCGGCCGGGACCGCCGACCCGGCCGACTCGTCGAGCCGCTTGCCCAGGTACCAGATCGCCGAGGCGAGGTCGTCGGTGACCATGCCCCACAGCGCCCGGGTGCCGCGCCGGGTGGGAGCGGCGAACGCGGCCAACAGCGGTTCGACGTGGGTGACGACGGCGGCGCGCAGCTCGGCCCGGAGCTCGTCCTCGCCCGGGAGGGTGACGTGGGCGTCCGGGCGCAGCGCGAAATCACCCGTGGGAGCGTGGAACCACAGGTTCGCGCCGTCGATCGACGGGACGCGACCCGCCAGCCGCCAGGGTCCGGCGATCAGCACGCAGACCGACCAGAGGTAGTGGTGCAGCAGCCGGGAGGCGGCGACGTGCGGGCGCGGCGCGGTGCCGTGCCCGGCGGCGACCGGGGCGATCCGCGCGGCCTCGCCGGCCAGCGCCGCGGCCAGCGCGTCCGGATCGGTCGCGAGTTCCACGGCGGAGTACCAGCCGAGCGCACGCGCCGGGGCGGGCTCGTCGGCCGCGAGCAGCCGCACCCGGAGGACCGGGCAGAGGTCGAGCAGCAGCCGGTAGTCGGTGTCCAGCGGATTCGCGGGACGTGGTGCGACGGGCACGGCGGCAGGCAGGGGCGGACCCGAGAAGATCACCGGCACTCCCGAGATCGTGTTAGGTGAGCCTCACCTTATAGGCACTCACCGGCCGGTTCGCGCCACCCCGGCCGTCCGTGCCCCGACTCGCCCGGTACGTACCAATCCAGCCGCGACTTGACTGACTTAGGTATACCTAACCTAATATCTCGCCCCGTGCTCACCACCGATCCGCCGGCCCGTCCGAGCCCGGCACCGAGAATCCGCTCAGCGGCCCGGCTCCCCCTGGTGCTGGTCGCCGGACTCGGGCTGCTGGCGCTGTGTGCGGCGCTGAGCCTGGCCCTCGGCTCCCGCACGATACCGCTGGGGACCGTGGTCGACGCCCTGACGGCTGGTCAGCACGGCAGCGACGCGGATGTGGTGACCGGCCTTCGGGTGCCGAGGACGCTCATCGGCCTCGCGGTCGGGGCCGCGCTCGGCGTCGCCGGGGCGGTCGCCCAGGGCGTCACCCGCAACCCGCTCGCCTCGCCGGTCACCCTCGGCATCAACGCCGGCGCGAGCTTCGCCGTGGTCGCCGCGATCTACACCTTCGGGCTGACCCGCCCGGTCGAGTACGTGTGGTTCGCCTTCGCCGGAGCGGCGGTGGCGGCCGTCGCCGCGTACGCGATGTCCCGGCAGGGCGGAGACCTCGACCCGGTCCGGCTCGCGCTCGGCGGCACCGTGCTCACGGTGGTCCTCACCTCGTGGACCTCCGCGCTGATGCTGGCCAGTCACCGCACCCTGGACGAGGCCCGGTTCTGGCTGGCCGGGTCGGTCGCCGGCCGGCACCTGGACACCCTCGTGCCGGTGCTGCCGTTCCTGGCGCTGGGCCTGCTCGCCTCCTTCGCCGTCGCGCCCGCGCTCAACGCGCTGGCGCTCGGCGACGAGAGCGCCCAGTCGCTCGGCGTGCCGGTGGCCCGGATCCGGGTGGTCGGCGGGCTGGCCGTCGTCCTGCTCGCCGGGTCCGCCGTGGCCGTCGCCGGGCCGGTCGCGTTCATCGGACTGGCCGCCCCGCACCTGGTCCGGCCGTTCCTCGGCAACGACCACCGGCTGCTGCTGCCCGGCTGCCTGATCGCCGGTCCGGTGCTGCTGCTCGCCGCCGACGTGCTCGGCCGGCTGGTGGCCCGCCCCTCCGAACTCGAGGTCGGCATCGTGACGGCCTTCCTCGGCGCGCCGCTGCTCGCCGTCCTGGCCCGCAAGGTGACCCGATGAACGCCCCCGCCCTGGACCGGAACCCCGGCGACCGGACCCCCGGCGACCGGACCCCCGGCAGCCGGAGCCCCCTCGACCGGACTCCCGGCGGGGCCGCCGGCGACGGCGCCGCCCCGGCCCGTTCCGCCGCCCCGGGACCGGGCACCTCCGCGGCCCGGCGCCGCGCCCGGACCGCCGGCTGGTCGGTGGTCGCCGCCGTCCTGCTCGTCCTGCTCACCGGGATCGCGCTCGGCACCGGGCAGGTCAGGATGACGGTCTGGGAGGCGCTGAGCGCGCTGGCCGGATCCGGCGACCCCGGGAACGTGCTGGTGGTCCAGGAGTTCCGTGCCCCGCGCGTGGTCTCCGCGCTGATCGCGG
Source organism: Kitasatospora sp. NPDC089913 (assembly GCF_044748625.1). NCBI lineage: Bacteria > Bacillati > Actinomycetota > Actinomycetes > Kitasatosporales > Streptomycetaceae > Kitasatospora > Kitasatospora sp. NPDC089913. The sequence goes on along the minus strand of NZ_JBIVGI010000024.1, from coordinate 71,017 downwards.
GCGCCGGGCTGGCGGTGGCCGGCTCGATGCTCCAGCGCCTGTTCCGCAACCCGCTCGCCTCGCCGGACACCATCGGCGTCACCGGCGGCGCGTCGTTCGGCGCGGTCCTGGTGCTCGCCACCGGTGCCTCGCAGGAACTCGTCCCGCCGGCCGCACTGGGCGGCGGACTGCTGGCCGCGCTGCTGCTCGGCGGTTTCGCCTGGCGCTCCCGGATGGCGGTCACCCGGCTGGTCCTGGTCGGGCTCGCGGTCCAGCAGGGCCTCGCCGCCGCCGTCAATCTGATGATCGTTCGGTTCCCGGCCGAGCTGGCCTCCTCCGCGATGCAGTGGACCACCGGCTCCCTCTACGGCCGCAACTGGGACGAGGTCTGGATCGGCGGCTCCGCCGTCGCGCTGACCACCGCCGCCGTGGTGCTCACCCAGCGCCGGGTGGCCGTCCTCGACCTCGGCGACGACTCGGCCGGCGGGCTCGGGCTCGACCCTCGGCGCGACCGCGTCCTGCTGCTCCTGCTCACCATCGCCCTGGCCTCCCTCGCCGCGGCGCTCACCGGGCCGGTCGCGTTCGTCGCGCTCGCCGTGCCGCACCTGGTCCGGCTGCTCGCCGGACCGCCCACCCTCGGCACGCTCGGCCTCACCGCCCTCACCGGCTCGCTGCTGCTGCTCGCCTCCGACCTCCTCGTGCTCCATGTGATCCCCGTCCACGGCCTGCCGGTCGGTGCCGTCACCGCCACCCTCGGCGCGCCCTGGCTCCTGGTGCTGATGATCCGCCAGGGCCGGCTCCCCCGGAGGAACAGCTGATGACCCCCGACGTGACCACCGCGGCCGAGGCCACCACCGGCGCACCCGGCTCGACCCGCGCGACCGGCGCACCCGGCGCGACCGGCGCGACCGGCGCCGCGGACGCCGACCGGTCGGCGAACCGCCTCGCCGCGCACGGCCTCGCCCTGCGCTACGGCAACCGGACCGTCGTGGACGGCCTCGACCTCGAACTGCCCGGCAACGCCGTCACCGCCGTCGTCGGCCCCAACGCCTGCGGCAAGTCCACCCTGCTGCGCGGCCTCGTCCGCCTGCTGGACCCGGCCGCCGGCACCGTCACCCTGGACGGCTCCGACATCCACCGGATGCCGGCCCGCTCGCTCGCCAGGCGGATGGGCCTGCTGCCCCAGCAGCCCGTCACCCCGGAGGCCGTCACCGTCGAGGCGCTGGTCCGGCTCGGCCGGTTCCCGCACCAGCGCATGCTCACCCCGTGGTCCAAGGCCGACCAAGCCGCGGTGGAGGACGCGCTCGCCCGCACCGGCATGGCCGAACTGCGCGACCAGCACGTGGACCGGCTCTCCGGCGGCCAGCGGCAGCGGGCCTGGATCGCGCTCGCGCTGGCCCAGGACACCGACCTGCTGCTGCTCGACGAGCCGACCACCTTCCTCGACCTGCGGCACCAGCTCGACGTCCTCGACCTGGTGTCCGACCTGCACGCGCAGGCCGGGCGGACGGTCGTCATGGTGCTGCACGACCTCGGCCAGGCCGCCCGGTACGCGGACCACCTGGTCGTCCTCAAGGACGGCCGGCTCGCGGCCGCCGGGGCGCCGGGGGACGTCCTCACCGCAGAACTGGTGGAGAGCGTCTTCCAGGTGTCCTGCCGGGTCGTGCCCGATCCGGAGACCGGGACTCCGCTGATCGTGCCCCGGGCCCGGTCGAGACGGGCCACCGCCGCGGCCGCCCCGGCGGTCGCCGCCGCCCCGGCCGCCCCGGCGACCTCTGCCGCTACCGAGCGCTGAGGCTTCCCTCCCGGGCTCCGTTCCCCCCGCCTCCGGCCGTGCCCGCCCCGCGCGGGTCGTTCCGGCGCCCCGCCCTGCCCCGAAACAGAGACAAGGAACCCCTCATGAACCGCTCCGCCCGCGCCCGCAGACTGCCCGTCGCCGTGCTCGCCGTCGCCCTCTCCACCACCCTGCTCGCCGCCTGCGGCAGCAACGGCGACGGCAAGGCCGCCGACAGCGCCAAGCCGGCCGGCGAAGCCACGGCCGCCGCCGGTGCCGCCGCCGTCTTCCCGCGCACCGTCGCCCACGCGGCCGGCACCGCCGAGATCAAGGCCCGGCCCAAGCGTGTGGTGGTCCTGGACAGCGGCGAGCTGGACGACGTCACCCTGCTCGGCATCACCCCGGTCGGCGCGGTCTCCCCGCACATGAAGACCGAGGGCGGCTTCCCGAACTACCTCAAGGACAAGATCAAGGACACCAAGGACGTCGGCCCGATGAACGAGCCGAACCTGGAGCTGATCGCCTCCCTGAAGCCCGATCTGATCCTCTCCTCGAAGGTCCGGCACGCCAAGGTCTACGACAAGCTCAACGCGATCGCCCCGACCGTGCTCGCCGAGACCACCGGATTCCCGTGGAAGGCCAACCTCGCCCTCTACGCGCAGGCCCTCGGCATGGAGGCCGAGGCCAAGAAGGCCCTCACCGACTACGAGGCCCGTGCCGCGAAGCTCGGCGAGGCGATCAAGGCGAAGAACGAGGGCACCATGCCGAACGCCTCGGTGGTCCGGTTCGTGGCCGGCCCGACCCGCCTCTACGCCAAGGCCTCCTTCAGCGGTGTCGTGCTGAAGGACGTCGGCCTGACCCGCCCGGCCTCCCAGGAGGTGGAGCAGAACATCCTGGAGGTCAGCGCCGAGCAGATCAACCAGGCCGACGCCGACCTGGTCTTCGTCACCGTCGCCGACGACCCGTCCAAGACCAAGCAGAGCGAGGTCCAGGACACGCCGGTCTGGAAGGGCCTGAACGCCGTCACGAACAACCACGTGTTCAACGTGCCGGACGAGACCTGGATGTCGGGCATCGGCGTCCAGGCCGCCGACGCCATGCTGGCCGACATCGCCAAGGCCGCGGGGGTCGACGCCCCCAAGTAGGCCCGGGGCCCACGCCCGGACGGGCGGCGAGGGGGCCGGGGGACGGCCGACGGCCGCCCCCCGGACCGCCCGCGCCCGCCCCTCCCGCTCGCCCCTCCCGCCCGCTCCTCGCGCTCGCCCGCCCGCTCGCCCGCCCCCCGGAGAGGACCCGCCCTGCCATGCGCCTCTACCTGCTCGCCCTCAATCCGACCGACTCGGTGACCGACGGATTCCTCCCGGCCGCCGCCCGCCTCGGCCTCGCCGTCACCGTCCTCACCGACCACGCCGAGGCCCACCGACTCGCCTACGCCGGGAAGAAGTTCGCACCGGACGTGACCGAGTGCGACGTCCAGGACTTCCGCGAGGTGATCGGGCTGATCTCCCGGCTCCGGGCCACCGGCACCGCCGACGCGCCGTTCGCCGTCTTCAGCAACAGCGACCACCTGCAGACCCAGACCGCGCTCACCGCCGACTACTTCGGCCTCCCGGCCAAGGACTGGAAGGCCACCCTCCGGGCCAAGAACAAGGGCCAGCTCCGCCGGCACCTCGCCGCCGCCGGCCTCGACGCCGTCCGCTCGGTCGAACTCGCCCCGGAGCAGGACCCGTCCGCACTGCGCACGGCGGACCTGCCCTTCCCCGTCGTGGTCAAACCGCGTGAGGGTGTCGCCAGCGAGGACGTCTCGCTGGTCGCCGACATCGAGGAACTGGTCCGGCGCGCAAGGGAGATCCAGCACCGGCGCCCCGGCGCCGCCCTCGTCGTCGAGGAGTTCCTGGAGGGGCGGCTGTGCACCCTGGAGACACTGGGCGACGGTCACCGCCGGCACGTCCTCGGCGGGTTCCGGACCAGACTCTCCCCGCCGCCGGACTTCGTCGAGGAGATGCTGGAGTTCGTCCCCGCGCACCCCTCCGCCGCGGTCGCCCAGGTCCTGGCCCAGCTGGACGCGCTCGGGGTCGGACTCGGCGCCTGCCACACCGAGTTCGTCGTCCAGTCGGACGGCCGGGCCAGGATCATCGAAGTCAACTACCGCGCCATCGGCGACCAGTGCGACCTCATGCTGGCCGAGATCCTCGGCATCCCACTGTTCGAGCACATCCTCGCCGCCCACCTCGGCCTCGAACTCCCCGCCGACCTCGGCGAACGCTGCGCCGCCACCCGGCTGCGCGCCCGCAACGAGGTGGTCTGCGCCGACCGGGCCGGCACCCTGACCGCCGCCCCCGGGCCGCACGACGAGGACGCCGACGGAGTCCGGCTCGCCTACCGGCCGCTGCGCCCGGTCGGCGAACGGCACGAGCACTACCGCACCAACCGGGACTATCTGGGCGTGATCTGGGCGGTCGGCCCCGAGCAGGCCGCCGTCGACGCCGCCGTGGCCCGGTTCGTGGCCGCCAACCGCTGGGAGATCACCCCGTGAGCGCCGCCACCCCGCCCTCCGCCGGCGCCGCAGTTGCCGCCGGCGCCGCCCCTACTGTCGGCGCCACCCCTGCCGCCGGCGCCACAACTGCTGGCGGCGCCACAACTGGTGCCGACTCCCCCGTCGGCCTGCTCACCCTCCGGGTCCTGTCCGCCCTGGTCCGCGAGGACGTGCTCGGACTGCGCACCCGCGGCACGGTCGAGCACCGGGCCGACGGCGCCTGGCTGGTGGCCGCCGAGCACGGCATCGCCGTCCCCGTCGCCGCCGAGGGCTTCCAGAGCGAGTACGGCGCGCGCCTGCCGCTGGTCGAGGCCGACGGCCTCCCGGTCGAGGAGCTGGACGCCGCGCTGACGGCGCTGGCCGCCCGCGCCGACGCCGAGGACCGGCCCGGCTGGACCGCGTTCGCCGAGGAGTGCCGCCAGACCCTCGCCACCGTGGAACTGCACGAGCGGGTGCGCACCGAGGTGCACACCGCGCTCACCGACCTCTACGGCGCCGACCCGGCCGACTGGACCGGCCCCGCCGCCGCGCTCGGCCACGACACCCTGGCCGCCTTCCTCGACCACCCGGTCTACCCGACTTCGCGCGGCCGCTCCGGCCTCGACGAGCACGAACTGCGCGCGTACGCACCAGAGTTCCACCCCGCCTTCGAACTTCGCTGGCTCGCCCTGCCGACCGGCACGCTCGCCCGGCACGGCGACCGCCCGCTGCCGCGCTGGTGGCCCACCCCGAGCTGGCTCGGCCTCGACCTGCCCGGTGGCGACGCCGCCTGGGAGACCCTGCCGGTCCACCCGCTGACCGTCGGCCCGGCCCTGGACGAAGCCCTGCGCGCCACCGGCCTGGACGGCCGCGCCGTACTCGCCGAACGCCCCTACCTGACCGTCGTCCCGACCCTCTCGATGCGCACGGTCGCGGTCGCCGAGGACCCGCTCCACCATCTGAAGCTGCCGCTCGCCACCGCCACCCTCGGCCGGCTCAACCGCCGCACCATCAAGCCCGGCACACTGGTCGACGGCGCCGCCGGACAGCGGCTGGTCGAGGCCGTGCTGGCACGCGAACCCCGCTTCGCCGGGCGGATCCTGCACGCCGACGAGCAGACCTGGGCCCACGCCGGACACGAACTGCTGGCGGTGCTGCTGCGCCGCTACCCGCAGGGGCTGGAGCGGTCCGTGACCGTCCCGCTGGCCGCGCTGCTCGCCCCGGCACCGGCACCGGTCGCGGGGGCCGGCGCCGGACGCCTGGTCGTCGACCGGCTCGCCGACCGGTTCCACGGCGGCGACCCGGTCGCCCTCTACGACGCCCTGCTGGAGCTGCTGCTCGACTGGCAGACCACGCTGTTCGGCCACGGCATCGCCCTGGAGTCCCACCAGCAGAACACCTCGCTCGTCCTCGACCGGGACGGCGGCCTGCGCCTGCTCTACAAGGACGACGACGGTCCGCGCGTCCACACCGGACGCATGACCGCCTCCCTCGGCGAACACGCCCCCGCCCGTGCGGAGTTCGACGACGCCCGGATCTTCGGCGACGACGACCGGCGGCTCACCGACCTGTTCACCACCATCACCGGCCACCTGTGCACCGGCTCGCTCGCCTTCGGCCTCGCCGCCCACGGCCGGGCCGGACTCGACGAGCTGCTCGCCCTGCTTCGCAAGCGGCTGACCGAGGCCGTCGAGCGGACCGGAGCGGCCGCCGAACCGCTGCGCACCGCCCTGCTCGACGCCGAACGGCTCCCGGTCAAGGCGATGGTCACCGCCGGCACCCTGCTCAGCAAGCGGCGCTCGGGCGCCGCCGACATCAACAAGCACTACACCGACGGGCCGAACTACCTGCTTCCGTACCGGAGTTCCGCCGCCGAGCCAGGCCCCGGGCAGTGACCGTCGACGCACTGCCCCGGCAGTCCGAACACGACGCCGCCGCACCCGGTGGACTCGGCCGGCGCCAGGTGCACGCCGTGGCCGCCTGCTACTTCGTCGCCTCCTTCGCCGCCCTCGGCCTGCCGCCCTACCTGACCACGATCCTGCCCGGACTCGGCGACCAGGACGGCCACTGGGCGGGCGTGCTGTACATCGTGCCCACCGTGTTCAGCGCCCTCGGTGCCCCGCTGTGGGGGCGGCTCGCCGACCGGTACGGCCGCAAGCGACTGCTGCTGCGCGCCCAACTCGGCCTCGCCGTCTCCTTCCTGCTGGCCGGAGCCGCCGACTCGCTGCCCGCGTTCACCCTCGCACTGGTGCTCCAGGGCTTCCTCGGCGGCACCTTCGCCGCGACCAACGGCTATCTCGCCGCCGCCCTCGACGGCGCCCGGCTGTCCCGGGCACTCACCCTGATGCAGGGCAGCGCACGGGCCGCGCTGGTGGCGGCACCGGTCCTGGTCGGCCTGCTGTCACCGTGGATCGACCCGCACCGGCAGTACCTGCTGATGGCCGTACTGCCGCTGACCGCGGCGGTGCTCCTCTCCCTGCTGCCCGAACCGGGCCGGGCCGGGACGAGAACCGGGGACGGGGCCGAGTCCCTGGCCGAGACGGCCTCCGACCCCGCCATCGGCCCCGCCGTCGGCCCCGCCGTCGACCCCGCCGACCTGACCGGCGGCGACGGCGGGACGGCCGCGACCGCGGCCACGCCGACGAGCGCCACCGCCGCCGGACCGAAGAGCCGCACACCCCTGCGCGTCCTCTACGGCCTGGAGTTCGCCTTCGTCTTCGCCACGATCATCTCCTTCCCCTATCTGATAGCCCTGGCCGAGGAACGCCTCCCCGGGGTCTCCGGCACCACCACCGGTGTGCTGTTCGCCCTGCCCCACCTGTGCTACCTGGCGTTCGCGGCCCGCACCCACACCACCTTCCTGCACCGCCCGCACACCGGCATCGCCCTCGGCTTCGGCTTCGTCGCGCTCGGCCTCGCCGGGCACGCCGTGGCAGACTCGCTGCCGGCCTTCGTCGCCGTCCGACTGCTGCTCGGCGCCGGACTCACCCTCGGCCTGGTCTGCCTCTCGGTGCTCGCCGCCGAGGCCTGCCGCGGCCGGGCACCCGGACGACTGTTCGGCTCGCTCGAATTCGTCTCCAAGGGCGGCGCCGTGGCCGCCGGCGCCGTCGCGGCGCTGGTCAACGGCCGGTTCGGCACCACCTCCCCCGTGCTGGTCGGCACCGCCGCCGCACTCCTGGCCGCCGTCGCGGCCACCGCACTCTCCTCCCACTCCCGCCAGCGTTGGAGTCGCTCATGACGCACCAACTGCCCACCGCCGACCATGCCGTGGTCCATACCCTGCTCAACTGCCTGCTGCGCGAGGTGTCCGCGCCCGAACACCAGACCGCCGTCACCGACGGCCGCCTGCTGATCCGCCTCCCCCGGCGCGGCACCCTGCTCCGGGTGGCGCTGCGCCGCACCTCGCTGATCGGCGCACACCGCTTCACCGGACCGGTGGAGGAGGAACACCGCGGCGGCTGGCGCGAGCTGGACTGGCACGAGCTCGCCCGCCAGATCCAGGGCGAGCTGGAACTGCGCACCGGAACGGTCAACGAGGAGTTCCTCGGCCAGCTCACCTCCAGCCACACCGCGGTCTCCACCGCCCTGGCCGGCCGCCCCGCGCCCGGCCCCAACCGCTACCTGGAGTCCGAGCAGGCCCTGCTGTTCGGGCACCGGTTCCACCCCGCGCCCAAGTCCCGCTCCGCCGAACGCGGCGACTGGCGCGACTACGCCCCCGAGGCCCGCGCCGAATTCCCGCTGCGCCACCTCGCGGTACGGCAGGAGCTGATCGCCGAGGCCTCCGCCGACCCGGCCGCGACCGCCCTGCTGGACAGCCTCGGCGCCGTCCGGGACGGCTACCGGCTGCTGCCCGCCCACCCCTGGCAGTACGAACTCATCGGCGACCACCCGCTGTTGCGCGGGGCACTGGAGCGCGGCGACATCATCGACCTCGGCCCCGGCGGCACCCCGTTCGCGGCCACCGCCTCGGTCCGGACCCTGTACGGCGCGGGCGCGTTCCTCAAGTTCAGCCTCAATGTGCGGATCACCAACTGCCTGCGCAAGAACGCCGCCTACGAGCTGACCGGCGCGGTCACCCTCACCCGGCTGCTCGCCCCGGTCCTGGCCGACCTGGCCGAGCGGTTCCCGGACGCCGCCGTGCTGCGCGAGCCGGCGTTCCGCACGCTCGCCCTGCCCGGCGCGGACGGCCGGCCCGACCGGGCGCTCTACGAGGGATTCGGCCTGATCGTCCGCGAGGGCCTCGGCGCCTCGCTGCGCCCCGACCTCACCCCGCTGCTGGCCGCCGCCGTCGCCGACGAGTACCCGACCAGCTCGGCGCACATCTCCCGGCTGCTGTCCGACCCGGCCGACCCGGCCCGGGCGCTCGACTGGTGGACGGCCTACCTGCGCCTGCTCCTCCCGCCGGTGCTGTCCGCCTTCTTCGACCACGGCGTGGTGCTCGAACCGCACCTGCAGAACGTCCTGATCGGCGTGGACGCGTCCGGCCGCCCGGCCCAGGTGCTCTTCCGCGACCTCGAGGGGACGAAGCTCGTCCCCGAGCGGCACGCCGAACTGCTCGCCGCACTGCCGCCCGAGGTCGCCGGGCCGATGGCCTACGACGCCGAGCGCGGCTGGGACCGGGTGGTCTACTGCCTGCTGGTCAACCACGTGGCCGAACTGCTGGCCGCCGTCGCCGACCTGCACCCGGCGGCGGAGGGCGCGCTCTGGGAGGCGGTCCGCCGCGTCCTGGAGGAGTACGCGGCGGAGCACGGCCGCCCGCCCCGGCTGCGCGCGCTGCTGGCCGGCGTGCCGCTGCCCGGCAAGGCCAACCTGCTCACCCGCTGGGAGCGCAAGGCCGACCGCGCGGCCGGCTACGTCCGGATGGCCTCGCCGCTGGCCCGCTCCGTGCTGGCGGAGGCCGCCCACGGCGCCGCCGCGTCGGCCGTACCCGGACCGCCCTCGGCCCCCCTCCCACCTACCGCCCGGATCCCGCAGCCCGTCCAGGCCCCGCCCGTCGCCGCCGGAAGGACCCGATGACCGCCACCGACGCCGTCCACCGCCACGTCGCGGAGCTGGACCCGGAACAACTGCCCGCCTACGTCTACGACCTGGCGGCCCTGCGGACGCACGCCGCCGCCGTCCGGGCCGCCCTGCCGGAGCGGGTCGAGCTGTACTACGCGGCCAAGGCCAACCCCGAGGCCCCGGTGCTGGCCGCCCTGGGCGGGGCCGTGGACGGCTACGAGGTCTCCAGCGGAGGCGAACTGGCGCACGTCCGGGCGGCCGTCCCGGACGCCCGGCTGGCCTTCGGCGGGCCGGGCAAGACGCCCGCCGAGATCGCCGCCGCCGTGGACGCCGGTGTGCACCGCTGGCACGTCGAGAGCGAACAGGAGCTGTACCGGCTGGCCGCCGTGCTGGCCGACCGGCCGGACGCGACCGTGGACGTGCTGCTGCGGGTGAACCTGCCGGTCGGGGCCGGTGCGCTGGACTCGGTCGCGCTGGCGATGGGCGGGCGCCCGACCCCGTTCGGGCTGGACCCGGACCGCGCCGAGGCGGCGATGCGGCTGCTCACCGAGCCGGTCGGCCCGCTGGCCCCGGTCCGGCGGCAGCTGCGGCTGCGCGGTGTGCACGCCCATCTGGCGAGCGGGCTGGCCGCGTCCGAACAGCTGGCGCTGGCGGAGCAGATCGTCGGCTGGTCCACCCGTTCGGCCGAGCGGCACGCCTTCGCGCTGGAGGAGGTCAACGTGGGCGGCGGCATGGCCGTCGACTACGCCGACCCGGACGCCCGGTTCGACTGGACCACGTTCGGCGAGGGCCTCGGGAAGCTGCTGGACCGCCACCCCGGCCCGGTCCTGCGGATCGAGCCGGGCCGGGCGCTCACCGCGTACTGCGGCTGGTACGCGACCGAGGTGCTGGACGTGAAGCGCAGCCACGGCGAAGACTTCGTGGTCGTCCGCGGCGGCACCCACCACCTGCGGACCCCGGCCACCCGGGGCCACAGCCAGCCGTTCGACATCCTGCGGGTCGAGGAGTGGCCCCATCCGTGGGAGCGGCCCGCCGTGACCACCGGCCGGGCCACTTTGACCGGCCAGCTCTGCACCCCCAAGGACGTGCTCGCCCACGCGGCCCCGGCCGCCGCCCGCCTCCGCGCGGGTGACCGGGTGCTCTTCGACCTGGCCGGGGCGTACGCCTGGAACATCTCGCACCACGAGTTCCTGATGCACCCCCGCCCGGGCTTCCACTATCTGGACAGCCCGGCGGAGCAGCACTGACGGGAGGCCGCCGAGGGGCGGCCGCCGGCGTCGGACGGAACGTCGGCGGCCGCCGCGCGGCGGACGGCCGACGGACGGCGGGGACCGGACACCCGGGTCCGCCGTCCGCCGGCCGTCGGCGGCCGCCCTCCGTGCACCGGAACCGCACTGGCGTGCGAAGGTGGTAGCAGCGAAGGGAGCGCGCACGTGCTGATGGAGAAGGTGGCAGAGATCATCGCCGAGGCCTCGGCCGAGGCGGTGGAGCCCCGGTTCCGGGCGCTGGCCTCCGGCGAGGTGATGGAGAAGGCCCCCGGCGAGGTGGTCACCGTCGCCGACCGCGAGGCCGAGCTGATCATCTCGCGGCGGCTGCGCGAGCTGCTGCCCGTCCCGGTGGTCGGTGAGGAGGCGGTGGCCGCCGACCCGGCACTCGCCCGGGCCCTGCACGCCGAACCGGCCGTCTGGCTCGTCGACCCCGTCGACGGCACCGCCAACTTCGTCGCCGGCCGCCCCGACTACGCGGTGATGGTCTCCCTGGTGCGCGACGGCCGGACCGTCGCCGCCTGGATCCGGCAGCCGGCCACCGACACCACCTACACCGCCGAACTGGGCTCCGGCGCCTGGCGCGACGGCCACCGGCTGACCCGCACGCCCGCCGGCGACGATCCGGCCGCCTGGCGCGGCTCGGTGAAGAGCCGGTTCCTGGACCCGGCCCGCCGCCGTCTGATCGAGTCCAACGCCACCGCCTTCGGCGGCCTGACCGACGGGCGCCACGCCGCCGGCATCGAGTACCCCGAAGTCGCGGACGGCAACACGGACTTCGTGCTCTACTGGCGCACCCTGCCCTGGGACCACGCCCCCGGCTCCCTCCTGGTGGCCGAGTCCGGCGGCCGCGCCGCCCGTCTCGACGGCACCCCCTACCGCCCCGAGGCCCCGGGCGGCACGGACGGCCTGCTCGTCGCGGCCGACCCGGCCTCCTGGGAGCGGTGCCGCGAGATCCTCTTCGCTCCGTAGTCCGCACCGTGGTTCGCGCCGCCGGCCGCTCGCACGGTGGTTCCCGCCGTGGCCGGTGCCCCGGGCCGGGCCGGGCGGTGGTTCGCACCGCGGAAACCGGGCGCGCGAGGGGTGACCGGGCTCGTAGACTCCACGATCATGACTTCACGGCGACGGACCGCCCTGTTCCTCGGTGCCCTGCTGCTGGCCACGGCCTGCACTGCCGCACCGGAACACGACACCGCGGCGACGGCCCCGCCCGCGCCGGCCGAGGAGCCGTCGGAGTCGCCGAGCCCGCCGCTCGCGGTGCACACGCTGACCTCGGCGGAGGTGCAGTACGGCTGGTGGAACTGGGCGTCGGGCAGCGAGGCGAACCGCAGCCCGGTGCTCGACCGGGACGGCCGGTGGTGCGGTGAGCGCCAGCACGAGGACATCTGGTACCTGGCCGGAACGACCGGCGGGGGCCCGGTCGGGCGGACCTGCGCCGTCCCCGTCGGACTGCCGGTGCTGTTCCCGCTGGTGACCATGGTCGGCGAGGCCGCAGACTGCACGGTCTTCATGGACCGGGCCCAGGGCAGCGCCACGCTGGACGGCGTCCCGCTGACGGCCGAGCCGCTCGGCGCGACCCGGATCCAGCTGTACTCCGTCGCCGGCAACGCCTTCGGGGCGACCGCCACCGGCTCCGAGAACACCTGGTCGTGCGGCCTGTGGGTGCGGCTGGACCCGCTGGCGCCCGGCAACCACGAACTCACCGTCCGGGGCAGGGCCGAGGAGCCCGCCGTCTCGGTGGAGGTGGACTACCACCTGCGGGCGGCCGTGCCCACCCCCACCGGAGCCGTCTGACCCGGCGGCCGTACTACCGCCCGACCCACCGCCAGGTCTCCCGGCCCGCACGGACGACCTCGGCGATCAGTCCGGCCACCTCCTCGGCGGTGGTGTGCGGGTTGAGCAGCGTCAGCTTGAGCCGGACCCGGCCGGGGCCCTCGCCGGGCAGTTCGGTCCGGCCGACCACGGCCCGTCCGCCGCGCAGCAGTTCGCGCCGCAGTTCGGCGTTGACCCGGTCCAGCGCGGCCGGGTCGGGGCCGGACTGCGAGGAGCCCGGCCCGGCCGCCGGCCGGTAGCGGAACAGCAGGGCGGTCAGCACGGGTTCGGCGTGCAGTTCCAGTTCCGGTTCGGCCCGGACGGCGTCGGCGGCGGACCGCGCGAGGTCGTGGCAGGCGTCGACGAGCCGGCCGAGTCCGGCCCGGCCGAGGGTGCGCAGGGTGACGGCGAGCTTGAAGGCGTCGGGCCGTCGGGTGGTGCGCAGGGAGAGGCCCAACAGGCTGGGGTAGCCGGCCTGTTCGTCGTCGGCCGGGTTGAGGTAGACGGCCCGGCGGGCGAGCGAGACGTAGTTCTCGGCGTGGCGCACCAGGAAGACCCCGGCGGCGGCGGGCTGCCAGCCGAGCTTGTGCCAGTCCAGCGAGACGGAGTCGGCGCGTTCGATGCCGTCGAGCAGGGGGGCGAGCCGGTCGGAGAGCAGGGCGCCGCCGCCGTACGCGGCGTCGACGTGCAGCCAGGCGTCGTAGCGGGCGGCGAGCTCGGCGACGGCGGGCAGCGGGTCGACGGCTCCGGTGTCGGTGGTGCCGGCGGTGGCGACCACCGCGACGGGGGTGTGTCCGGCCCAACTGGCCTCGGAGAGGGCGCGTTCGAGCGCCGCCGGGTCCATCCTCAGGTCGCGGTCGACGTCGACCGGGACGACGGCGCGTTCGCCGAGGCCGAGCAGGGCGGCCGCCCGCTGGACCGAGAAGTGCGCGGCCCGGGAGGCGAAGATCCGGGGCCGGACGCCGGCGGGCAGGCCGAGGAGCCCGTCGAGTTCGACGATGCCGTCGAGCTTCTGGTCGCGGGCGAGCATGAGGCCCATGAGGTTGGACTCGGTGCCGCCGGAGGTGACCACGCCGGCGGCCCGGGCGGGGTCGTAGCCGACCAGGGCGGCGAGTTCGGCCAGCACCGCGGTCTCCAGTGCCGTCGCCGCGGGGGCCTGGTCCCAGGAGTCCTGGGAGGGGTTGAGGGCGCTGACGGCGAGGTCGGCGGCGGCGGCCACGGCGAGCGGCGGGCAGTGCAGGTGGGCGGCGCAGAACGGGTCGGCGGGGTCGGCGGCGCCGTGGGCGAGCAGTTCGGTGAGGCGGGCGAGGGCGTCGGGGCCCTCGGCGGCGGCGAGTGCCCGGTCGACCAGGGCGGCGAGGTCGCCGGGGCGGCCGGTCGGCAGCGGGCCGCCGCGCCGGGTGGCTCCGGTCTCCAGCGCGTCGAGGACGGTGGCGAGCAGCGGGCCGAGCGCTGCCGGTCCGCCGACGCCGCCGGAGAGGGCGTCGAGCGGTGCGTCGGCCCCCTCGGCCGGGTCCGGCCAGGAAGCGCCGCGGCCCGGCCCGGCCCCGGCATCCGCCCCGGTCCCGATCTCGCCCTCGGTCCCGTCCCCGGTACCGCCCCCGGGCCCCTCCCCGGTACCGCCCTCGGTACCGCCCTCGGGCCCCTCCCCCGGGCCGCCGCTCACGCGGAGGCCGCCGCGACGGCGTCCGCGAGCCGGTCCAGCACCGCGGCCGTCTGCTCGTCCGTGATGGTGAGCGGGGGCAGCAGCCGCAGGACGGCGTCGTGCCGCCCGCCGAGTTCGACGATCAGCCCGCGTTCCAGGCAGGCCTCGCGGACCCGGACGGCGAGTCCGGGGGCGGCCGGGCGGGCCCCGCAGGCGTCCGGCTCCGCGGCCGGGTCGACGAGTTCGACGCCGATCATCAGCCCGCGGCCGCGCACGTCGCCGATCGCGGGGAGTTCCCCGGCCAGCGCGCGCAGCCGTGCGACCATCCGGTCGCCGACCACCGCCGCCCGTTCGGCCAGCCCGTTGGCGGCGACGTAGCGCAGGGTGGCGGCTCCGGCCGCCATGGCCAGCGTGTTGCCGCGGAAGGTGCCGGTGTGGGCGCCGGGCCGCCAGCCGTCGTACTCCTCCCGGTAGACGACGACGGCGAGCGGGAGGCTGCCGCCGATCGCCTTGGAGAGCACCATCGCGTCGGGCACGATCCCGCTGTGCTCGACCGCCCACATCGCACCGGTGCGGCCCACACCGGTCTGCACCTCGTCGACGATCAGCGGGATGCGGCGCTCGGCGGTGATCCGGCGCATGGTGCGCAGCCAGTCGTCCGGCGCTGGAACGACACCGCCCTCGCCCTGCACGGCCTCCAGGACCATCGCGGCGGGCGGGACGACGCCGCCGGCCGGGTCGTCGAGCAGCCGTTCGACGTAGGTGGCCGACAGTTCGGCCCCCGCCTCCCCGCCGACCCCGAACGGGCAGCGGTAGCCGTAGGGGTAGGGCAGCCGGACGACCTCGCCACCGCCGGGCAGCGGCTCCTTGACGGCGACGTTGCCGGTGAGCGCCAGGGATCCGGCGGTCATGCCGTGATAGGCGCCGGTGAAGGCGAGCGCGCCGGAACGGCCGGTCGCGGTCTGCATCAGCTTGAGCGCGGCCTCGACGGCGTCGGTCCCGGCGGGCCCGCAGAAGTGCACCCGCGCCCCGTCGGCGAAGGCGGGCGGCAGGCTCTCGAACAGGGCGGTGGTGAAGTCGTCCTTCTCGGCGGTCGCGAGGTCGAGCAGGTGGAGGGGGGCGCCGCTGTCGAGGGTACGGCGGATCGCCGCCAGCACCACGGGGTGGTTGTGGCCGAGCGCGAGGGTGCCGGCGCCGGAGAGGCAGTCGAGGTAGCGGCGGCCGTCGGCGCCCTCGACGGTCATGCCGCTGGCGCGCACGGGGACGATCGGGAACGAGCGCGCGTAGGTGCGGGCGGCGGACTCGCGCAGGCGCTGGCGGCGCAGCACGGCGCTCGGCCCGGACGCCGCCCCGGCGGCGGGCGCGGGCGCCGGGCCCGGCGCGGGAACGGCGGCGGCACGGGGGACGGTCGGACCGGTGGCGGGCTCAGCGGCGAGCGTCAAGGCGGACTCCCAGAAAATTAGGTGAGCCTAACCTTACTTGTCTGACCTGCCCTGATCCGTCCGGGGGCGCCGGAACCACCCTTGCGAGTGACAGTCGGCCCACTCCCTCAACGACCGGACCGGCCGGAGGTCACGGCCTCCGGCCGAGGCCGGCGCGCTACCCTCGCCGCATGCCACCCTCGCCCCGGAACGGCTCCGCCACCCCCGCCGACGACGACACCCCGGCCGGCCGTGCCGCCGGACTCGCCCGCACCCGGGAGTTCTTCGGCGTCCGCGCCGCCGGCTGGGACGCCAAGTTCCCGGACGACGGCCCGCGATACGCCGCCGCGATCGCCGAACTCGCCCTGCGCCCCGGCGACTCGGTGCTCGACGCGGGCTGCGGCACCGGCCGCGCCCTGCCGCCGCTGCGCGCCGCGGTCGGCCCGGCCGGGCGGGTGTTCGGCGCCGATGTCACGCCCGAGATGCTGGCCGAGGCCGCCGCGCGGCATCCCGGCACAGCCGCCCTGCTGCTCGCGGACTGCGCCCGGCTCCCGCTGCCCGACGCCGCACTGGACGCCGTGTTCGCGGCCGGACTGGTCTCCCACCTGCCGGACCCGGTCCAGGCCCTGCGGGAGTTCGCCCGGGTCGGCCGGCCCGGCGCCCGGCTGGCACTGTTCCACCCCGTGGGCCGCGCCGCCCTCGCCGCCCGCCACGGCCGCCCCCTCACCCCGGACGACCTCCGGGCCGAACCCAACCTCCGCCCCCTGCTCGATGCCACCGGCTGGCGCCTCGTGGCCTTCGCGGACACCGACGACCGCTACCTCGCCCTCGCCGAGCGCGCGGAGCACTGACCGGGCCGGGCCCGCCCCGGCCCCCGGTCCCGGGCGGGCGCGGGGGCAGGGGCAGGGGCAGGGGTGACCCGCGGCCATGATCACCGACGTGTCAGACTCGGGCTCCGTACGCACCCGCACCGGGTGCCCGAGCGAAGGAATCCCGCATGGCACTCTTCGGCAACGCGCACCGGATCGACAACGCCGAGGCCCAGAAGGAGTTCGCCCGGCTGTTCGGCCAGGGCGAGCAGGTCCACGCCGCCTACCAGCTGGTCCGCGACGCCTTCCTGTTCACCGACCGCCGGCTGATCCTGGTCGACAAGCAGGGCATCACCGGCAAGAAGACCGAGTACCACTCGATCCCCTACCGTTCGATCACCCACTTCGCCGTGGAGACCGCGGGCAGCTTCGACCTGGACGCCGAGCTGAAGATCTGGGTCTCGGGCGCCGCGCTGCCGATATCCAAGAACTTCACCAAGGGCGTCGACATCTACGAGGTGCAGGCCCTGCTCACCCAGTTCGTGGCCCGCTGACCCCACCTCACGGAGCGTCCGCCCCACCGGGGCCGCCGGAGCCACTGGGGCCGCCGGAGCCACTGGGGCCGCCGGAGCCGCCCGTCCAGCGGTAGCAGAGCTCCGGCCGGCCGACCGTGCCGTAACGGGGCTCCCGGACGGCGAGGCCGGTGTCCACCAGGTGCTCCAGGTAGCGGCGGGCGGTGATCCGCGAGACACCGGCCGCCGTACCCGCGGCGCCGGCCGAGAGGCCGGTACGGTCCGCGCGCAGCACCCCGGCCACGGTGTCCAGCGTCGGAGCGCTCAACCCCTTCGGCAGGGCGGTGCGTTCGGGCATCCGCAACAGCGCGAGCGCCTGGTCGACCTCGTCCTGCCCGGTGGCCGGACCGGTCCGCGCGAGGGTGTCCCGGTAGCGGGCGTAGCGCTCCAGGCGGTCGTGCAGCGCGGCGGCCGCGAACGGCTTCAGCAGGTACTGGACGACACCGGCGGACACGGCGCGGCGGACCATCGCGAGGTCGCGGGCCGAGGTGACCGCGATGACGTCGGTGGTGTGCCCGGCCGCCCGCAGGGTGCCGCAGAGCTGCAGGCCGTGCCCGTCGGGCAGGTAGAGGTCGAGCAGCAGCAGGTCGACGGGGCGCCCGGCGGCCCGGGCCCGCTCGAGGAAGCGCAGTGCCTCCGCGCAGCCGTGCACGGTGCCGACCGCCCGGAATCCCGGCTCGCGCCCCACGTAGAGGGTGTGGGCGGCGGCGGCCACCGGGTCGTCCTCGACCACCAGGACGGAGATCTCGGCCCGTTCAGCGCCCCCGGACCGTTCGGCGCCCCCGGTCCGTTCGGGGCCCCCGGCCCGACCGGTGTCGCGGCTCACGGGGCCACCGCCACGCGCCGGTGCTCCCCCGCGCCCTCGCGCGCCGGGCGGTCGAGCGGCAGCCGGACGGTGAGCACCGCACCGCGCTCCCGACCGACCGCGACGGTGCCGCCGTTGCGCCGGGCGGCCTGGGCGACCAGGGCGAGCCCGAGTCCGCGCCCGTGGCCGTGGCCGTGGCCGTGGCCGTGGCCGACGCTGCCGCCGGTCCCGTTGCCGTCCTCCCGGCCGTTCGCCTGCTCGGCCCCTCGGCCGGTCCCTTGCTCGCTCCCTCGGCCGGTCCCGCCGTTGCCGTCGCCGTTGCCGGCGCCGTTCCCGCCCGCGCGGCCGTCCTGCTTGGTACTCCACCCGCGCCGGAACACGTCGTCGACCGCGCCCGGGTCGATGCCGGCCCCGGTGTCGGCGACCCGCAGCAGCAGGTGGTCCCCGTCGATCCGGGCGGTGACGGTGACCTCCGGGGGTCCGGGGTTCGCGGCCGCGCCGGTGATCGCGGCGTCCACGGCGTTGTCGATCAGATTGCCGAGCACGGTGATGAGGTCGCGGGCGGTCAGCCGCGGCGGCAGCACACCGTCGTCGATCGAACTGTCCGGTGTGAGCGTCAACTCCACCCCCCGTTCGGCCGCCTGGGCGGCCTTGCCCAGCAGCAGGGCGGCCAGCACCGGTTCGCCGACGGCGGCCACCACCCGGTCGGTGAGCCGCTGGGCGAGGGCCAGTTCGGCGGTGGCGAACTCCACCGCCTCCCGGTGACGGCCGAGTTCGATCAGCGAGACGACGGCGTGCAGCCGGTTGGCGGCCTCGTGCGCCTGCGCGCCGAGCGCCTCGGTGAAACCGCGCACGGAGTCCAGTTCACCGCTCAGCGCCTGGAGTTCGGTGTGGTCGCGGAGGGTGAGGACCCGGCCGAGCCCGGTGCCGATGGTGGAGGTGTTGAGCACCACCACCCGCTCGGCGGTCAGATGGACCTCGTCCCGGACCGGCGCGTCCCCGGAGACCGCCGCCAGCAGGGCGTCCGGCAGCCCCAGCCCGTCGACCGGTCGGCCCTCCACCGGCCCCTCCAGGCCCAGGAGTTCGCGCGCCGCGTCGTTGCAGAGCACCACCCGGTGGTCCCGGTCGAGCAGGACCAGCCCCTCCCGGACGGCGTGCAGAGTGGCTTGGTGGTACTCGTAGAGGTGGCTGAGCTCGGCCGGTCCCATGCCGTGGGTGTGCCGCCGCAGCCGGGAGTTGGCGAGGTAGGTGCCGATCCCGCCGACGGCCAGCGCGGCCCCGGCGACCCCCACCAGCGCGAGCAGCGGGCCGCGCAGCTGCGCCGAGATGGACTGCACCGTGATGCCGGCGCTGACCAGCGCCACCACCCGGTGCCGCTCGTCCAGCACCGGGGTGACCACCCGCACCGAGGACCCGAGCGTGCCGGTGTAGGTCTCGCTGCGGGTCTCCCCGGCGAGCGCCCAGTCGATGTGCCCGAGGAAGGGCCGCCCGATCTGCTCGGGCAGCGGGTGGGTCCAGCGGATGCCGGCGGTGTCCATCACGGTGACGAAGGAGACCCCGGTGTCGACCCGCACCCGCTCGGCGTAGGGCTGGAGCACGGCCGTCGGGTCGGGTGCGCCGGCGGCCTCGCGAACGGTCGGCGAGTCGGCGACGGCGCGGGCGACGGCGGTGACCTGGCGGCGGGCCGCGTCGTCGGCCCGCCCGGCGGTGAACAGGTAGGCGAGCACCGCCCCGCCCGCGACCACGGCGGCGACGATGACCACTTGGACGACGAAGAGCTGTCCGGCCAGGCTGCGCACCAGCCGGCGCGGCGGGAGAGGGGTACGCGCGGACATGCCTGTCAGTGTGCACCACGGCCCCGCCGGTACGGACCGGGGTACGGAGCCCGCGGCGATGTGAACTCTATGAACGCAAACGTGACCCGCGTCACGCCCGGACGCCATAGTCGGAGCGGCCCACCACCCGGGCCCCCGGGACCGCGGGCCGGCGCACCCCCCATGGGCACACCCTCCACGAGGGCGGACCCATGCGCACGCCCACGGACACGCACCCGTCGCGGACCCCCCTTGACGGGCGCCTGTTCGTGGGCGCAACCCCCCACGGCGCACGCGGTGCCGGGCACAGCAGGGCGAAGGAGCCACAGATGTCGATCACCGGAGCAGCGGCCGCCGCGGGCGCCAGACCGAAGGACCGCACCCACGTCCTCTATCTCGCCGTGATCGCGGCGGTCGTCGCGGGCGTCGCGGTGGGCCTGGCGGCACCGGACTTCGCCGTGGAGCTGAAGCCCGTCGGCACGGGATTCGTCAACCTCATCAAGATGATGATCAGCCCGGTCATCTTCTGCACCATCGTGCTCGGCATCGGCTCGGTCACCAAGGCCGCCAAGGTCGGCAAGGTAGGCGGCCTCGCGCTCGGCTACTTCCTCGCCATGTCGACCGTCGCCCTCGGCATCGGCCTGCTGGTCGGCAACCTGCTGGAGCCCGGCGGCGGCCTCCACCTGACCGCGGCCCTCGCCAAGTCCGGCCACGCCCAGGCCGCCGCCGGCGGCGCGCAGTCCACCGCCGACTTCCTGCTCGGGATGATCCCGACCACCATGCTCTCCGCCCTCACCGAGGGCAAGGTGCTGCAGACCCTGCTGATCGCCCTGCTGGCCGGCTTCGCCCTGCAGGCGATGGGCCCGGCCGGCGCCCCCGTACTGCGCGGCATCGAGCACGTGCAGCGGCTGGTCTTCCGGGTCATGGCGATGATCATGTGGGTGGCGCCGATCGGCGCCTTCGGGGCGATGGCCGCCGTGGTCGGCGCCACCGGCACCGCCGCACTGAAGAGCCTCGCCGTCATCATGGTCGGCTTCTACCTGACCTGCGCCCTGTTCGTGGTCGTGGTGCTCGGCACCCTGCTGCGCCTGGTCGCCGGCGTCAACATCTTCACCCTGCTGCGCTACCTCGGCCGCGAGTTCCTGCTGATCCTCTCCACCTCCTCCTCGGAGAGCGCCCTCCCCCGGCTGATCGCCAAGATGGAGCACCTCGGCGTCAGCCGCCCGGTGGTGGGCATCACCGTCCCGACCGGCTACAGCTTCAACCTGGACGGCACCGCGATCTACCTGACCATGGCCTCGATCTTCATCTCGGAGGCGATGGACAAGCCGATGTCGGTGGGCGAGCAGCTGTCGCTGCTGGTCTTCATGGTGATCGCCAGCAAGGGCGCGGCCGGCGTCACCGGCGCCGGACTGGCCACCCTCGCGGGCGGGCTCCAGTCCCACAAGCCGGCCCTGGTGGACGGCGTCGGGCTGATCGTCGGCATCGACCGGTTCATGTCCGAGGCCCGGGCGCTCACCAACTTCGCCGGGAACGCCGTCGCCACCGTGCTGATCGGCCAGTGGACCGGGGAGCTCGACCGCGAGCGGGCCCGGCAGGTGCTGGCGGGCGCGGTGCCGTTCGACGAGCGGACGCTGCTGGACGCCGACCCGCACGGCGCCCCGGCGCCGGAGCCCGCCGTCCCGGCCGGGACGGCGCCGCCCGCACCGGTCCCGGTCCCGGCCGCCACTGCGGCCACTGCTGCGGCGACCACGACGACGGCCGCCTGAGCCGCGCCGTCCCCCGCTCCCCTGGTCCGGCGCCCCGCCCAACCCCCCGGAAAAGGCGCCGGACCAGGGGTCCTTCGTGTCCCCGGCACCGACCGGGCCCTCGGCCCGGGTCCGGGACCCCTGGGCCCGGACCACCCGCCCTCGGGCCCGACCCCTGGGGCGACCGGCCCGTTCAGACCTCCTCGGAGCCGCTGACCGCCCAGCTCAGCCCGGTCGCCGGATCCTCCAGCGCGAGATGCAGGTGCCGCAGCCGGTCGGCCGGATCGTCCCAGGTGAAGCAGCGCATCCGGGCGACCAGGGCGCGGACCTCCGCCCGGTCCGCCGACTCCGGCCGCTGGGCGCCGGTCATCGCCGTCAGCACCCGCCACAGCGCCAGCCTCCCGTGCGCCGCGCCGTGCGCGCGGTCCGCGATGCCCGCCTGCACCAGCGCCGGCCAGGCGAGGGCGAACGGCAGGTACCCGCCGGTGACCGCCGGCCCCGGCGCGAGCTGGGCGGCGGCCCCCGCCGCCGGTCCGCGCACGCAGACCGTCCGCGCCCAGCCGGCCAGCTCCGCCAGCGCCCGGGTGGCCGGCTGCCCCGGCAGCCGGATCCCGGGTTCGGGCAGCTCCACCCGGGCCAGCCCCTCCCGGCTGGCGGGCAGCGTCAGCAGGGCGCTGCGCGAACCGCCCTGGCGCAGGTACTCCCGGACCGGCATGCCCTCGGCCCGCCCCACCGACTCCCAGGGCTCGAGCAGCAGCGGCACCCCCTCGGGGTCCGGTTCGGCGCCCCGGGAGAGGTCCTCGCCCAGCAGTACCCGGGTCTGCGCGACCAGCCGCCGCACCGGGGGCGGGCCGAGCAGCGGGGCGAGCCGCCGCCAGGTGTGCCGGGTCGCCAGCACCTCCCAGAGCGGCCCGGCGTCGTGGTCGGCCACCCCCGCCGCGGTGCCGGGCCCGCCGTCCGTGTCGAACAGTCGTGCGGCCACCTCGGGCGGCGCGGCGTACGCGATCAGGTGGCCGAGCGCGGCGGTGGCGATGCCGGCCCGGCCCTGCGCGGCCGCGACCGCCCGGGCACCGGCCGCCCCGGGGCCGCCCGCCGGGCCCACGCCGGCCGACCCGCCGGCCGCCGGGTCGCCGCCCGCCGGGTCGCCCGCCAGGTCGAGCGCGACAGCGGCGGCACGGGCCTGCCGGTAGGCGCCCAGCAGTTCGATCCAACGGCCCTCGTCCACCAGGGAGCGGAGCCGATGCTCCTCGTACGTGATCACGATTTGCAGCGTACGGGGCGAGACCGGGGCTGAGCTGACATGCCGTCAGACCGGTGCGTCGGACCCGGCTCGCGCCCCCGGCACGTGCCCGGGCGGGCGGCCGGACCGGCGGGCGGCCGGGCGGTCGGGCCCGGAATCCGGCCGACGGCCGGGCGGGAGGTCACCGGGCGGGCGGCCGGCCCCGGCGAGTGAATCGCGCTCCCGTTCGAGGATGCCCCGCAACCGGTCCAGCGCCCGGCGCCGGTTGACCGCCAGGGTGGAGCGGTGCACGCCGAGCAGCGCGGCGGCCTCCTCCAGGCTGTACCCGTCGAGGTCGACCAGCACCACCGCCCGCGCCTGCTTCGCCGTCAGACAGCGCAGCAACCGCACCACCTCCCAGTGCGCCTGCAGCTCCGCCACCCCGCCGGCCGAGGGATCGTCGTACACGCCGCCCCGGCCGGCGACCGCCGCGAGGCCGCCGACCGGTGCGACGTCCTCCAACGCCTCACAGGGGAGCAGCCAACGGCGGTCGCGGCGCCACTCGTCGCGCACGACGTTCGCCATCGCGGTGAACGCGTAGGCGTAGGGCCGGGGATGGCCGAGGAAGCGGGAGGGATTCCGGGCGATCCGCAGATACGCCTCGTGGACAACATCGCCCGCGCCGAACGGATCCCCGAGCATGCGGGCCGCGGCGCGCTGGAGCCTCGGCAGCAGCTCCGTGAACACCCGGTCGAATTCCGCGGATTCGACCGACGGGCGCGGCGCCGGAAGCGGGTCGGCGGCCGGATCCGCGGCCGGACCCGGACCCGGGTCCGGGTCCGGGTCCGCGCCACCCCGACAACCGGCCATGACTCCCATCCCGCCCCCTCGGAAATCGGTACCCCGAAGGCCCGTTCGGTGGATTTCGGCCCGCCGGCCATGACGTTGTGACGCACATCACATCATAGTTCGTCGTCCCACCGTTCCGCAGCCATTCGTGTGCGGGACGAGAAGCAGATCCGGCTGACGCCGAGGCACTTTGCAAAGTCCTGGCGCACTTTGCAAAGTGCGCCAGGACTTTGCAAAGTGCCTCGGGAAGCCTCCGGCCCTCCCGGAGGCGATGCGCGGACGGCGGGCGGGCGCGGTGGCGTTCGGAGTCCCGACAGCCGGGCCCGCCGCTCACCGGGGCGGGCACTGTCCGGGCCCGCCCTCACCGGGCGGCCACCTCCCGGGGCCACCGCTCCCCGGAGCGCCGTCGGGCCGGCCAGGAGTGAGCCGGGGCCGCCCGGGCCGGGCGGGTGTGCCCCCGGGCCGGGCGGACTCCGCGCGGCGGCCGGGGTGGTGCGGCAACGGTGCTTCTTGTGCCGTCCGTGCGTGCGCTTCCGACCCGGGGTGCACCGGACGCTATCGGCCCGGCCGCCCGACGGCCGCGAGGATCCGCGAATCCGCCCGCGGCACCGGGGCGTTGTGTTCGAATGCTGCGGTCGTGTGCCCCGACCGGCCCGGCCGCCGTGACGGCGGGGCCCACGGCCGGGCCCGCCGTGTCCGGCTCCCTCGCGCGGCAGCCCCGCGGGCCCGGCCGCTCCCCGTCAGCCGCGCGGCGTCAGCCGGACCCGCATCGGGCTCCGCACCTGGAGCGTGATGCCCTGCCCCAGCCGGACACCGCGGTCCACCGCCTCGAACTCGAAGTCCCGCAGCAGCGTGCCCAGTGCCAGCACCGACTCCAGCATCGAGAAGTGCTGCCCTATGCAGGCCCTCGGCCCGCCCCCGAAGGGGTACCAGGCGTACCGGTGCCGCTCCTTCTCCAGCTCGGGCAGGAAGCGGTCCGGGTCGAAACGGTCCGGCTGCTCCCAGTGGTCCGGGTGCCGGTGGGTCACCCACGGCGCGAGGATGACCTGGGCACCGGCGGGCACCACGTACCCGTCGATCACCGACTCGGCCACCGAGCGGCGCCCCATCTGCGAGGCGGCCGGGTAGAGCCGCATCGCCTCCTTCATCACCCGGGTGAGGTAGGGCAGCTCCTCCAGGTCGGCCGCCACCGGCGCCCGGCCGGCCAGGACGGCGTCCGCCTCCTCGCGGGCCCGGCGCCGCTGCTCGGGGTGCTTGGCCAGCAGGAACAGCGCGAAGGCGAGCGAGGTCGCCGTGGTCTCGTGCCCGGCGAGCAGGAAGATCAGTACCTGGTCGCGCAGTTCGGCCGGGTCGAGCCGCTCCCCGTCCTCCCCCCGGGCCCGGGTCAGCAGTTCCAGCAGGTCGTCCGGACCGGCGGCGTCGGCCACGCCCGCCGCCCGCCGCACCGCCCGCTCGCCGATGATCCGGTCGCACACCGCGTACAGGTCGCGCTGCGCGCCGGCGGCGCGCCGGTTGGCGGGCGTCGGCCAGCCGCGGGGCACCTTCACCGACGCGAAGCCGCGTTCGAGGACGAACTCGCCGAGCACCGGGAAGCTGTGGTGCACCACCCGCACCGCCGCCTCCACGTCCGCGCCGAACAGGATCCGGGACACCGTGCGCAGCGCGAACCGCGACATCTCCTCGGCGACGTCCACCACGCCGCCGGGCGCCACCCGCCAGCGGTCGGCGAGCACCGCGCACTCCTGTCCGACCGCCGCCGCGTAGCCGTCCACCCGGCGCCGGGTGAAGAGCGGCTGGATCAGCCGGCGCTGGCGGTGGTAGTCGCCGTCCTGGCTGGTCAGCAGGCCGTTGCCGAGGCTGGTCCGCAGTTCGTCGTAGAAGCTGTTGTCCTTGCGGAAGTTGGCCGCCTCGCTGCCGAGCACCTGGTGTGCGCCCTCCGGGGAAAACACCGCGTAGAACTCGGCGCGCAGTCCGGGGGGCCCGGCGGTGAAGCGGACGACGTCGCCGTAGTCGCGGCGGGCGTCGAGGTACGTCCGCAGCGGGCGCCGGGTCAGGTCGAGCAGCGATCCCACGAGCGGGAGTCCGGGCGGTCCGGGTATCCGGGTGATGGTGGCGGCGGTACCGGTGGTGCTGGTCGTCGCGGCGGTCAGCGACATGTCCCCTCCTCGGTCGTGCGCCTCACCGGTCCCGCCCCCGGTCGGGCTCCCCGCCCCCGACCGCGCGACCGGCCGGTCGTGCCCCCGTTCCGTCCCCAACGTAACCGCCGGGTAATCGGCACAGAAGGGGCGCACAGGACGCTGCCGACGCGCGCCACCCCGCGCTCGTCGTCCGCCCCGCGCCCCTCGGAGGTGGCGCACGACGGGACGCGGCGCCCGCTCCGGGTGCGACCGTGGCCGTGGACGCGGCGCCTGCTCCCACGGGGGCGCCCCGGGGCCTCTTGCGTCTTCCGACAGACCCGCCACCCGCTTCGGCATCCCTGGCCTGTGCGATGAGACAGACGAAATTCGGCCCGCATATGCGGCACTATGATCGGCGTAATGGCCGCACCTGCGGCATTGACCCCGCGCCCCTCCCGGCGCGCCCAGGAGGGGAAGCCAAGGAATGACCATCCGCAGACTCACCGCCAGCAGGCTCACCGCCACCGCGGCAGCGGCCCTCGTCCTCGCCCTCGGCGCCACCGCCTGCAACAGCAACGGCGACACCGACGCCAAGAGCGGCAGCAGTTCCCCCGCCGCTCCCGGCACGGGCGCGGCGACCGGCACCGGCACGGGCGCGGCCGGCGTCCCGAAGGCCACCGGGACGGTCACCGTGTTCGCCGCCGCCTCGCTCAAGGAGACCTTCACCGACCTCGGCAAGAAGTTCGAGGCCGCCAACCCCGGCGCCAAGGTCACCTTCAACTTCGGCGGCAGCTCGGCCCTCGCCACGAGCATCAACTCCGGCGCCCCGGCCGACGTGTTCGCCGCCGCCAGCCCCGCCACCATGAAGACCGTCACCGACGCGGGCGGCGCCACCGGCGAGCCGAAGACCTTCGTGCGCAACACCCTCGCCATCGCCGTCCCCAAGGGCAACCCCAAGCACTTCGCCGGCCTCGCCGACCTGGCCGCGCCGGGCGTGAAGGTCGCGCTGTGCGCGAAGGAGGTGCCCTGCGGCGCCGCCGCGCTGACCGCGCTCAAGGCCGCCAACGTCAACCTCACCCCGGTCACCCTGGAGCAGGACGTCAAGGGCGCGCTGACCAAGGTCGAACTCGGCGAGGTCGACGCCTCGCTCGTGTACCGCACCGATGTGCAGGCCGATGCTGCGAAGATCGACGGCGTGGAGTTCCCCGAGGCCGCCAAGGCCGTGAACGACTACCCGATCGCCGCCCTGGCCAAGGCGCCGAACAAGGACGGCGCCGCCGCCTTCGTCGCCTACATCCAGTCGTCCGAGGCGCAGC
The DNA here is from genome assembly GCF_044748625.1 of Kitasatospora sp. NPDC089913. Taxonomy (NCBI): domain Bacteria; kingdom Bacillati; phylum Actinomycetota; class Actinomycetes; order Kitasatosporales; family Streptomycetaceae; genus Kitasatospora; species Kitasatospora sp. NPDC089913. Next base: position 44,356 of record NZ_JBIVGI010000024.1, on the reverse strand, counting down.
AGGTGCTGACCGCGGCGGGCTTCCAGGCGCCGTGATCCGTCGCACCGGCCGCGCGGACGGCAGCGGCACGGCCGACGGCACGGCGGGCGGCGCCGGGTCCGGGGGCTCCTCGGGCCACGAAGCGGTCCCGGGCTCCGGCCCGGGGCCTGCCCCGGGGTCCGGTCGGCCGCGCCGCCACGGCCGGCGGCGGGCGGGCCGGGTGCCGGCGGCCCTGCTGCTCCCCGCTCTGCTCGGCCTGGCGTTCCTCGTCCTCCCCCTGGTCGGGCTGCTGGTCCGGGCGCCCTGGAGCGCGCTCCCGGAGCAGCTCACCAGCCCGCAGGTGTGGGAGGCGCTGCGCCTCTCGCTCGTCTGCGCGACGGCCGCCACCGCCGTGTCGCTGGTCCTCGGCGTGCCGCTGGCCTGGCTGCTGGCCCGCACCGAGCTGCCGGGTCGGCGGCTGGTCCGGGCCCTGGTCACGCTGCCGCTGGTACTGCCGCCGGTGGTCGGCGGCGTCGCGCTGCTCCTGGTGCTCGGCCGGCGCGGCATCGTCGGCTCCTGGCTGGACTCCGCGTTCGGCATCACCCTGCCGTTCACCACCACCGGCGTGGTGATCGCGGAGGCGTTCGTCGCGATGCCGTTCCTGGTGATCAGCGTCGAGGGCGCGCTGCGCGCCGCCGACCCGCGTTACGAGGAGGCCGCCGCGACACTGGGCGCCTCCCGGCTGACGGCCTTCCGGCGGGTCACCCTGCCGCTGATCGCCCCGGGCATCGGCGCCGGGGCCGTACTGGCCTGGGCGAGGGCGCTCGGGGAGTTCGGCGCGACGATCACCTTCGCGGGCAACTTCCCGGGCCGCACGCAGACCATGCCGCTGGCCGTCTACCTCGCGATGGAGTCGGACCCGGAGGCGGCGATCGCGCTGTCCCTGGTGCTGCTGGTGGTGTCGATCGCGGTGCTGGCCGGCCTGCGCGAACGCTGGATGTCCGCGCCGTGAGGCCGCCCGCCGCGCCCGTCCCCGTCACCCTCCCCGTTCCCGGAGCGCCACGCCGATGACCACCCACCCCGGCGCCGCCGGACTGGACGCCCGGCTGCGGGTCGACCGCGCCGCCTTCACCCTGGACCTCGCCCTCACCGCCGCCCCCGGCGAGGTGGTCGCGCTGCTCGGCCCGAACGGCGCCGGGAAGTCCACCGCCCTGCGCGCGCTGGCCGGTCTGCTGCCGCTCGGCGCCGGTCACCTGCGGCTGGACGGCGACGTCCTGGAGGACCCGGCCCGGCGGCTGCACACGCCCGCCGAGGAACGCCCGGTCGGTGTGGTCTTCCAGGACTACCTGCTCTTCCCGCACCTGAGTGCCCTCGACAACGTCGCCTTCGGTCCGCGCTGCCGGGGCCGTTCCAAGCGCGAGGCACGCGCCGAGGCCGCCGGGTGGCTGGAGCGGATGGGCCTGGCCGAACACGCCGCCGCCCGTCCGGCCCGGCTCTCCGGCGGGCAGGCCCAGCGGGTGGCGCTCGCCCGGGCGCTGGCCGTCCGGCCGCGGCTGCTGCTGCTGGACGAGCCGCTGGCCGCCCTGGACGCCCGCACCCGGCTCGACGTGCGGGCACAGCTGCGGCGCCACCTGGCGGAGTTCGAGGCGGTCGCGGTGCTGGTGACGCACGATCCGCTGGACGCGATGGTGCTGGCCGACCGGCTGGTGGTGATCGAGGGCGGACGCGAGGTGCAGTCCGGCCTGCCGGCGGAGATCGCGCGGCGGCCGCGCACCGACTACATCGCCCGGCTGGTCGGGCTGAACCTCTACCGGGGCACCTCGGCCGGGCACCGGGTGACGCTGCCGGACGGCGCCGTGCTGACCACCGACGAGGATCTGTCCGGGCCGGTCTTCGTCGCCTTCCCACCGTCCGCCGTCGTGCTCCACGGCTCACGGCCGGAGGGCAGCGCGCGCAACGTCTGGGAACTGACGGTCAACGGGCTCGACCTGCACGGCGACCAGGTGCGGGCCGATCTGACGGGAGCCGTTCCGATGGCCGCCGACCTCACCCCGGCGGCGGCCGCCGAACTGGGCCTGGCGCGCGGCTCCACGGTCTGGGCCGCGGTCAAGGCCGCCCAGACGCACGCCTATCCCGCCTGAGCGCCGCCTACCGCCCTCCCCGCTCTGCCGACCTGCCGACCTGCCGACCTGCCGAACTGCTGAACTGCCGCCGTGGGCCTCGGTGGTCACTCGCTGGGCGTCACGAACCCCGACTCGTAGGCGAGGACGACCGCCTGGGTCCGGTCCCGCGCGCCGAGCTTCGCCAACATGCTGCTGACGTGCGTCTTCACCGTCTGCACCCCGAGGAACAGCTGCTCGGCGATCTCGGCGTTGGTGAGCCCGCGGGCCACCAGGCGCAGTACCTCGCTCTCGCGTTCGGTCAACGCGGCGCGGGCCATCGTCCCGCGCGCCGCCGGGTTGCCCCGGCCGGCGGCGAGGCGGCGGATCTGGGCGGGGAAGAGCAGCGACTCCCCGGCCGCCACCAGCCGTACGGCCTGGGCGATCTCGCTCGGCCGGGTGCGCTTGAGCAGGAAGCCGTCGGCGCCCGCCCGCAGCGCCCGGTAGACGTAGTCGTCGATCTCGAAGGTGGTGACGACCAGGATCCTGGGCGCGTACCCGCCGGGCGCGGCGGCGTCGCGGACGAGTTCGCGGGTGGCCTCGAGGCCGTCCAGGCCGGGCATCCGGACGTCCATCAGGACCACGTGCGGGCGCAGGCGGCGGGCGAGCGCGATCGCCTCCGCGCCGTCCGACGCCTCCCCCACCACCCGCAAGTCGCCCTGCGCCTCCAGCACCACCCGCAGGCCGGCCCGGACGAGTTCCTCGTCGTCGGCCAGCAGAATGTCGATCGTCACCCGCCCAAGCGTAGGGGTACCCGAACGGTCAGCACCCAGTCGCCGGACTCGACGCCGGCCGCGGCCTCGCCGCCCAGCAGAACGGCCCGTTCGCGGATGCCCCGAAGTCCCTTGCCGCCCCGGCGCGGTGAGCCGCCGTGGGAGCGGGCGGACGGTGGGCGGAGGGCGTTGGCGCAGCACAGTTCCAGGCTGCCGTCCCGGACCGCGACACGGACGCTGATCGGCTCCCCGGGCGCGTACTTGAGGGCGTTGGTGACACCCTCCTGCACGATCCGGTAGCCCTCGCGGGAGAGCACCCCGGGGAGGGCGCCGGAGGGGACGTCGACCCGGGCCTCGACGGGGCTGCCGGCTGCCCTGGCGGTCTCGAACAGGGCGGGGAGCCGGTCGATCCCGGGCCGTTCCCGCGCGTCCCGGTCGCCGTCGGCGCCGCGCCCCGGGACACCCGGAACGCCCTGGTCGGCGGGGTCGCGCAGCAGGGCGAGCGTGCGCTCCAGGTCGTCCATCGCCCGCCGGCCGGTCTCCTCGATGACCTCCAGCGCCCTGGCGGCGAACTCGGGGTCGCCGCCCTCGCGCGCCGCCCCGGCCTGGAGGACCGTCACCGTCAACGCGTGGCCGATCGAGTCGTGCAGCTCGCGCGCCAGCAGATTGCGCTCCAGCAGGCGTTCGGCGCGCAGCTCGGCGGCGGCCAGGCGCTCCGCCGGGGACGGCCCCAGCAGCCGGACCGCCATCGCCAGCTGGAGCCGGCCGCCCCAGACCACCAGCCAGCCGAGCCCGAACAGCAGCACCGGGGCCAGCAGCGGCGCCCACCGCAGGCCGGCGCCCCCGCCCAACCGCAGCCCGAACACCACCGGTTCCGGCCGCAGCACCAGGTCGACGGCGGTCGCGGGCAGCAGCACCGAGGCCCCGCCGACGAGCCCGCCGAGCACCACCCGGCCGAGCAGCCAGAGGGCCGTCCGACGCCGGTCGGCCCAGCCGCGGGCGGGCCGGACACCGATGTCCTGCTCACGGCCGGGCACGAGCAGCAGCCGCGCCTGCACCCCCTCTGCTCGGCGCATCGCGGGCACCAGCGCGGCGAGCACCAGCAGCACCGTGTCCACGCACGCCGCCCGCACCAGCAGTTCGCCCCGCCCGGGCCCCTCGATGCCCGGATAGACCATCAGCACCACGCCGACGAAGACCAGACCGATCACCAGGTGCAGCCACCGCGCGTAGGTGGTGGCGCTCAGCAGGGGCGCGAGTATCCGGGGCATCGCGTCATCCTGCCAGGTCAGCGCGGTGCGCGGCCTCCCTCTCGGGAGGGAGGCAGATCCCCTCCCGGGCGGGATCCGCCGGGCCTCCGGGCTGCGGTCCCATGGAGTCACCGAAGCACGGAGGAAGGGAGAACAGCTCGTGATCACGGTGGAGGGACTCACCAAGGAGTACGGCGGGGCCCGGGTGGTGGACGGTCTCGACTTCGAGGTCGCCCCCGGGGTGGTGACCGGCTTCCTGGGGCCCAACGGCGCAGGCAAGAGCACCACCATGCGGCTGGTCCTCGGCCTCGACCGCCCGACCGCGGGCCGGGCCCTGGTCGACGGCCGCCCGTACGCCGAACTCGACCACCCGCTGCGGCGGGTGGGGGCACTGCTCGACGCGCAGGCCCTGCACGGCGGCCGTACGGCTCGCGGCCATCTGCGCTGGCTGGCCGCGAGCAACGGCCTCCCGGAGCGCCGGGTCGACGAGGTGCTCGACCGGGTCGGGCTGACCGGGGCCGTCGGACGGCGGATCCGCGGCTTCTCGCTCGGCATGCGCCAGCGCCTCGGGGTCGCCGCGGCGCTGCTCGGTGACCCGCCGGTGCTGATGCTCGACGAGCCCGTCAACGGCCTCGACCCGGAGGGCATCCGCTGGATCCGCATGCTGCTGCGCGGACTGGCCGCCGAGGGCCGGGCGGTGCTGGTCTCCTCGCACCTGATGACGGAGATGGCGCTGACCGCCGACCACCTGGTGGTGATCGGCCGGGGCCGGCTGCTCGCGGACGCGGCGACCTCCGACTTCATCGACCGCCACGGCCGGACCAGGATCCGGGTGCGGGCCGTCGACCCGGTCCGGCTGGCCGCGCTGATTCAGCGTTCGGGCCTGGACGCGCGACCCGCGGCGGACGGCGCCTGGGAGGTGACCGGCGCGACGGCCGAGTCCGTCGCCGCCCTGGCCGCCGCCGACGGCGTGGTGCTGTTCGAGATCGCCGTCCAACAGGACTCCTTGGAGGAAGCCTTCATGCGGATGACAGCCGACAGTGTCGAGTACCGGGCGGTGGCCGCGTGAACGCCGCGACGACCGTGCCCGGTTCCCCGGTCCGTAGCGCCCTGCGTGCCGAACGGATCAAGTTCACCACCCTGCGCTCGCTCTGGATCACCCCGCTGGTCGGCCTGCTGCTCACGGTCGGGTTCACCACCGCGGTCGCGGCCACCCTCGGCGGGAAGGACGAGAGCATCACCGCCGACCCGGGCGTGGGCGTCCACTACGGCCTCAACTTCGGCCAGGCGGCCCTGGTCTGCTTCGCCGTCCTGCTGTTCGGCCAGGAGTTCGGCACCCGCATGATCGGCCTCTCCCTGACCGCCGTCCCGCAGCGCGGCCGCCTCTACGGCGCCAAGCTCGCCCTCGGCGCGGCCGTCGCCCTCGCGGTCGGACTGGTCGGGACGGCCGGGGCGTTCGCCGGCTACGCCGCGTTCGTACCGGAGCGCTGGAACGGCCCCGCGCTCGTGCGCAGCGCCACGGCCGGCGTGCTCTACCCGGTCCTGCTGGTGGTGCTCTGCCTCGGGCTGACCGCCGCCCTGCGCAACCTCACCGCGGCCATGGGCCTGCTGCTGCCCACCGTCTTCCTGCTGTCCCCGCTGCTGTCCGGCGTCCCGGTGGTGCGGCACGGCGTGCAGTTCCTGCCCGACCGGGCCGGCCGGTACGCACTGCTCTACCGCGACGACCCGCAGATCGCCTACGGGCACTGGACCGGCCTGCTGATCATGGCCCTGTGGGCGGGCGCGGCGGCCTGGGGCGGGCTGTACCGGCTGCGCCGTCAAGAGGTGTGACGGCGTGCCGCCGCCCGGCCCGGCACCGGACGCCAGAGCGTCCGGCTGCCTCAGGCACGGGTGCTCGGGCGCTCGGGCGTTCGGACGGTCCGAGGTCTGCGGGTCTGCGGTCTGCGGGTCTGCGGCCGAGGGCCGGGACGCGGCGGACCGGCGGCGGTCAGTCGCGCAGCGCCGGGTGGTCCGCCACCACGGTGCAGCTCCCCGGGGCGATCTCCGTGAAGCCCGCGTCCTGCACCAGCGGGAGGCCGCTCGCCACCAGGTCCGCCCACGCCTCGGGCGTCGCCGTGCGGACGGCGAGCGCGAAACCGCTCTCCGCCCACTCCTTGCGGCGGGCGTCGTCCAGCCGCCACCAGGCGAGCTGCGCGGCATGGCCGGTCTGCGCCATCGTCTTTCCGGCGCTCATCTCCAGCTCAGGGTTCAGCCACAGCACCGGCACACCCGTCGGCGCGGGACCGACCGGACCGGTCTCCTCCAGGTCGGTGCCCGACACCTGGAGCTTGGCCAGCTCCTTCGGCCAGCCGTCCAGCGGAACCGGCGGGAAGACCCGCACCTCCGCCTCCAGGCCCGTCACCGTGATGCCGGGCAGCTCCCCGGCCTTGCGCCACTCACCGCCCCGCGCCCGCCGGACCACCTTGCGGATCCGCGCGTCCTCCCAGGCCAGCACCCGCTCCGCCCACTCGCCCTCGGCCTCGACCACCCTCGGGTCGTTCAGCAGGGTCAGCACCGCCCGCGCCGAGGTCTCCAGCGCGTCGGTCCGCCCAGGCGGCGTCGCGCGCTCCGTCCGGACCACCAGCGGCAGCACGTACTGCTGCCGGGCGTCGCGGTCCTCGGGCATCGGGTCGGGAACGGGGGCGTCGAACGGTGAAGTCACCGGTCCAGCATGCCAGCCCCCGCCCCGGGGCGATCACCGCGGGGCTCCGGACCCCCGGGAACCGGCGCCACCGGGTCGGTGGCGCCGGAAGCCGGGCGCCCGGTCAGCGCCGGTAGCCGCGCTGGGCGTCCCGCTCCTCCGCGTCGTCGTAGTTCAGGAACCAGCCCTCCGGGTGGGTGGCGGTGAGCAGCAGCTCGGCGCGCTGCTCCGCGGTCAGCTCCGGATCGCCGTCGTCCGGCCCGTAGACGCCGAACAGCTCGTCGTGGCAGCCGTCCCAGTCGTAGTCGTACAGGTCCGCGGGCAAGTCGCCCATCATGTCGGCGACCGACTCGGGCTGCGCCCCGAGCAGGGTCCGGGCGTCGACCAGGGCCATCCGGAGCGCGATCTCCTCCGCCAGGCAGCGCGGCAGCGGCCACTCGCCGAGCGCGAGGTCGTCGGCGAGATCGTCGAAGGTGCGGGCCATCGCGCGGCGCCAGCTCCGGTGCAGCCGCCAAGTGCGCTGCGGCAGCCTCCCGAACACCGTCCAGTCCGCCTCCTCGCCGTCGGCCACCGACTCGTCCTCGTGCTCGTCGAGGTCGTCGTAGGCGGCGTCGGCCAGCCCGAGCAACTGGGCGTGGAGCAGGCACGCGGTGCGCGGGGTGAGGGTCCAGTCGCCGGCCGCGCTGCCGCCGTCCTCCTCGTCGCCGTCCAGCGGGAACAGCTCGGCGAAGTCCGGTGCGAAGTCCTCGGTGACGCTGATCTCCAGCGTGCCGCCGACCGCCTCGACCCCGGGGATCGCGGCCACCAGCCGGTCCGGGTGCAGCAGTGCGCCGAGTGCCGCGTTGGCGTCCTCGGCCACCTCGCGCAGCAGTTCACGGCGCTGCCCGGCCGGATCGACGCCCTCGAAGTCCAGTTCCTCCACGGCCGCGATGGCCGCGGCGCGCAGCGCCGGCCAGTTCGTGATCCGCAGTCCCAGGACCACCGTCGCCTCGATCTCCTGCGCGCCGGAGTCCTCCGCCGCGCCCGGCCCCTGTGGATGATCGCTTCGCTCGCCCATGGGGCTACGGTACGGCCTTTCGGCCGTCCGATCACCGGTCTGTTCCGGCTACCCTACGCGTTCTCGCCGTCACTGCCCCGCCTTCTCCCGGTCGCGCCCCGCGCGCCTCTGTTCGACGGCGTCGAACCGCCCGCAGGATGGGCGCCATGGCAAACATCGACGAGTACGGCGGCGGGCAGCGCCCGGACGCCCAGGTCCTGGTTGTGACCACCAACGACATCCCCGGCTACCGGGTGGACCACGTGATCGGCGAGGTCTTCGGTCTGACGGTGCGCAGCCGGCACATCGGCAGCCAGATCGGCGCCTCGCTGAAGTCGCTGGTCGGCGGCGAGCTGCGCGGCCTGACCAAGACCCTGGTGGAGAGCCGGAACGAGGCCATGGAGCGGCTGGTCGAGCAGACCAAGGCGCGCGGCGGGAACGCGGTCCTGATGTTCCGGTTCGACGTCACGGAGGCGGCGGACGTCGGCACGGAGGTCTGCGCGTACGGGACCGCGGTGGTGATCTCCCCGGCCACGGCCTGAGCCGGGGCGGTCCGGCCCGGCAGCTGCCGGGCTGGTGACGGGCTGCGGCCGGGCAACCGACGGGCAGCGGCCGGGGAACGCGGCACCGACGTTCCGGTTCGACGTCACGGAGGCGGCGGACGTCGGCACTGAGGTCCGCGCGCACGGGACCGCGGTGGTGATCTCCCCGGCCGACGGCGGGTCTTCCCGGCCCGGCAGCGGCTGGGAACACCCGCCGCGCACCGGATGTTTCACGGGCGTGACTGTTTACGGTGCAACCAACTCCGGCCCGGTCCGCCGGGTCGACGTCGTGGTGGTCGGCGCGGGCCAGGCGGGCCTTTCGGCCGCCTACCACCTGCGCCGACGCGGCTTCGCACCCTTCCGCGAAGCCGTCGGGGACGGCGGGGCGAGCACGACGGGCGGGGCGAGCACGACGGGCGGGGACGGCGCGGCGGGCGGGGACGGCGCGGCGGGCGGCACCGGCGGCGGGTTCGTCGTGCTCGACGCCGACGACGCCCCCGGCGGCGCCTGGGCCCACCGGTCGCCGTCGCTGCGGATGGCCACCGTGCACGGTTTCCACGACCTGCCCGACGTCGAACTCCCCGAGGTCGACCCGAACGCGGCGGCGCGCGACGTCGTCCCGGGGTACTTCGCGGCGTACGAGGCACAGCACGCGCTCCCGGTGGTGCGCCCGGTGAGGGTCCTGGCGGTGCGCTCGGAATCGGCGCGGCCCGACGCCCGGCTGCTCGTCGAGACCGACTCCGGCACCTGGTCGGCCCGGGCCCTCATCAACGCCACAGGCACCTGGACCCGGCCCTTCCTCCCCCACTACCCGGGCCGGTTCGCCGGACGGCAGCTGCACTACGCCGCCTACCGGGGGCCGGAGGAGTTCGCGGGCAAGCGGGTCCTGGTGGTGGGCGGGGGCGCCTCGGCGATCCAGGTGCTGTCGGAGGTCGCGGCGGTCGGCGAGACCGTCTGGGTCACCCGCACCCCGCCGCTCTACCACGCCGGACCGTTCACCCCCGAGTACGGGCGCGCCGTGGTTGCCAAGGTCGAGGAGCGGGTCCGGCAGGGGCTGCCGGTGCGAAGTGTGGTGAGCGTCACCGGGCTCGGACCGTCGGTGGCCTACCGCCGCGCCGAGGAGCTGGGCGCGCTGCGGCGGCGGCCGATGTTCGACCGCCTCACCGAGCACGGGGTCGCCTGGGGCGACGAGGAACTCGCCGTCGACGCGATCGTGTGGGCGACCGGCTTCCGCCCCGAGGTCGGTCACCTCGGCCCGCTCGGCCTGCGCTCCCCGGGCGGCGGCATCGCGCTGACCGGCACCCGGGCCACCGCCGACCCCCGGGTCCACCTGGTCGGCTACGGGCCGTCCGCCAGCACCGTCGGCGCCAACCGCGCCGGCCGGGCGGCGGTCAACGAGATCGTCGGGCTGCTCGGCGCCCCGGCCGCCGTCGCGGTGACGGTGGCCGGGGCGCCGACGGCGGGGTAGCGGCCGGCCCGGGAGGCGGGCGGGCGGCGCCGTTCCGGGGGCGGGCGAGCAGCACCGTTCCCGGGGGCGGGCGCCGCCGGGCGGCCCGTCAGCGGTCGTAGTCGACCGTCACCCGGTCCGTCACCGGACGGGCCTGGCAGGTGAGGACGTAGCCGGCCGCCAGCTCCTTCTCCTCCAGGGCGAAGTTGCGCCGCATCGACACCTCCCCCTCGGTGACCAGGGCACGGCAGGTCCCGCACACCCCGCCCTTGCAGGCGAACGGCAGGTCGGGCCGGGAACGCTGCGCGCCGTCCAGCACCGACCGGTCGCGCGGCAGGCTGAGCGTGCTGCCCCGGCCGTCCAGGACGACGGTGACCTCGCTGCGTTCGACGCCCTCGGCCCCGTCCGCCGCGCCGGGGGTGTCGTCGGCGCGTTCGCCGATCGGCTCGTCCTCGGCGTGGAACAGCTCCTGGTGCACCCGGTCCGTCGGCACGCCCAGGCCGGCGAGCAGTTCCTTGGCCCCGGTGACCATCCCGAACGGCCCGCAGAGCCACCAGTGGCCGACCGCCGGCACGTCCACCAGCGCCCGCAGCAGGGCCTCGACCCGCTCCGGGTCGAGCCGTCCGCTGAGCAGTTCGGCGTCCCGGGTCTCCCGGGAGAGCACATGGACCAGCTGGAACCGGCCCAGGTAGCGGTCCTTGAGATCGGCCAGCTCGTCCGCGAACATCACGGTGTCGCTGCGCCGGTTGCCGTAGAGCAGGGTGACGGTGGAGGCGCGGTCGGCGGCGAGCACGGAGGCGGCGATGGACAGCATCGGCGTGATGCCGGAACCGGCGGCCAGCAGCACATGGTCGGCGGGCCGGCCGAGGTCGGGGGTGAACAGGCCGGACGGCGTCAGCACCTCCACCTCCTCCCCCGGCCCGGCGTCCCGCACCAGCCAGCGCGAGAACAGGCCGCCCGGCACCTCGCGCACGGCGATGCGCAGCGGGCCGCCGACGGGGGCGCAGATCGAGTAGGAGCGGCGCTCGTCGACCCCGTCGACCACCCGGCGCAGTGTCAGTGTCTGCCCCGGCCGGAACGCGAACGCCTCGGTGAGCCCGTCGGGCACCGCGAAGGTCACCGCGACGGCGTCGTCGCAGAGCCGCTCCACCGCCGCGATCCGCAGGGCGTGGAACGTCGGCCGGCGGGCCGGGCGGACGGGCGACGGCTCGGCGGGGGGCAGCTCGAAGGACGGTGGGACCGTCGGGACTACCGGGACTGCTGGTGGGACAGCTGGTGGGACAGCTGGTGGAACGGCGGCCATGCTCAGATCTCCTTGACGCGTTCGAAAGGCTCGCGGCACTCGCGGCAGCGCCACAGCGCCTTGCACGCGGTGGAGCCGAAGCGGGACAGCTCCTCGGTGTCGGTACCGCCGCAGAGCGGGCAGGCGACGGGCACGGCGGCCGCGACCCTGGTCGGGCCGAGGCTCAGCAGAGTGGCGCCGCCGGCCGCCGCGCCGCCCCCGGGCCGGGGCGGGGCGATGCCGGCCTCCGCCAGCTTGCGCCGGCCCTCGGGGGTGATCAGGTCGGTCGACCACGGCGGGTCGAGCCGCAGCCGGACCCGGACGTCCGCGAACCCGGCCGCCCTCAGCCGCCGGTCCACGTCGGCGGCCATCTCGGCGACGGCGGGACAGCCCGAGTAGGTCGGGGTGATCCAGGCGGTCACCACCGGGTCCTGCGGGTCCCCGGCCACCTCGACGTCGGCCAGCACACCGAGGTCGGCCAGGGTCAGCATCGGCAGTTCCGGGTCCGGCACGGCGGCCGCCACCGCCCAGGCCGCCCCGCTCGACGCGCGCTCCCCGGCCACGGCCGTCACCACGTCGCGCCCGGATGCGCGCGGGCCAGCACCTGCAGCTCGGCGAGCAGCAGGCCCAGGGCCTCGCTGTGCACCCCGTCCCGGCCCGCCCGGCCGCCGACGGTCGCCAGCCCCGCCACGTCGGGCACGGCCAGCCCGGCCTCCGCCAGCACCGCCGCCAGTGAGCGCAGCACCGGTTCGCGCAGCGTCGCCGGGTCCACCCCGACCCGCAGCTCGACCGGGTGCGCGGTGAAGAGCTCCTCCAGCAGCGGCCAGACCGCGTCCAGACCGGCCTGCATCCGCGCGGCCGAGTACGGCGTGCCGTCGCCGAGCCGCAGCGTCCACGCGGTGGCGTACTCGCGGTGGTAGGCCAGCTCCTTCACCCCGCGCGCCGCGACCGCCGCCAGCACCGGATCGGCGTGCCCGGCCAGTGCCTCGTACAGCGCGCCGCGGACGGTGGAGAACAGCAGCAGGCGGGCGATCGAGTACGCGAAGTCCCCGTTCGGCGCCTCGACCAGGCGGACGTTGCGGAACTCGTGCTCCTCGCGCCAGTAGGCGAGGTCGTCCTCGGTCCGCCCGGAACCGTCCGCCTGCCCGGCCCGGGTGAGCAACTGGCGGGCCTGGCCGAGGAGGTCGAGGCCGAGGTTGGCGAGCGCGACCTCCTCCTCCAGTTCGGGCGCGCGGGTGCACCACTCGATGAGGCGCTGGGCGAGGACGAGCGCGTCGTCGCCCAGCATCAGGCAGTACGCCGCGAGGTCGGTCCCGTCCAGCCCGGACGGGACGGCGGTGTCCACCCCGAGCAGCGGGTCGGCGAAGCCCGTCCCGTACGCCCAGCGGCCCTCGCCCTCAGGCTCGGGGGACGCCTCGGCGAGGCTCAGGTACACGTGGTCGTCGGTCATGGTTCGGCTGCTCCCGGTCAGATGTGCGGGACATCCTCGGGGATGTCGTAGAAGGTCGGGTGGCGGTAGACCTTGTCGCCGCTGGGTGCGAAGAAGGGATCGCGCTCGTCCGGGGTGGACGCGGTGATGGCGTCGGAGCGGACCACCCAGAGGCTGACGCCCTCGTTGCGGCGGGTGTAGAGGTCGCGGGCGGCGAGCAGGGCCATCCGGTCGTCGGCCGCGTGCAGGGAACCGACGTGCACGTGGTTCAGGCCCCGCCGGGGGCGCACGAACACCTCGTAGAGCGGCCAGCCGGCCTTGGACTCGGTCACTTCCCGTTCTCCTGTTCCGTCTTCTTGCCGGCGTCCGCGGCCGTGCCGGCGTTCGGCTCCGTGCCCGCGGTCGTGGCCATGGCTGCGGTCGTCGCCGTGGCCGTGGCTGCGTTCGTGGGCGTGGCCGCGTCCGTCGCCGTTCTCACGTCGGTCCCGGTGCTCGGGGCGGCCTCGGCGCGGCGCTTCTCCGCGTACGCGGTGGCCGCCTCGCGCACCCACGCGCCGTCCTCGTGGGCGGCCCGCCGCCGTTCGACGCGCTGGGCGTTGCACGGGCCCTGGCCCTGGATGACCCGGTTCAGCTCCGACCAGTCCGGCTCGCCGAAGTCCCAGCTGCCGCGCTCCTCGTTCCAGCTCATGCCGGGGTCGGGGAGGGTGACGCCGAGGTGCTCGGCCTGCGGCACGGTCATGTCGACGAAGCGCTGCCTCAGCTCGTCGTTGGTGTGCCGCTTGATCCGCCAGGCCATCGAACGGGCGGTGTTCGGCGAGGCGGCGTCGGAGGGGCCGAACATCATCAGCGACGGCCACCACCAGCGGTCCACCGCGTCCTGGACCATCCGCCGCTGGGCCTCGGTGCCGCGCATCAGCGTCATCAGCAGCTCGTAGCCCTGGCGCTGGTGGAAGGACTCCTCCTTGCAGATCCGGACCATGGCGCGCGCGTACGGACCGTAGCTGCAGCGGCACAGCGGGACCTGGTTGCAGATCGCGGCGCCGTCCACCAGCCAGCCGATCACACCGACGTCGGCGAAGGTGAGCGTCGGGTAGTTGAAGATCGAGGAGTACTTCTGGCGGCCGGAGATCAGCTTCTCGGTGAGTTCGGCGCGGTCCACGCCGAGCGTCTCGGCCGCGGCGTAGAGGTACAGGCCGTGGCCGGCCTCGTCCTGGGCCTTCGCGAGCAGGATCGCCTTCCGCCGCAGGGAGGGGGCGCGGGTGAGCCAGTTGCCCTCGGGCTGCATGCCGATGATCTCGGAATGGGCGTGCTGGGCGATCTGGCGGACGAGGGTCGCCCGGTAGGCGTCGGGCATCCAGTCGCGGGGCTCGATGCGCTGCTCCGCGGCGATGACGGCCTCGAACGCCTCCTCGGGCGATGCCCCGGGCCGCTCGGCCACCTCTGCTGTCACCACGGTCCCCTTTCGCTGCCTGTGTCCCCACCCCGTCGGCGGGCCGCCAACCGACTGACCGTTCGGTCGGTACCATTGTGCGCGGTGGGACGGGCGACTGACAAGGGAGCACCGCCGATGTCGGGGCGGCGGACCCGAGGGCGGGGCACGGGGCAGGCGAAGGCCGGGCCCGAGCCCCCACCGGAGCTCGGGCCCGGCCGAGTGGAACGCGCCGCCGCCGGCCACCGGCCGACTGCGACTGCGACTGCGACTGCGACTGCGACTGCGCGACGGACGTGCCGGGCCTCCCCCTCCGCCTCGACCGGCCGACGCGCCCCGGCGGGCAGCCGGCCGAGCACGGGGTCGAGGATGTGGCCCACTGCTGACTTGCCGGCTTTCAGCGTTCTCTGCGCCGCGGTGCCGCATCGGGCACCGCGGCGCCGAGGAGCAGGCACCGGCGATCCGGTGGATGTCGGCTCCAGCTCCCGGTCCGCTGCTCGTCACTGCCCCACACTTTGCAAAGTACGCACTTTGCAAAGTGTGGAGAAGCGGTCACCCGAGCTCCCTCGCGAGCCGACCAGGGCCGCGGATTCCTTGCAAAAACTGGCCCAGCCGTGGATCGGCACGGTCCGGACTTGCCAAGGAACTTTGCAAAGTGGAGGCTTTGCAAAGTGACCACCCACAACACTCCCGCCGAACCGGCCGCCCTCCGGAGCGGAGCTCCCTCCCGGCCGCTGCCGCAGCACGCGATCCGCGCCGGGCTGCTCGACCTGATCTCCGAGTGGGGCAGCATCACCTCGAACCAGGCCGCGCAGATGCTCGGCCAGAGTTCCGGAACGTGCTCCTTCCACCTCCGACAGCTGGCCCGGTACGGGGTGATCGAGGAGGCGCCGACCGGGGACGGCCGTTCCCGCCCGTGGCGGCTGCGATGGACGGGATCGCTGATGCCCGGTGAGCCGGGCTCGCCGACGGCCGGCCGGGCCAGCGACGATCCGACCCCCGAGCCGGCGGCCGAGCTGGAGGACGGCAGCTACCGCCACTGGCTCGCCAACCGCTCCGCCGCGCCCACCGAATGGCAGCGCGACCAGACCTCCAGCGACGTCCTGCACCTCACCAGCGACGAACTCGCCGACCTCGGCGCCGCCGTCCGCGCCCTGATCGCGCCCTACCGGCAGCGCGAACCGCACACCGGGACGCATCCCGTCGCCGCCGTCACCCGGCTCTTCCCGCTGCTCGCGGACACCGGCGGGGACGCCGCGACGCGCTGAACGGCTGACGGCTGACGGCTGACGGCTGACAGATTTCATCATCTGCCAGCCGCCAGCCGTCGTGAACGGTCCGCCGACGGTCACTCGTCAGCCCCCGTCGGCCGTCAGCCGTCGCCGACCGGGATCTCCCGACCCGTCACCCCTCCGAGCGGTCGCGCAAACGCGGGAGCGGAACGGCGAGGAGCGCCGCCAGCAGGGCGATCCTCGGTGCCAGCTGATCGATCCGGATGTGCTCGTGCCGGGCGTGCGCGCCCCCGCCGACGGCGCCGAACCCGTCGAGCGTGGGGAGTCCGCGCGAACCCGGCAGGTTGGTGTCGCCCGCCCCGCCTGCCGGACCGCCGTCCAACTGCTGCCCGAGCACCGCCGCGAGCGAACGGACGTGGCGCAGCAGTGGATTCGCGGAGCGTTCGGGCCACGCCGGACGACTGGACAGCACCTCGGTCCGCACCCGTGCGCCCGGCCGCAGCGCGGTCAGTCGGGCGAGGTTGTCGAGGGTCCGGCGCTGCGCTTCGGTGGTGGAGAAGCGCAGGCCGAGTTCCGCCTCGGCCCGGCCGGCCACGACGTTGGCCCGGCTGCCGCCGCTGATCCGGCCCGCGTTCAGCTCGGTGCCGGGGAGGCTGACCAGGCCGCGGACAGCGACGAGCTGGTCGACCAGTTCGTCCACTGCCGATACGCCGTCGGCGGCGTCGTTGCCGGCGTGCGCCTCGCGCCCGGTGACGGTGAGCCGCACCCGGGTGGAGCCGCGGCGGGCGGTCTTGAGGCGGCCGTCCGGGTGCGGCGGTTCGAGGCCGAGTACGGCGGCGGCGTCGCGGAGTTGGCGTTCGACGAGGCGCTTGCCGTCCGGACTGCCGACCTCCTCGTCGGAGACCACGACCAGACGGACCGTGCGGTGGGGGCGTTGACCGAGGTCGGCGAGCAGGGCGAACGCTCCCTCCAGAATGGCGAGTCCGCCCTTCATGTCGACCACGCCGGGCCCGCTGAGGGTGCCGTCCTGCTCGGTGACCGGCCAGTCGGTGAGGATGCCGGCCGGCCAGACGGTGTCGTGGTGGCCGACCACGAGGAGGTGCGGCAGGCTTTCGTCCCGCCCCTCCCACTGGAGCACGAGGTGGTCGCCGGCCGGGCCCGGTTCGCGGTGCACGGTGGCACCGGTGGCCCGGAATCCGGCGGCCAACTCCTCCGCCAGGGCGTCGAGTCTGGGTGCGTCACCACTGGGGGACTCGATCCGGGCCAGGTCCGCGCAGCGTCGCCGGACGGCCCCGGCGAGGGTGCGGGCGCGGCTGGTGAGGGCCTGGGGCAGACCGGGGAGAGCGGCGGTGGGGCCGGGTTGGCCCTCGCTGTCGGGGACGGCCGGAGCGTGGGGGGCCGCTGCGACGGGTGGCGCGGCGGCGGGTGTGGGGGCGGCCGGGGCGAGGGCGGTTCGGGCGGTGCCGGTTCTCCCGGTCGTTCCGGGGGCGGCCGTGCCGGGGGCGGCTCCGGTGGTCCTGGTCGGCTCGACAGGGGTGAAGGCGGTGGTGGCTGCTGCCGCGGTGACGGTGGCGGTGGTGGCGCCGGCGGTCATCGTGGTGACCGTCGTACTGCCGGCGGCGCTCGTGGGGGCAGCGTTCGCGGTGCCGGTGGGGGCGACGTTCGCGGTGACGGATCCGGTGGCGACGGTCGGGGTCGCGGCGGCCACAGGGCTCGCCGCAGGAGTGGCGGGGCGGACGGCTTGAGGACTCAACGCTTGCCTCCGCGGCCGCCGCCGGTATACAGCGGCCGCGCGGATCGGCCGGGGCGGCCGGTCCGCCCCGACCAGGTCACCGGGCCGACGGCCCCGGCTGTGACGGCGGGACACCAAGAGGGTCCGTCCGTTCCAAGTGCGCTGGAACGGCTGGGCGGCGTGTGTGGCATGTGCGTCCTCCTCGCTCGATCCGGTGGCCCCGATCGTCCCGGAGCCTCCGTGGACGGCGGCTTCCCTTGCGGCGGGCGCAGAACGACGCACCACCACAGGGAAGCCGAGATGTGAGCCTAGAAGAACCGTTCGGTTTCCTGCGAGGTGGCCCTGCTCCCAGCGTGCCGGGGTCGGGATCCGCCCCGTCGCCCGGCCGCTGAACGGCGGTCGGCGCACGACATGCGAACCCGGCTCGGCGCGCGGGCGCGGTCGCCGGATCGCGCCCACCTCCACCATGGACCCGGGGCCGGGGTTCGGCAGCACAGGACGCCAAGGCGCGCCTTTTCCAAGCCAGATGGGTGACGGCGGATCGCCGTCGACTACCGCGCGGCGCTGATCCGGGGGCGGTGGATCCGGGGCAAATCACCGTGTTCCCAGGCGATGGTGGAGAAGTGCGGACGGATCGTCGCACGAGGGGAGGGCGGTCGGGTCAGCCGCCGTCGTCCACCACGCCGGCGTCCCGGGCGAGCAGCGCCGCCTGGACGCGGTTGCCGACCCCCAGCCCGGTGAGGATCCGGCTGACATGTGCCTTGACCGTGCTCTCGCGCATCCCGAGGGCTGCCGCGATCTCGGCGTTGGAACGACCGGCGGCGAGTTCGCGCAGCACGTCGCCCTCGCGCGGCGTGAGCCCCTCCAAACGGCCCCGGGCCGCGACCGCGCGTGGCTCCCCGGTGCGGTGGTAACGGTCGATGAGGCGGCGGGCGGCGGCCGGGTGGAGCATGCCCTGCCCACCGGCGACCACGTGGACGGCACGGGCGATCTCGGCGGGCGGGGTGTCCTTGAGCAGGAAGCCGTCGGCCCCTGCCGCCAGGGCCCGGTAGACGTACTCGTCGAGGTCGAAGGTGGTGAGCGCGATCACGCGGGGGGCGTCCGGCAGTGCGCGGAGCCGCCGGGTTGCGGCGATGCCGTCGAGTCCGGGCATCCGGATGTCCATCAGGGCGACGTCGATGCGGTGGCGGGCGGCGAGTTCGACGGCCTCCAGTCCGTCGGCGGCCTCGGCGACCACGGTCAGCTCAGGGTCCTGGGCGAGCAGGTCGACGAGTCCGAGCCGGACCAGCGCGTCGTCGTCGACCACCATGGTGCGGATCACGTCGCCTCGTTCGGTGGGTTCGGGCCGGTCCGCGGGGCGATGGCCGCCGGGGCGGAACACCCGCCGGACGGTGGGACGGGCGGTGGGAGGGGCTGTGGGACGGGCGGTGGGGTGGGTGCGGCGGGTGTGGTCTGTGCCGTGGGTGCGACGCCCGGGTTCCGGCCGGGGTGCGGGTCGCTCGCCCGGCGGGCTGTCCGGGCGGGCGACCGTGCGGTCGGGCCGGGCGGCGGCCGGACCTGAAGCCGGGCCGGCGCTGGGAGGCGGGCCGCGAGCCGGAACCCGCCCCGGCCGTCCGGTCCCGCGTCGAAGTGTCCACCGAGAGCGCCGAGCCGCTCACCGAGCCCGACCAGGCCGTAGCCACCCCCGGTACAGGCACCGGAGGGAGCAGGGTCGCCCGGGCCGTTGCACACTTCGACGGTGGTCGCGGGCGTGCCGTACCGGACGCGGACGGTGACCGGGGCGGTGTGCGCGTACTTGCGCGCGTTGGTCAACGCCTCCTGGACGACCCGGTGCACAGCCAGCCGGTGGGTGGTCGGGATGTCCTCCGGGTCACCGGCGAGGGCCAGTTCGACGCGCTGGCCCGAGCCGGTGGCCTCGGCGACGAGTTCGGCGAGGTCGCGCAGAGCGGGCGCGGCGACGGGCTCCGGGACGGACGCGGCGACGGACGGGCGGGAGTCGAGGGGTGGACGGGGAGCGAGGGGTGGACGGGGAACAACGGGCTCGGGAAGCGGCGCGGCGCCCACGCCGGGGGGCGCTGGGCCCGGCTCCGCGTGCGGCACCGTACTCGCACCCGTGCTCGCACTCCCCTGCCCGGGGACGGTTCGGTCGCTGTCGGGCGCCCCGGCGTCACCGGTAGGTCCGGCGGAACCGGCCGGCGAGGCCGTCCCCACGAGTCCGGGCGGATCGGCCCGGAGCGCGCCGAGGACGTCGCGCAGGTCGTCGAGCGAGCGGGCGGCGGTGGCCCGGAGCAGTTCGAGGCGGTGGGCGAGGAGCGCCGGGTCGTCCGCCACCGTGCCGGCCCGGGCCCGGTCGCGCAGCACGCCGGCGTGCAGGACGAGGAGGCTGAGCCGGTGGGCGAGGACGTCGTGCATCTCGTGGGCGATCCGGGCGCGTTCCGCGGAGCGGGCCTGTTCGGCTCGGAGTTCGCGCTCCCGGCCGAGTGCCTCCACCTTGGCGTTCAGGGTCCGGATCAGTACGCGGCGGCCGTGCAGCCACATCCCGAAGGAGAGGACGGCCGCCTCGACCAGGAGTTGGGAACCGGTGGTGCCGACCCGGTCGGCGAGGGAGGCGGCGCGGACCGCACCGAGCCCGGCGAGCACGACCGCGGCCGCGAGTGCCGGGCCGGAGCGGCCCGTCGAGGCCAGGTGGTAGAGGCTGAACAGACCGGGGAAGGCGCGGTTCAGCAGTCCGCTGAAGAGAACGGGGAGGACGGCGGCGGCGACCGGGTGGCGGCGGGCCGTCAGCAGGGACAGCGGGGCGAGGACGGCCCCGGCCATGCGCAGGGGGCGCCAGGGGAGGTCGTGGACGCGCCACTGGGCGAGGGTCTCCTCGACGGCGAGCACGAGGACGGTCAGCAGGAGCAGCGTCTCGGTCGGACGATGCCGGCCTGGGGTGTACCAACCAAGGTGGTACTTAGGGTTGTTCACGGGATCTGGCCTCCTTCCGTCCTTCGTCCGGGGCCCCGATGCTACGACGAACCGACAGTGCGTCACCCCTGTCGATCGGCCATCGGCACCCTCGACTTTCGTCGGGGGTGCGGAGCATCTTTCGACAGTTCCACACAGGTCGGACGTTCTCTAGCGTCACTGCCATGACGACATATCAGCCCGACCGCGGGCCCGCCTCCTCCGCCGACACCACCGGGATCGCTCGCCCGGCGCCCGCTCGCGCCGGGCGGCGGGGACCGGACGGCGGTGACGGGTGGCTCTTCCTGTCCGAGGCACTGCGCACGTTCCGGCTGACGGGCGCGGTGGCGCCGAGCGGGGCGGCGCTGGTGAACGCGCTGACGGTCCCGGCGACGAGCCGTCCGGACCGGCCGCTGTCGGTGCTGGAGGTGGGCGCCGGGACAGGTGCGGTGACGCGGCGGCTGGTCCGGGCGCTGCGGGCGGGCGACCGGTTGCACGTGGTGGAGCCCAATCCGAGGTTCGCCGAACGGCTCCGGGCGGACGAGGAGCTGGCGTGCCGCGGGAGCGAGCTGGACCTGCGACTGTCGACGTGCCGGGTGCAGGACCTCCCGGGGTGCGGCCCGCCCGCCACCGGGGGCGGAGGCCACGACGACGGCCGGTCGGGAGCGACCGCGCCCGCGCCCGCGCCCGCGACCGAACGGTACGACGTGATCGTGTCGGGGCTGCCGTTCACCAACTTCGAGCCTGCGGAGGTGCGGCGGATACTCGATCTCTATCTGCGGCTGCTGCTGCCGGGCGGCGAGCTGACGTACTTCGGCTACCTGGGAACGTCGGCGGCACGGCTGCTGACGTCCGGCCCCCGGCGGAGTGCGCGGCACCGGGCGGTGGTGCGGCTGCTGCGCCGGTTCGAGGAGGAGTACGGACTGGGGAGCCGAGTGGTGTGGCGGAACGTCCCGCCGGCGCGGGCCCACCTGTTACGCGCACCGGGCGGGAGCCGGTCGGCGGCGGACCCGGGGCCCGCGAGCGCGACAGCGGGTCGTCCGAGTGCGAGCCGACCGGGCGCGGACCAACCAGGTGTGGGCCGACCGGGTGCGTCCGCCACGAGCGCCGAGTGCCCGGCGGGCGGTGTCGCGGTGTCCGCTCGATGATGGACCGGCGCCCCCGGCCCGGCCGGCGGGCCGGGCAGTGGATCGAGCCATGCGTCGAGCGGCACGAATGCGCAGCGCGACGAGAAGGCATCGAGCAGCAGGCTGGACATTGGGTTGAGCAGCGCATCAAGCAGCGAGGAGTCCGCCATGACAGTCACGGTCCGTGACGCCGATGGCGCCGGCCGGTTCGAGGCGTGGTCGGACGGCACCCTGGCCGGGTTCGCCGAGTACCTGCGCAGCGACGGGCTGGTGGTGTACCCGCACACGGTGGTCGAGCCCGTGTACGAGGGGCAGGGCGTCGGCGGGGCGCTGGCACGGGCGGCCCTGGACGACGCGCGGGCGCGGGGACTTGCGGTCCTGGCGACGTGCCCGTTCATCAAGGGGTGGATGCTCCGGCATCCCGAGTACGTCGACCTGGCCTACGAGAACCGCAGCCGGGTGAGCGACTGATGGCCGCCGCCGGGGGCGCAGACGCCGAGGGCACGGGCGGCAGCGGGGGCGGAAGGGCGGCGGGTGGGCACGGCGGCGCCCGGACGTACCGGGGGGACGGGATCACGGTGTCCTTCGACGCCCGGGTGTGCCGTCATGCCGCCGAGTGCGTGCGCGGGCTGCCGACGGTGTTCGACACGGCGCGGCGGCCGTGGATCATGCCGGACGCGGCCGAGCCGGGAGTGATCGCCGAGGTGGTGCGCCGCTGCCCGACGGGGGCGCTGGCCTACCGGCTGGCGGGCGGCGGGACGGAGGCCCCGGACCGGCCGACCACGGTGCGGCGGACGGCCGACGGGCGACTGCTGGTCCGGGGGGAGCTGCGGGTGACGGACGCGTCGGGGGAGGTCCGGGAGACGTCGCGGGCGATGCTGTGCGGCTGCGGTCGGACCACGGAGCCGCCTTACTGCGACCGGAGCGGGGAGTGCGGCGGGCAGGGCGACTGATCCCCTCCAGCGGTGCGCAGCAACCGAGGCCCGATCGGCCCCGACCCCTCCACCTCCACCTGACCTGCCCCTCCACCTCCCCACACCCGCCAGGCCGCCGGACCGCCGGGCCGCCGACCCCGGATCACCACGATCGACAAATGACACATGACAGATTTCAGATGACAGATTTTGAAATCTGTCAGTAGCTGTGTCATCGTTGAGCCATGTCCACCACCCAGAACCCCCGCCCCCTCGCCCCGCGCACGCTCGGCACCACCGGACCGACGGTCTCCCCCCTCGGCCTCGGCTGCATGGGCATGTCAGACCTCTACGGCCCCGCCGACGAGGCCGAGAGCATCGCGACCGTCCACGCCGCCCTCGACGCCGGCATCACCCTGCTCGACACCGGCGACTTCTACGGCATGGGTCACAACGAGCTGCTGATCCACGAGGCGCTGCGCGGCCGCGACCGCGAGAACGTCCGGATCAGCGTGAAGTTCGGCGCCCAGCGCAGCCCGGACGGCCAGTGGCTCGGCTACGACGCCCGCCCTGCGGCGGTCAAGACCGCCCTCGCCTACACCCTGCGCCGCCTGCGCACCGACCACGTCGACATCTACCGCCCGGCCCGGCTGGACCCGGCCGTGCCGGTCGAGGAGACCGTCGGCGCGATCGCCGAGCTGGTCCAGGCCGGCTACGTCCGCCACATCGGCCTCTCCGAGGTCAGTGCCGACACCCTGCGCCGTGCCGCCGCCGTCCACCCGATCAGTGACCTCCAGATCGAGTACTCGCTCATCTCCCGCTCCGTCGAGGCCGGGATCCTGCCCGCCGCGCGCGAGCTCGGCATCGGCGTGACCGCCTACGGGGTGCTCTCGCGCGGCCTGCTCAGCGGCCACTGGCAGAACGACCGGGAACTGGCCGGCACCGACTTCCGCGGCCACAGCCCCCGCTTCCAGGGCGACAACCTCACCCACAACCTCCGGCTCGTCGACGCCCTGCGCGCGGTCGCCGCCGAACGCAACGCCACCGTCGCGCAGATCGCGATCGCCTGGGTCGCCTCGCGCGGCGAGGACGTCGTCCCGCTGGTCGGCGCCCGCCGCCGCGACCGTCTCACCGAGGCCCTCGGAGCCCTGGACGTGACCCTCACCGAGGCCGACCTCGCGGCGATCGAGGCAGCGGTCCCCGCCGGGTCCGCGGCCGGTGACAGGTACGCTGCCGCCCAGATGGCCCATCTCGACAGCGAGCACTGAGGCGCGGTCCCGGCCGCGTCGGCAGCCCGCTCCGGGCAGGGCCGTCAGCACCCGTAGCAACCGCCGGCCGACCGACCGGCGGCCCCGCCCCGACCGACCGGCCACCGATCGCCCCGCCCGGCCACCGGCCGACCGTCCGCCCGCCGCACCCCGGCGGGCGGACGCCTCACCCGTAAGGACGTACCGCCCCGTGAGCACGGACAGCGCACTCACCGCCGAGCAGATCCTGAGCGCGACGGAGGACGTCCTCAGGCGGTTCGGGCCGGCGAAGGCCACCGTCGTCGACGTCGCCCGTACGCTCGGTGTCAGCCACGGCAGCGTCTACCGGTTCTTCCCGAGCAAGGCGGCGCTGCGCGAGGCCGTCACCGAGCGCTGGCTCGCCCAGGCCCATGACGAGCTGAGCCTCATCGCCACCGGCACCGGGCCGGCCGCCGAGCGCCTGCACCGCTGGCTGGCCACGCTCTTCGCCGCCAAGCGGCGGAAGGCCTTCGACGACCCGCAACTGTTCGCGACCTACATGACGCTGGTCGGCGAGAACAGCCACACCGTCGAGAGCCACATCGGGACACTGATCGCCCAGATCGCCCGGATGGTCCGGGACGGCGCGGAGAGCGCGGAGTTCAACGCCGCCGACATCGACTCGACCGCCCGAGCCGTGTTCGAGGCGACCGCTCACTTCCACGACCCCGCCCATGCGGCGAGCTGGTCCGACCCGGCCGCCGACGCGCGGTTCGAGGCGCTCTGGCGGCTCGTCCTCGGCGGCCTGGCCACCAGGGGCTGAGCCTCCGTCCCGCCCCACCCCACCTGCCCCGGACACGACGGACCGGCCGCGCCTCCCCCGCGCGGCCGGTCCGTCGTGCTGTCCCGTCGTGCTGTTCCGACGCTCTGCCCCGTCGTGCTGCTCCGACGTGCTGCCCCGTCGTGCTGTTCCGCCCCCGTTCCCCGCCCCGCGTCAGTCGCGGGAGTTGCCGAAGACCAGCCGGTAGAGGATCAGCAGCACCAGGGCACCGCCGATCGCCGACGCCCAGGTCGCCAGGTCGAAGAACTGCGCCGTCACCGGCCGGTCCAGGAACTTCGCGGAGATCCATCCGCCGACGAAGGAGCCCGCGACCCCGATCAGGGTGGTCACCACCAGACCCCCCGGGTCCCGCCCCGGCAGCAACAGCTTGGCCAGAGCCCCGGCCACCAGGCCCAGCACGATCCATGCGACGAAGCTCATGCGTCCTCCCACCCTTCGGTCCGTACGGCGGCCCCGTGCACGCCGTACTGCCTGCAGGGACGCCGCTCCACCGCCGGACGGTTCCGGGCCCGGCGGGTCCGCACGCGAAGGTCCGGCGCCCACGGTCCACCGCCGGCACGGCGCCCCCGCCGCCCGCGGTCCACCGCTGGCGTGGCGTCCTTTCTCGGGACCCGACTGCCCCGGAATACTGCGGCCATGCGCATCCTGATCGCCACCGCCGGCTCACGGGGCGACATCGCCCCTTTCATCGGACTCGGCGTGCGCCTCGAGGCGGCCGGCCATCAGGTGGCCCTCGCCACCCACACCACTTTCACCGACACCGTGCGCGCCGGCGGACTGGAGTTCCGCCCGCTGCCCGTCGACCCGCGCGCCGAACTCGCCTCCGATTCGGGCCAGCGCCTCCTGCGAGCCGGATCCGGACCGCTCGGCCTCCTCCGACTGGTGCGCCTCGCCCGCTCGTTCATGCCCGCCCTCGGCGCGGGCATCGCCGCCGCGGCGGAACCCGGCGCCGACCTCCTCCTCACCACCAGCACGACCGCCGACCTGGGCCAGGCCGTCGCCGAGGCCGCCGGCATCCCCAACATCGCCCTCCACCTCCAACCCCTCTCCCCCACACGCGAGTTCGCCCCGGCCGTCACCGGCACCCGCAGCCTCGGCGGACCGGGCAACCTGCTCGCCGGCCACGCCGTCCAGACCGCCGTCGACCGGCTCTTCGCCCCCGCGGTCCACGGCCTGCGCCGCCAACTCGGCCTCCCTCCCCGCTCGGTGGCCCACGGCCGACGCAACCGCACCGTGCTGCACGGCTTCTCGCCACGCGTTGTTCCCCGCCCCACCGACTGGCACCCGTCGCTCGGCGTCACCGGCTACTGGTGGCCCCGGACCGACCCCGACTGGCAACCCCCGCCCCGCCTGGTGGACTTCCTCGCCGCCGGACCGCCGCCCGTGTTCGTCGGCTTCGGCAGCCTCGTCGTCCCCGACCCCGAACGGCTCACCGCCACCGTCCTCGCCGCCGTCCGCGCCGCCCGCGTCCGCGCCGTCGTCCAGTCCGGCTGGAGCGGCCTCGCCGCACCCGACGACAACGACGACGTCCTCACCATCGGCGACACCCCGCACGACTGGCTGTTCCCCCGCATGGCCGCCACCGTCCACCACGCCGGGGCCGGCACCACCGCCGCCACCCTTCGCGCCGGAACTCCCACCGTCCCCGTCCCCGCCCAGCTCGACGCCCCCTTCTGGTCCGCCCGCCTCACCCGCCTCGGCACCTCCCCCGGCCCGATCCCCCTCCGCCACCTCACCGCTCCGCGCCTCGCCACCGCCATCCGCCAGACCCTCGACAACCCCCACCACCGCACCCACGCCCGCACCCTCGCCACCGCCCTGGCCACCGAGGACGGGCCGGCCGCAGTCCTCGCCGCCGTCGATCGCCTGTCCTCCTGACTCGAACGCGCATTCAGCGATACGGTCGGCGAAGGCTTCTCGTACACGAAGAGCCCTCGCAGGCACAGCGGCAGAAGGAGACGGCATGGGGTACCGCCCGGATCGACGACAGGTGCTCGGCGGAGTCGCGGCGGCTGTGACAGTCACCGCCCTCTCCGGCGGAGGGCGGGCGTTCGCCGGAGGAACACGCCTGCACGGAGATGAAGTCACCGATCGGCTGCGCGCGCTCGAGCAGTCGCATGCCGCACGGCTGGGCGTCTTCGCCCACAACCTCGCCACGGGGCGGACCGTGGCCCACCGCGCGGACGAACTCTTCCCCATGTGCTCCACGTTCAAGACGATCGCCGTGGCCGCCGTACTGAGGGACCTCGACCGCGACGGCACCTTCCTCGCCGAACGACGGCACTGGACCACGACGGACGTCACGGAATCCGGCTACGCACCGATCACCGGTCTGCCCGAGAACCTCGAAGGCGGTCTGACGATCGAGGAACTGTGCGCGGCGGCGATCCGGTACAGCGACAACGCCGCCGCCAACCTCCTCCTCCGCGAACTCGGCGGCCCCGAGGCCGTCACCCGCTTCTGCCGCTCCGTCGGCGACCGGGTCACCCGCCTCGACCGCTGGGAACCCGCGCTGAACTCCGCCGAACCGGATCGGATCACCGACACCTCCAGCCCCCGCGCCCTCACCCGCACCTACGCCCGCCTCACCCTCGGCAGCGCTCTCACCCCGGCCCACCGGCGGCGTCTGACCACCTGGCTCCTGACCAACACCACCGGCACCGACCGCCTGCGCGCGGGCCTGCCGAGCACCTGGACCACCGCCGAGAAGACCGGAACCGGCAACTACGGCACCACCAACGACGCCGGCGTCACCCGGCCCCCGACCGGAGGCCCGATCGTGCTGACGGTCCTGTCGACCCAGCACATCGCCGCCGCCCCGGCCGACGAGCCACTGGTCGCCGAAGCAGCCCGGCTGGTCGCCGGCACTCTGGCCTGAGATCCACCCGCCCTCGCCCGAACTCCGGCAACGAAGAGGACGCGCGCCCCGGTGGACCACGAGGGGCTGACGCCGGTCCACCGCCCGGCGGACCGCTCGGTGCCGTCGCCCCGGGGCGGGCTGCCGGCGGACGGAGCCGCGAGCGGCTGGAGCAAGGCCGCCGGACGCCCCCGGTTCGGGAGCCGTTGAGCCGGCGGAGGGTCGGAGGAGTCCCGTTCCCGGTCCGGCCCCGGTCCGGTCCGGGTCCGGCCCCGCTCCGGGAACGGTCAGGCGCCCAGCGCGGGGATGATGTCCGTGCCGTAGGCGTCGATGGTGGATTCGACGGCGTCGTGCATGGCGTAGACGGCGAACTGGTCGACGCCCAGGGCGCGGAGCTGTTCGAGGCGGGCGAGGTGGGTCCCGACCGGGCCGATGACGCAGAAGCGGTCGACGATCGCGTCCGGGACGAAGGCGGTGTCGGGGTTTCCGGCGCGGCCGTGGTGGCTGTAGTCGTAGCCCTGCCGCTCCTTGATGTAGGCGGTGAGTTCCTCCGGGACGAGGCCGGAGTGCTCGCCGTAGTGCCGGACGAGTTCGGCGACGTGGTTGCCGACCATGCCGCCGAACCAGCGGCACTGTTCGCGGGCGTGGGCGAGTGCGGCCGGGGAGTCGTCGGCGGTCACGTAGGCGGGCGCGGCGACGCAGACGGTGAGCGCGTCGGGGTCGCGGCCTGCCTCGGCGGCGGACCGCCGGACGGCCTTGACCATGTACTCGGTGAGGAACGGGTCGGCGAGTTGGAGGATGAAGCCGTCCGCCTGCCGGCCCGTCAGGTCGAGGGCCTTGGGGCCGTAGGCGCCCATCCAGATCGGCAGGCGCGCGCCCTCGCCGACCCAGGGCAGGTGCATCTCGGTGCCGTCGACCTCGGCGGTCCGCCCCTCGGCCAGTTCCTTGACCGCGTGCATGGCCCGGGAGAGCCGGTCGAGGGTGGCGGGCTTGCGGCCGGCGACCCGCATCGCGGAGTCGCCGCGGCCGATGCCGCAGACGGTTCGGTTGCCGAACATGTCGTTGAGCGTGGCGAAGAGGGAGGCGGTGACCTCCCAGGTCCGGGTGGAGGGGTTGGTGACCATCGGGCCGACGGTGAGGGTGGAGGTCTCGGCGAGGATCCGGCTGTAGACGACGAAGGGTTCCTGCCACAGGACGCAGGAGTCGAAGGTCCAGCCGTGGCTGAAGCCGGCCCGCTCGGCGCGGATCATGCGGTCGATGAGCAGGCGGGCGGGCGGGTCGGTCTGCAGGACGAGGCCGATGTCCAAGGCGGGCTCCGGGAGTTGGTCGGGGTTCGGTCGGGAGGGACAACCGGTGGGAGGGGTGCACCGGCCGGCCGGGGAGGGGCGGCCGGCCGGACGGCGGCTCAGTCGAGGTACTGGCAGGTGTCCCGGCGCAGGAAGGCGCCGTGGCCGGCCCGGCCCAGCCAGGTGCCCCGGTCGAGCACCACGGTGCCCCGCGAGAGCACGGTGCGGGCGCGGCCGGTGAGGGTGCGCCCCTCGTACGCCGAGTAGTCGACGTTCATGTGGTGGGTCGCGGCGGAGACGGTCTGGACGGCGTTCGGGTCGTAGACGACGATGTCGGCGTCGGCCCCGGGGGCGAGGGTGCCCTTGCGCGGGTGCAGGCCGAACATCCGGGCCGGGGTGGTGCAGGCGATCTCGATCCAGCGGCGGCGGCTGATCCGCCCGTCGACCACGGCCTGGTGCAGGAGGTCCATCCGGTTCTCCACGCCGGGAAGGCCGTTGGGGATCTTCGAGAAGTCGCCGCGGCCGAGTTCCTTCTGGCCCGTGTAGCAGAACGGGCAGTGGTCGGTGGAGACCACCTGGAGGTCGTTGGTGCGCAGCCCGCGCCAGAGCGCCTCCTGGTGCTCGCGGGGCCGCAGCGGCGTGCTGCACACGTACTTGGCGCCCTCGAAGCCGTCCTCGCCCTCCTCGGCGAGGTTGTCGGTGGAGAGGAAGAGGTACTGCGGGCAGGTCTCGCCGAAGACGGGGAGTCCTTCGTCGCGGGCCCGGGCGAGTTCGGCGAGCGCGGAGGCGGCGGAGACGTGGACCACGTACAGGGGGCTGCCGGCGACCTGCGCGAGCTTGATCGCCCGGTGGGTGGCCTCGGCCTCCAGCAGTTCGCGGCGGACCTCGCCGTGAAAGCGGGGCGCGGTGCGGCCGGCGGCCAGGGCCTGGGCGACGAGGACGTCGATGGCGATGCCGTTCTCGGCGTGCATCATGGTCAACCCGCCGTTGGCGGCGCCGCGTTGCATGGCACGCAGGATGCGGCCGTCGTCGCTGTAGAAGACGCCCGGGTAGGCCATGAACAGCTTGAAGGAGGTGGACTCGCCGGAGTCGACGAGGGTGTCCATCTCCTTGAGGACGGCGTCGTTGACGTCGGAGACGATGGTGTGGAAGGCGTAGTCGATCGCGCAGTTGCCCTCGGCCTTGGCGTGCCAGGCGTCCAGGCCCTCGCGCAGGCTGCCGCCGACCGACTGGACGGCGAAGTCGACGATGGTGGTGGTGCCGCCCCAGGCGGCGGCGCGGGTGCCGGTCTCGAAGGTGTCGGAGGCCTGGGTGCCGCCGAACGGCAGCTCCATGTGGGTGTGGGCGTCGACGCCGCCGGGGACGACGTAGTGGCCGTCGGCGTCGATCACGGTGTCCGCGGTCCAGGAGAGGGCGGCCTCGCTGCCGGTGGCGGCGAGGGCGGCGATCCGTTCGCCCTCGATGAGGACGTCGGCGCGCAGTTCCTCGGTGGCGGTGACGACGAGGCCGCCGCGGACGGCGGTGCGCCCGGTCCGGGCGGTGGCCGTGCCGGTGGCGGGGGTGCTGCGGGGGGTGCTGGTCATGGTGTGCTCGTGCCCCTCTCCGTCAGGCCTCGGTCAGTGGTCCGTACGCCTCCGGGCGGCGGTCGCGGTAGAACGCCCACTGCTGGCGGACCTCCTCGATGAGGTCGAGGTCGAGGTCGCGAACGACCAGTTCCTCCTCCTTGTCGGAGGCCACCTCGCCGACGAACCGGCCGCGCGGGTCGACGAAGTAGGAGGTGCCGTAGAAGTCGTTGTCGCCGTACTCCTCGGTGCCGACGCGGTTGATGGCGGCCACGTAGTAGGCGTTGGCGA
Source organism: Kitasatospora sp. NPDC089913 (assembly GCF_044748625.1). Classification (NCBI taxonomy): domain Bacteria; kingdom Bacillati; phylum Actinomycetota; class Actinomycetes; order Kitasatosporales; family Streptomycetaceae; genus Kitasatospora; species Kitasatospora sp. NPDC089913. The sequence goes on along the minus strand of NZ_JBIVGI010000024.1, from coordinate 14,417 downwards.
CGGCGGCGGCCGGCTGTTCGAGCTGCCACAGGTAGGCGGAGAGGCTGCGGCTGGTTGCCGAGGGGTTGTAGACGATCTGCGCGCCGCCCAGGCCCAGGGCGCGCCAGCCCTCGGGGAAGTGCCGGTCGTAGCAGATGTACACGCCGACCTTGCCGACAGCGGTGTCGAACACCGGCCAGCCGAGGTTGCCGGGCTTGAAGTAGTACTTCTCCCAGAAGCCCTTGACCTGCGGGATGTGGTGCTTGCGGTACTTGCCGAGGTAGCTGCCGTCGGCGTCGATCACGGCGGCGGTGTTGTAGTAGACCCCGGGCTGGTCCTCCTCGTAGACGGGGACGACCAGCACCAGGCCGAGCTCGCGGGCGAGTTCGCGCATCCGCCGCACGGTGGGGCCGTCCGGGACGGACTCGGCCCAGCGGTAGTGCTCGGGTTCCTGCACCTGGCAGAAGTACGGGGCGTTGAAGACCTCCTGGAAGCCGAGGATCTTCGCGCCCTGGGCGGCCGCCTCGCGGGCGTGGCGCTCGTGGAGGGCGATCATGCTCTCCTGGTCGCCGGTCCAGCGGGTCTGGACGAGGGCGGCACGGACGATCTGCGACATGGGTACCTCCGCAACTCCGCGGCCCGTCCGGGGGCGGGCCCGCGGTCCGAGGGTCGGCGGGCGGTGCTGCCTGCGGTGGATGTCTACGTGCGTAGAAAGTAGGTGCGTCGACCGTAGGCCCGGCTCCGGTCGCCTGACAATACGTCCGACGCGACGCGGCCGGGGCGATCCTGCCGGGCGGACACGCGGGGTCTCGTAGGTGGGATGAAACGGTCATCTACCCCGGGAGCGCACTCCTTACTCATTCGGGTGAATCCATGATCGGAGCGGGGCGGGACGGGGCAGGAAGGTGGTGACGCCCCCACCGGTCGCGGGTCCGCAGGACCGGACGCGATCCGGACGGGACACGGACGGAGCACGGACGGGCCACGGACCGGACGAGACCGGGGCGTTCGCGGGGCGCGGGGTGCGTCCCCGGGGTCGGGTGGTGGTGCGGTGCTGGAGAGGGGTGGGTCGGTGTGACGGCCGAGGGCAGGGCGGCGGGCGGGGTGTCCGCAGGGGTGAGCGGGGCTTCCGGGAGCGGGGCTTCCGGGAAGTGGGTGTCCTCCGGGCGCGGGCTGCCCGCCCGGGGCGGGGTACTGCTCGGGCTCGCGGTGCCGGTGCCCGCCGTGCTCGGCTGGCTGCTGTACGCGCGGCGGACGGCCGCCGACCAGGGCGCCAGGGACGTCCGGCTGCAACTCGCCGGCTCCCGGTCCGCCGCCGAGGCCGTGATCGCCGGGCGGGCCCCGGAGTTCCGCGCCGCGCTGGACGCCGACCTCTGGCTGATCGGCGGCTACACGGTCACCCTTGCGGCGGCCGGGCTGCTCGGGGCCCATGTGTTCACCCGGGCGCACTGGCGGTCGGCGGCGCTGGCCGCGGGTCTGGCGGGCGTGCTGGCCGGCGCCTGCGACCTGGCCGAGGACGTCCTGCTGGACGCCGGACTGGGCGCGGCCGGTCCCGGACCGACGGGTGGGGACGCGCCGTTCGCCGCGGCGGCCGCGTTCGCCACGGTCAAATGGCTGCTGCTGCTCCCCTCGGGGGCGGTCGCGGCCGTGGTGTGCGGCGCCACCGTGCACCGGGCGGTGCGCGGGCTGCTGCCGCAGCCGGACGAGGACGGGCACGAGGACGGGCACGAGGACGGGGACGGGGCGGGTGACGGGGAGGCGCACGGACGGCGGGGGCGGGAGGCCGACGCCCGCGGCGCGCACGGACGGGGCGGTGCCGGGGCGGCCGCGGGGCCGGATCCGCCCACCGCCGCCGGGCCGCCGCTGATCCCGCCGTGGCCGGTGCTGACCGCGCGGGGCGGGCGCTGGCCGCCCGGGCCGCGGAGCCACGGGCCGCTCACCCGGCAGGCCCGCTGGCACAACGCCGCCAGGGTCCCGCCCGGCCGCGAGCACGCCCGGCTCGGGTTCTGCGTCTCCGGCGGCGGCATCCGCTCGGCCTGCGTCACCCTCGGCGCGCTCCAGGCGCTGCGCCCCTGGCTGAAGCGGGCCCGCTACCTGGTGGCGGTGTCCGGGGGCGGGTACACGGTCGGCGCGATGCAGTTGGCGCTGAGCGACTCCGCACCCGACAGCCCGGTCCGCGTGCGCTCCGGCCTGACCGCCGACACCGTGCTCGAACCCGGATCACCCGAGGAGGACCACCTCCGCCGCCACTCCAAGTACCTCGCGGACGGCGCGGGCGAGTGGCTGGTAGCGCTCGGCACCCTGCTGCGGGGCCTGGTCGCGGCGCTCGCGCTGCTGCTCGCCGCCGTCCTGGTGCTCGGCCTCGGCCTGAGCCGGTTCTACCACCTCGTGCCGCTCGCCGACCTGGACGCGCTCGGCACGGCGGGCGGCTCGCCGACCGTCCGGGTGCCCGTCCTGCTCACCCTCGCCGGGCTGCTCTCGGCCGCCGCCACCGGGTGGCTGCTGTGGCTGCTCGCGTTCTCCTGGCTCGGCTGGAACACGCCGCTGCCGCGCCTGCTGCGCCGGTTCTCGCACGGCGCGCTGGCGCTGGCCGTACTGCTCGCGCTGGGTGTGCTGGCCGTCCCCGGTCTGGCCTGGGGAGCGGTGGCGCTGCGGCGGGCGCTCGCGGTCGGCGCCCGGCAGGCCGGCGCCGGCCTCAGCGCCACCGTGCTGCTCAGCTATCTGGCGTTGCTGCTGGGCATCCTCTGGCACGGCCGCCACGCCATCGAGCAGGGCGCGGCGGTGCTCGGCGGTGTCCTGCGCGGAGCCCGTCGCCGTGGTCTCACCGTCCGGATCGCCGAGTACCTCGTGCTCTGGTCGGCCCTGACCGCGCTCACCGTCGGCGCACTGCTCGCCTTCGGCTGGGCGGTGGCCACCGGACACACCTGGCCGACCGCCGTGCAGGTGCTGCTGCCGCTGGTCCTGGGCACGGTCGGGCTCAACCTCGACCAGACGTGGATGGGCCTGCACCCCTTCTACCGGCACCGGCTCGCCTCGGCCTTCGCCGTCCGGCGGGCGGTCGAGGGCGGCGAGGCGGGCGGGGAGGCTCTCGCCGGGGCACCCGGGGAGGCACGCGGTGGGGCGGGCGGCGAGGCGGGCGGGGCGGAGGAGGCCGAGCGGGGCGGCGAGGTGCTGGCCCGGCCGTACCACTTCTTCCGCGAGCAGACCCGGCTCAGCCACTACGGCGCCCGTCGTCCGGACTTCCCCCAGGTGATCTTCGCGGCGGCGGCCAACCTGTCCGGCAGCGCGCGGACGCCGCCCGGCCGGCGGGCGGTGTCGTTCACCTTCTCCTCCGACTACGTGGGCGGCCCGGACGTCGGGTACGCGCGCACCGACCTGCTGGAGCGGCGCACCCGGCGGCACATCGCCCGGGACCTCACGGTGCAGTCCGCGATGGCCGTCTCCGGCGCCGCGTTCTCCTCCGCGATGGGCCGTCGGTCCCGGGCCTACCAGGGGCTGTTCGCGATCACCAATGCCAGGCTGGGCACCTGGCTGCCCAACCCGGCCGCCCTCGCCCCGCTCTGGGCCGCCGACCGGGACTGGCGGTACGCCCCGCAGCCCACCGTGCGCCGGCTGTCGTACCAGCTGCGGGAGGCGTTCGGGCGGTACCCGATGGACGCGCGGTTCCTGCTCACCACCGACGGCGGGCACTACGAGAACCTCGGCCTGGTCGAGTTGCTGCGGCACGGTGTGCGGACGGCGGTGTGCGTCGACGCGAGCGGCGACTCCGCCTTCGCGGGGTCGCTGGCGGCGGCGATCACCCTCGCCAGGGAGGAGCTGGGCATCGCCATCACCCTCCGGGAACCGGACCTGCTGGTCCCGGGCAGCGCCGGGGGCGGCGGGCGCGAGCACGGCGGGAGCGGCGAGCACGGCGGGAGCGGCGGGAGCGGGGGCGGGCGGGCACCGTTGCGCGGTCTGGCGGCGCGGCTGGCCGAGCGGCTGGCCGCCCGGGCGGTCGTGGTCGGCGACATCGTGTACCCGTGGCCGCTGGAGTTCGGGGGCTCCGACGGCGGCGGATCGACCCGGCACGGCACGCTGATCGTCGCGCAGGCCGTCCTGACCCCCGACATGCCGTACGAGCTGCACGCCTACGCGATGGGTGATCCGGGCTTCCCGTACGACGGCGCCGGCGACCAGTGGTTCGACCACCGGCAGTTCGACGCCTACCAGACCCTCGGCCGGTACCTGGGCGAGCAGGCGGGCCCGGTCGTCGAAGCGGCGCTGGCCGGGGCGGTGGCGGGAACGGCAGGGGGGACGGCAGCGGAACGGGGAACAGGGGCCAGCGGGGGCGGGGGCGGGGGCGGGGGCGGGGGCGGGGGCGCGGCAAAGGACGGCGGGGCCGAACGGCCGGGCCGGGGTCGGGACCGGAGCGGAACCGTCCCGGCCCCCGGAGCGCCGCCCGCGGCCGAACGGGCTCCGACCGGGTCCGACCAGGGGCGCGACGGGCAGCCGTGACCGCGCTCGCTTGACTCGCGCCCGTCCCGTCGGGAAGGATCCGGCGCATGGACACCGGCACCACTCTGGTCTGCCGCCTGCACGTCGACCTCCGACGCCAGGCGAGTTCCATCTGTGCCTGTTGACCCTGTTCCTTCCCGCCGGTTCCACCCTGTGACCTTCGCCAGGGCCCGCGCCGCGCACCCGCTCTCCTGACGCCACGCCGCCCGGCACGTCCGTGCCGCACCGCCGGTCCGACCGGTGCGGCACCGCACGGCGACGCAGCAGTCCGCCCCGTCCGCCCCCGCCGCTCCATGTCCCACGGCGGCGCGCGGGCAGCACGGCGAACCGCTCCACGACCACCGCCCGCCCGTTCCGAGGACACCCACATGAACCTGGACCTCGCACTCGACAAGCCCGCCGCCGTCACGATCCCGCCGGTTCCGACGCCGGCGCCCGCAGCAACTCCTGCACCCGCACCCGCACCCGCACCCACGACGGCTCCAGCTCCCACGCCCGCACCCTCCGGGGAGGGCGCCGCGCCGCTCACCCCGAACGCGCTGCGGGAGATCGTCCGCGAACTGGCCGAGCAGCCGGAGCAGTGGATCCACCACGTCCGCCTCTCCACCGAGGAACGCTGGTACCGGCGGCTTGCCGCCGACGAGCAGCACGAGGTCTGGCTGATCAGCTGGCTGCCCGGCCAGTCCACGGGCTTCCACGACCACGGCGGCTCCCGCGGGGCGTTCACCGTCGCGCTGGGCGAGCTGGAGGAGCTGTCGCTGGGCGGTCCCGAGCAGGGGCTGCTGATCCGGCGGATCGGCTCCGGCACCACCCGGGCCTTCGGCCCCGAGTACGTGCACGACGTCCGCAACACCGCGTCAGGCCCGGCCGTGACGCTGCACGCCTACTCCCCGCCGCTCAACTCCATGGCGCACTACGAACTGCGGGCCGGTGGCCTGGTCCGCACCTCCGAGGAAGGACCCGACCAGTGGTGACCACGATCGACGACCTGGTGGCCCGCGCGAGGGAAGGGGTGCACCGCCCCGGCCCGGACGAGGCGCTGCGGGCGCAGCGCGCCGGCGCGCTGCTGGTGGACATCCGCCCGGCGGCCCAGCGCGCGGCCGAGGGGGAGATCCCCGACACGCTGATCATCGAACGCAATGTGCTGGAGTGGCGGCTCGACCCGACGGGCAGTCACCGGATCCCGGAGGCCACCGGCTACGACCTGGAGGTGGTCGTGGTGTGCTCGGAGGGGTACGCGTCGAGTCTGGCCGCCGCCTCGTTGCGCGAGCTAGGTCTGCACCGGGCGACCGACCTGGACGGCGGCTTCGTCGCCTGGGCGGCGGCCGGACTGCCGACCCGTCAGGAAGGCTGAGGTTCCGCCTCGGGGCACGCGCCCCGCACTGCCCGCACGCGCGTCGGCCGCCCCTGGTGAATCCGACCACGCCCGGTAAATCAGGGACACCGGGTTCACCAGGTCATAGGCTGATCAGAGTTTCCGCCGGTCCGAAGGCGGGCAATCGCGCGACCGACAGGCACAGCACAGCGACAGGCCGACGGACCGGCACAGCGACAGAAACCACCATCGGCGCCGCCACCGGGAGCCGCCGAGACGAGGAAACCCCCCGTGATCAGATTCGACGGCGCGGGCAAGCGCCACCCCGACGGCACGGTCGCCGTCGAGGGCCTCGACCTCGACGTCCCCACCGGTCGGACGACCGTGCTGGTCGGCCCGTCCGGCTGCGGGAAGACCACCCTGCTGCGGATGGTCAACCGCATGGTCGAACCGACCTCGGGACGGGTCCTGCTGGACGGCACCGACGTGGCGGCACTGGACCCGGCCAAGCTGCGGCGCGGCATCGGCTACGTGATCCAGCAGGCCGGGCTGTTCCCGCACCGGCGGGTGATCGACAACATCGCGACCGTTCCCTATCTGCTCGGCTGGGACCGGAAGAAGGCCCGCGCCCGGGCGGCCGAACTGCTCGACCTGGTGGGGCTGGCCCCGGAGACCGCCAAGCGGTACCCGTTCCAGCTCTCCGGCGGCCAGCAGCAGCGCGTGGGTGTGGCGCGCGCGCTGGCCGCGGACCCGCCGGTGCTGCTGATGGACGAGCCGTTCAGCGCCGTCGACCCGGTGGTCCGCGCCGGGCTGCAGGAGGAGCTGCTCCGCCTCCAGTCCGAGCTGCACAAGACGGTGCTGTTCGTCACCCACGACATCGAGGAGGCGGTTCGGCTCGGCGACCAGGTGGTGGTGCTGCGCGAGCGCGGCCGGATCGCCCAGCTCGCCGATCCGCACACGCTGCTCACGGCGCCCGCGGACCTGGACGTCGCCGCCTTCCTCGGCCGTGACCGGGGTCTGCGCGGGCTCGGGCTGCGACCGGCCGCCTCGGTGGCCGTCCGGCCGATACCCGGCGGTCCGGGCGACCAGACCGCCGGACGGTCTCCGCACGGGGTCCGGTTCGGCGGCTGGGAACTGATGCTGGACGACGGGCGGCGGCCGATCGGCTGGATCGACCGGGACGCGGCGGGCGCGGCCCTGGAGCCGGCGCCCGGGTTCCGGCCGGACGCCGACACCCTGCGTGCCGCCCTGGACGCGGCGGTGCTGTCCCCCACCGGGATCGCCGTCGCCCTGGACCCCGACGGCCGCGCGATCGGCACGGCCGACCGCGAGGCGGTCCTGGCCGCGCTCGCGACCCGGCCGCCCGCGACGACGGCCGGGAGCGCCCGGGCCGGGACCGGCGGGCCGCAGGCCGAAACTGCCCAAGCCGAAACGGCCCGGGCGGAGACGGCCCAGGCCCAGGCCGAGACGGACGGAGTCGGCGGTGGACGATGAACCGCTCGTCCGCTGGTACTGGATCGGCGACCATCTCGGCTACCTCGGCGACCTGCTCGCCGACCACGCCGTCATCGCCCTCGTCCCGGTCCTGATCGGCCTGCTGCTGGCGGTCCCGCTCGGCCTGGCCTGCACCCGGTTCCCGCGCCTCTACCAGCCGCTCGCCGCCGTCTTCAACATCGTCTACGCCCTGCCCTCGCTGGCCGTCTTCGTGGTGCTCATCCCCTACACCGGGCTGGCCACCCAGGCCACCGTGATGATCCCGCTGACCTTCTACGCGGTCGCCGTGCTGCTGCCGACCACCGTGGACGGGCTGCGCGCCGTCCCCGACCCGGTGCGGCAGGCCGCGACCGCGATGGGGTACGGACCGTGGCACCGGCTGGCCGCCGTCGAACTGCCCGCCGCCGTCCCCTACCTGGTGGCCGGTCTGCGGGTGGCGGCCGTCTCCAGCATCTCGCTGGCCTCGGTCGGCGCGCTGGTCGGCCGGGGCGGCCTCGGCTATCTGTTCGTCGACGGCTTCCAGCGCACCTTCCCGACCCCGATCGTGGCCGGGATCGTCCTGATCGCGGTGCTCGCCCTGGCCGTGGACCTGCTGCTGGTCGGCGCCCGCCGGGTGCTCGCACCCTGGGCCGTCCGGGAGAAGGGAGCGGGGCAGTGAACTGGTTGACCTGGCTAGGGGACTTCTTCTCCGCCCCGGACCGCCGCAGCGGTTCGAACGCGATCGCCCACCGGATCGCCGAGCACCTGCTGCTCTCCGGTGAGGCCCTGCTCTGCGCCGCGCTGCTGGCCGTCCCGCTCGGGCTGCTGATCGGCTACACCGGGCGCGGCGTCACCGTGGTGACCGCGATGGCCGGCGCGGCCCGCGCACTGCCGACGCTCGGGCTGGTGACGCTGGCGGTCCTGCTCGCGGGGGTCGGCGACACCGCCGTCCTGGTGCCGTTGGTGGCGCTGGCGGCGCCGCCGCTGCTGGTCGCCGCCGTCGAGGGGGTCCGGGGCACCGACCCGGACGTGCGGGACGCGGCCCGCGGGGTCGGGCTGACGCATCCGCAGGTGCTGTGGCAGGTCTGCCTGCCGTCGGCGCTGCCGACCCTGCTGGCCGGCTTCCGGACCGCGACGGTGCAGGTCATCGCGACCGCGACGGTGGCCGCGTACGTCGGGCTCGGCGGCCTCGGCCGGTACGTCGTCGACGGGTTGGCCACCCGGGACTACGCGGCGACGGTCGGCGGCGCGCTGCTGGTCGTCCTGCTGGCGGTCGCGGCCCAGGCGTTCTTCGCCCTGCTGGCCCGGTACGCGCTCCCGCCCGGGCTGCGGGCGCAGCAGCGGGCCGCGGACCGCCGGTCGTCGTGACCGCGCGGGCCGGCGTCCCGGCCACCGGCTGCCGGGGCCCGGCTCCCGGCCCGCCCGTTCTTCGCCTTCCCTTTCCGCTGCTTCCGGCTCCGGTTCCGCCTGCGGCCCCGCTTCGGGTGTCGCCTGTGGTCCGGACCCGGGACACTCCGTTCGCCCTGCCCGAGTTGACCACCCCGAGAGGACATCTGTCACCATGTCGACATTCACTCCGCTGAGCGGCTCCGCGACCCCGAGGCCGACCGGAGCGGCGGCGGTGCGCCGGACCGCCTCCGTGGCGGCCCTGGCCGCGCTCGCCCTCGCCGCGACCGCCTGCTCCTCCTCCGGCGGCGACCCGCTGGGCGGCGGCGCGTCGACCTCGGCGGCCGCCGGGACCGGTACTTCCGCGGCCGCCGCCCCAGGGGGGACGGTCGTGGTCGGTTCCGCGAACTTCCCCGAGAACGTGCTGCTCGGCTCGATCTACGCCCAGGCGCTCCGGGCCAAGGGGGTCAAGGTCGAGGAGAAGTTCAACATCGGCAGCCGCGAGGTGCTCTACGGGCAGCTGCAGAGCGGCAGCCTCTCCGTCCTGCCCGAGTACAACGGCGCGCTGCTCGCCTACCTGGGCGGCAAGTCGGCCGACCCGACCGCGGCGGCGGTCAATGCCGAGCTGACGAAGACGCTGCCCGCCTCGCTGGGGATCCTGGAGTCCTCGCCCGCCGAGGACAAGGACACCCTGAGCGTCAGCCAGGAGAGCGCCGACAAGCTCGGGCTCAAGAGCATCGCGGACCTGGCCGCCAAGGCGGGCGAGTTCACCATCGGCGGCCCGCCGGAGTTCAAGTCGCGGCAGGAGCAGCCGCTGAAGGACGTCTACGGTCTGACCTTCAAGGAGTGGAAGTCGACCGGCGAGACCACGGCCAACGCCGTCAAGGACGGCTCGATCCAGGTCGGCAACGTCTTCTCCACCGATCCGAAGATCACCCAGCTGAAGCTCGTGCCGCTCAGCGACCCGAAGAACCTGTTCGGCGCCCAGAACGTCACGCCGCTGGTCAACAAGGCCAAGGTGGACGCGACGGCGACCGGTGCGCTCAACGCGGTGTCGGCCAAGCTGGACACGGCGGGGCTGCTGGCGCTGATGAAGAAGGTCGCGGTGGACAAGGAGGACCCGTCGGCGGTGGCCAAGGAGTGGCTGAAGAGCAGCGGACTGTCCTGACCTCCGGGTCGGAGGGAAGCCGCCGCGGGGGGGGGGCCGGGGGGGGGGCGGGGCCCCCCCCCCGGGGGGGGGCCGGCCCCCCCCCCCCCCCCCCCCCCCCCCCCCCCCCCCCCCCCCCCCCCCCGCGGGGCGCGGGGGGCGCGGGT
>NZ_JBIVGI010000024.1:821-4447 GCF_044748625.1 Kitasatospora sp. NPDC089913 | reverse complement strand
TTACGGTGTCGTGTGGGGGCGGCGGGGGGGGGGGGGGGGGGGGGGGGGGGGGGGGGGGGGGGGGGGGGGGGGCGCCCCCCCCCCGCGGCGGCTTCCGGCCTCCGACTCCCCTCCCCTCCCCTCCCCTCCCCTCCCCTCCGGCTTCCGTTGCCGGCGAGAGCGAGAGCGAGGGACGGGCGAGGGACGGGCACGGGGCGTCGATCCCGGGCCGGAGAGATCTTCCCTTGAGCGGCGCGAACATGACAGTGTGACGGCATGCGCACTCGCCTTCTCGCCGCCACCCTCACGGCATTCGCCGCGGTGAGCCTCGCCGCGTGCTCCAGCTCCGGCTCGGGCTCCGGCACCACCGCCGCCGGCACCACGGCCCCCGCCTCCCCCGGCGTGTCGGCCACCGCGACCGATTCCGGACCCGCCCCGGGAGCCACCGACGCGCCCGGCACGGGAGGCGCCGGCACGACCGGCAGCACCGCCGGCTCCACCCCCGGCGGGACGGCCGGGAGCTCGGCCGGTACGACCGCCGGAACGAGCACCGGAACGACCGGGTCCGCGACCGCGAACCCGCCCGCCCCGGCCGCCACCGGACCCGCCCCGGCCACCGGTGCCCCCGCCGACTCCCCGGCCCCGGCGGGCACCGACAAGCCGCCGGCCGATCCCCCGGCCGTGCCGAAGCCGGCCCCGCCCACCGACGCGGGGCTGCCCGGCAAACCCGCCGCCGACGTCACGGCGCAGCTGGTCGCCGCCCTGGACGCGATCGATCCGGCGATCGTCGGTGGCAAGGCCGAGCAGGCCGTCGACCGGGCCCGCAACCAGTGCCAGGCGATGTACCAGTTCCCGAAGGACCGGGCCAAGTTGATCGACCTGGCGAACCAGCGCTTCACGGATCCCGCCCACCCTCAGGGTTTCGGGGCCGAGAAGTCGGAAAAAATCCTCGACGCGCTGCGAACCGTTCTCTGCCCGTCGGTCTGAACCAGGCCCGACGGACCCCGATCGGCCCGGTGTCCTGAGCGCCGGGCCCGCCGTGGCCGCGCGCGACGACCACCCGCGCGCCCACGGCACACACCTGCCACCGGCTCAGACGCAGCTCCAGGCGGTGTCCTTGTCGTCGGACGAGACGAAGTGGTCCATGGCTCCTCCTTTCCAGGGGTAGACGCGTACGGGCACGGGCGTCGACGGCGGGCGCGCCGGCGGACCGGCACACCCGCGGACGGACGCGTACAGGCGGAACGGACAACGGGACGGTGGACGCACCGCGCGCGCCGACCGGTGCCCCGACGGACCGGAAAGCGTCCCTGGCGGGCACCGGTACGGGCCGACGTCACCACGAGCCGACGTCACCACGAGCCGACGTCACCACGGGCGGACGTCACGACGCGGAGGCGTCACAACACGGAGGCGCCACAACACCGAGGCGTCACAGCTGAGAGCGTCACGGTGCGGGGGCACCGCGGCGCGAAAGGTGTTCGGGCCCGCCGACGGAGAGGGCGGCGGACGAGCGGCGAGGCGAACGGACACGGTCCGGCCACCGGCCGCCGGAGGCGGCGGGCGGGGACCCGGGAGCCGAGGACTCACGCCTGCGGGCGGCAGCCGCCCTCTCTGTCGAGCTTCCAGTCGAGGTCTCGCATGACTCCGATGATGTCCGAGCGTCCGCACCGGTCACAACCGGATTGTTCGACGGTTGACCGATCCTCAGCCAACCTCACCCCTTCGCCGACGAACTGTTAGGACTCTTGACAGACGAGTGGTCTAGTCCAACCATAGGCATGTCGATCCGACCGGGATGCACTGTGGGGGTGTGACCACCGGCGGCTGAGGCGCTGTCCTGCCCTGCTCCGCTCCGCCCCCAGGCCCCGTCACGGCCCCTGCCCGCGTCCGCGCGCGCCGCCCGCCGTGCCCTGCGTCCTTGGGGTTTGCACACCCCCGAGCACCGCCCCGCCGTACGGCCGAAAAGCTCCTCTCCCGGCCCGGCACGCCCACCCCGCGCGTCCACCGAGGACGCCGCGGCACAGTCCCGCACGCTTCACCAACGTCCTGCCCCACCACGTCTGTTGGAGAAACAATGCGTCTACCCAGATCACTTCGGGCCGCCCTGACGGCCTGCGTCACGCTCGTCGCGTCGGCCGGCCTGGTCGCCGGCGCGACGACGGCGGGCGCGGCGCCGACCGGCCCGGCCACCGCCGAGGCCGCAGCGGCGACCCCGCTCCCCACCCGGGTGTTCGCCCCCTACTTCGAGTCCTGGACCGGCGAGAGCCCCGCCACGCTGGCCGCGCAGTCCGGCGCCAAGTACCTGACGATGGCGTTCCTGCAGACCGCCACCAAGGGCTCCTGCACCCCGTACTGGAACGGCGACACCTCGCTGCCCGTCGCGCAGTCCTCGTTCGGCGCCGACTTCGCCAAGATCCGTGCCAACGGCGGCGACGTCATCCCGTCGTTCGGCGGCTACACCGCCGACACCACCGGCACCGAACTGGCCGACAGCTGCACCGATGTCAACCAGATCGCCGCCGCCTACGAGAACCTCATCACCACGTACGACATCAGCCGGATCGACCTCGACATCGAGGTCGACTCGCTGGACAACTCGGCCGGTGTCGACCGCCGCAACAAGGCGATCAAGCTGGTCCAGGACTGGGCCGCCACCAACGGCCGGAAGATCCAGTTCTCCTACACGCTGCCGACCACCACCAGCGGCCTCGCCGCCAGCGGGCTCGCGGTGCTGAAGAACGCCGTCACCAACAACGCCAAGATCGACGTCGTCAACATGATGACGTTCGACTACTACGACAACGCCGCGCACGACATGGCGGCCGACACCCAGACCTCCGCCAACGGTCTGTACAATCAGCTGGCGAAGCTCTACCCGACCAAGACCCCCGCGCAGCTGTGGGGTTCGATCGGCATCACCGAGATGATCGGCGTCGACGACTTCGGCCCGGCCGAGACCTTCACGCTCGCCAACGCCAACACCGTCTACAACTGGGCGGTCTCGAAGGGCATCAACACGCTGTCCTTCTGGGCGCTGCAGCGCGACAACGGCAGCTGCGCGGGCGCCGCCGCCCGTGACGACTGCTCCGGGATCGCCCAGAACACCTGGGACTTCACCAAGATCTTCGCGCCGTTCACCAGCAACACCCAGCCGGTGAACGACTTCTCGGTCGGCGTGACCCCCAACTCGGGCACCGTCGTGGCCGGTTCGTCGGCGACGGCGACCGTCAGCACCGCCGTGGTCTCCGGTTCGGCGCAGAACGTCGCCCTCACCGTCAGCGGCGCCCCGGCCGGCGTCACCGCCACCGTCAACCCCGGTAGCGTCACCGCCGGCTCCTCGGCGACGCTGACCGTCGCCACCACCGCCGCCACCACCCCGGGCACCTACCCGCTCACGGTGACCGGCACCGCCGCCTCCGGCAGCCACACCGCCACCTACACGCTGAAGGTGACGAGCACCCAGCCCGGCAACGACTTCTCGGTCGGCGTGAGCCCCGCCGCCGGTTCGGTCACCGCCGGTTCCTCGGCGACCGCGACCGTCGGCACCACCGTGGTCTCCGGTTCGGCGCAGAACGTCGCCCTCACCGTCAGCGGCGCCCCGGCCGGCGTCACCGCCACCGTCAACCCCGGTAGCGTCACCGCCG
>NZ_JBIVGI010000024.1:0-724 GCF_044748625.1 Kitasatospora sp. NPDC089913 | reverse complement strand
CCGGCTCCTCGGCGACGCTGACCGTCGCCACCACCGCCGCCACCACCCCGGGCACCTACCCGCTCACGGTGACCGGCACCGCCGCCTCCGGCAGCCACACCAGCACCTACACGCTGACCGTCACCGGCGTCACGCCGCCCGGCGGGCTCGTGAACGGCGGCCTGGAGACCGGCAGCCTCGGCCCGTGGACCTGCCAGACCGGCGGCAGCGTGGTGAGCACCCCGGTCCACTCCGGCTCGTACGCGCTCCAGGCGGCGGCCAACGCGTCCCAGACCGGCCAGTGCTCGCAGACCGTCACCCTGGCGCCGAACAAGGCCTACACCCTGACCGGCTGGGTCCAGGGCAGCTACGCCTACGTCGGCGTGAGCGGTGGCGCCACCGGCTCCACCTGGACCAGCGCATCCGGCTGGACCAAGCTCAGCGTCCCGTTCACCACCGGCGCCTCCGGGACCGTGACCGTCTACCTGCACGGCTGGTACGGCCAGGGCAGCGTCTACGGCGACGACTTCTCGATCGCCTGAGCGTCCCTGAACGTCCCTGACGGCCTGACGGCCTGACGCTCCTGACGGAGCCCGACGGTTCTCTACGGGACCTGACGGTTCCCGACCCCCGCCGGGGGGGGCCCCCCCCGGGGGGGGGGCCCCCCCCCGCCGGGGGGCGCGGGGGGGGGGGGGGGGGGGGCGCCCGCGGGCGCCCCCCCCCCCCCCCCCGCGGGCCCCCCGCG
>NZ_JBIVGI010000023.1:0-157675 GCF_044748625.1 Kitasatospora sp. NPDC089913 | reverse complement strand
GCGAGCAGCCGGCCAGGGCGGCGGTCGCCACGGCGAGGGTGAGCAGCGTGGCGGCGGTGGAACGACGGGCGGACATGCGGGCTCCAGCGGTCAGGGTCGGGGGTGTGCTCGGCGGCGTCGTGACCGCTGTGCGGACGGCGGCCGGGGAGCTTAGGTGCACCTTACTAAGGTCGCCCTAATTCGTCTACTTTGCTGTAGACATTCGCGCGGTGCGGGGGTGGCGGCAAGGGCAACTGCTCGGGTGTGGCTGGGTGGTGGGGCTGGGTGGTGGGGCGGGGTGATGGGGTGGGTCGGTGGCGGTGGGTGCCGGGTGTGCTCTCCGGTCGGGGTCGGACGCATTGGTCGGTCTGCATATGCAGTCGATCGACATATGCAGAGAGATGGCCTATGTTGATCCGCAGGACGGACCGCCGGCTCCGGAGAACGGACGAGCCGTGGGGGTGGGCGTCCGCCGTCCGTGCATGGCCTGGCACGCCGTCAGGCCGGCCGCTTCCCGTGGGAGGACCGCAGTGCATCACCGTTCCCGTACACCCGGACCCAAGCTGCTCGGTGTCGCGATCGCCGCCGTGCTCGGCCTCGGAGTGGCCGTGCCACCCGCCTTCGCCGGACCGGCCGGGGGACCGTCCGCCGACGCCGACCCGGTGCCCGGGTTGGTCGCCGGGTCGGACACCGGGGCGCCGCAACTGGTCACCGGCCTCGCCGAGGCGGCCCCCGGCGACAACCCGGCCGAGGCGGCCCGCGCCCATCTGGCCGCCCATCAGGACCGCTACCGGATCGACCCCGGACAGCTCGTCGAAGCCGGCGTGGAGCGTGCCGCCGACGGCCGGCGCACCGTCAGGTTCGAGCAGCGGCACGGCGGCATACCCGTCTTCGGGGCCCGGTACCTGGTTCACCTGGTCGGCGAAGGCACTGGACAGCGGGTCGAGTCGGCCGGCGGCAAGTACTTCACCGGACTCACCGCCCCGACCGTGCAGAGCGTTCCGGACGAGGTGCTGCGACGGCTCGCGATCGGCGCGGTCCAGGACCCGGTGGCCCGCGCCGGCGCGACGGCCGAGGACCGCGGCCCGGTGGTGCTGCCCGGCGGTGCCGGCCGGCTCGCCCGCCACTTCACCGTGCGCGGGAGCGACCCGGCGGTGTGGGCGGCGAAGGCGCAGGAGGTGTTCGTGGACGCCTCGACCGGGGAGGTCGCGCTCTCCTACCAGGTACGCGCCCCGTACCCGCTCGACGTCCCGGGCGCCGCGGCATCGGGCGTCGCGGCGGGCGTCGCGGCATCCGCCGCCGCGACCTCTCCCGACGCGGCCGCCGCCGCCCCGGCCCTCGAACCCGCCACCGGCACCGCGCCCGACGCCCTCGGCCGCCCCGCCCGGGTGAACATCGGCCGACTCCCGGACGGCACCTACCAGCTCGTCGACCTCACCCGCCCCGCCACCGTCACCACCTACGACGCGGCCGGTCGCGACGAGCTGGACTTCAGCACCCTGCCCGCCGACGCCCACCCCGCCGCCTCGCCGACCACCGACTTCCCGGCCGTCACCGGTACCAGCGGCGCCACCGACGCCCACCTCAACGCCGCCGCCGTGTACGACTTCTACCGCGACCGACTGGGCCGCGACGGGATCGACGGCAAGGGCGGACCGATCACCTCCGTCGTCAACGTCACCAGCTTCGGCGAGCCCCTGGACAACGCCTACTGGGACGGCCGGAAGATGGTCTACGGAGGCGGCAGCGGCAAGTACCTCCCGTTCTCCGCCGCGCGCGACGTGGCCGGCCACGAGATGACGCACGGCGTCGTGAAGCACACCGCGGAGCTGGTCGGACTCGGCCAGTCCGGTGCCCTCGACGAGGCCGTCGCCGACTACTTCGGCAACGCCATCGAGGTGACCGGCCGAGGCATGCCGATGACCGACCCCAGGGCCGCGCTGCTCGGTGAGGACCTCTGCCGCACCGGCACCCCCGAGGCCTGCGCCGACCGCCGGCTGGACGACCGCCGCACCACCGTCGCCGACTACGTCGGAGCCCCCGCCGGGGTCGACAACGGCGGCGTGCACCTCAACTCCACCATCTTCTCCGGCGCGTTGTGGGACATCCGGCGCACCCTCGACCCGCTCCTCGCCGACCGTCTGGTCTACCGCGCGCTGGCCGAGTACCTCACCCCGCTGGACGACTTCGTCGACGCCCGCAACGCGGTGCTCGCCGCGGGCCGCGCGCTCGGCCTCGACCGTGCCCGGCTCCGCACCGTGGCCGCCGCCTTCGACGCCCACGGGATCAAGGCCGGCTGGCAGCGCCGGATCGGCGTGGACAGCCGGCCGCTGCTGCGCGAACTCTCCACCGAGAGCGTGGCGCCGGACGTCGCGGCCGGCCGCTGGGTGGCGGCCACCGCGGGCGAGGGCGCCAAGGGCAGCATGGCCGTGTACACGGGCGCCGTCGCCGGCTCCGCCGAGCCCGCCCGGCTCAGCGCGGAGGACGGCCGCTCGCACGGCTGGCCCGCGACCGACGGTACGACGGCCGCGTGGGTGGCGATGGGGCCGGGGGCCGACGGTGGTTGGGGCATGGAGGTGCTGGCCCGGCCGCTCGACGGTGGCCCGGCGCGCAGCGTCCAGCGCGGCGCGAACCAGTACTTCGGCGATGTCCGGGTCTCCGGTGGGGACGTCGCCTTCCTGATGACGGACTACGCCACCGGCCGCGGCGGGCCGGTGCTCTCCCGCGCCGGCGCCCCGGCGGTGCCGATCGCGCTGCCGGAGGGCCACCGGGCCTCCGCCCTCGCCTTCCGGGACGGCCTGCTCGCCTGGACCGAGAGCTGGCAGGTCGGTGAGCGGACGGTGAGCGCGCCGACGGTCTACTCGCTCGCCGCCGGCAAGGTCGTCGCCCAGTACGTGGTGGACGACGCGAACGCCGCCGCCGGGACCGAGGTCGGCAGCACCCGACTGGCCGGTGGCCGGCTGCTGTGGGTCGAGACCCCCTTCGACCGGACGAAGGGCAGCACGATCCGCTCCGGCGCGCTGGACGGCTCCGGGGTGAGCGACCTCCTGCCCGCGGGCCCGAGGCTCGGCACCGGCACCGAGCCGCGCCGGATCTCCGGCCTCACCGCCTCCGACCGGGCCGTCACCTTCGCCGAAGCCGCTCGCCCGGTGACGGGCGGCACCAGGAACACGGACCTGCCCAAGCTCTGGCAGCTCCCGCTCACCGGCGGCACCCCGGAGCGGATGTCCTGCAACCGGGGCGGCCAGTACTCCCCGGTGGCCGACCGGGGGACCCGGGTGGTCTGGCTGGACGCCACGGCGGGCCGTACCGACCTCGTCGTGCGCGAGCGCGCGGCCGGCACCTGCTGACCGAAGGCGGCTGCCCCGGGGACCCAAGGGCTCTCGACCCCGAAGCCCGGCCCCCGTCCGCCCCGGTCTCCCGCCCGGCCGCCGCATCCCTGCGGCAGCCGGGCGGGTCCTTGCCGTGACCGGACCGCCGCTCCCGCCGCAGCAGGCTCGTCGCCGAAGTGCTGGTACCGACGACCCGCCTGTGCGGTCCAGGTGACGGACCACCGCCCGCCGGTCCCGGCGGCCCGGGCCGCTGAGGTCCTGTCAGCCGAGACCCGGCGACGGCGATCCGACCTCGAACCGGCCTTGACCCTCTCTCGGCCGAGCCGACATCATGAGCCGTCATGTTCTGACTCCGCCGTCGGGGGAAGTCCGGTCGAATTCCGGCGCTGACCCGCAACGGTAGGCCGCCGACGGCAGTCGGTGGCGAGCCCGAGTACCCGTCGGCGGAGGCGTGTCCCCTCCTCCCGTCGTGGTCTGCGGCCAGGGGCTCCCGGAGCCGTCGGGCGGTCCGTCCCGCGCGGTCGCCGGCGGTCGCCCGTGCGCCCAGGCCCGGAAAGGCCTCGCATGTCCGACTCCGCGCTCCGCCGCCGCCCGCTCCGCCTGCTCGCGATATCCGCGCTGGCCCTGACCGCCACCCTCCCCGCCGCCACCGCCGCCCAGGCTGCCGCGCCCGTCCCGGCCGTCACCGCGCCGGCCGTCACCGCTGCGGCCCCGGCCTCCGGCGACAACGCCACCACCTACCGTCCTGACGCCGCCGCGGCCGGCTGGCTCGCGCGCCAGCTGGTCAACGGCGACCACTTCGAGTCGGTCTTCGACGGCACCGCCTACCCCGATCAGGGCCTCACCATCGACGCCGTGCTCGCCTTCGCCGCCGCGGGCAGCGCCGACCAGGCCGCCGCCCGCGCCACCGCCTGGCTCGCCCGCCCCGACATCCTGAGCGGCTACCTCGGCGACGGCACCACCGAGGCCTACGCCGGTGCCACCGCCAAGCTCCTGCTGGTCGTCGAGGTGCGCGGCGCCACCCCGTCGGCCTTCGGCGGCGTCGACCTGCCCGCCCGGCTGCGCTCCCTGCTGACGCCGAGCGGCCGCTTCTCCGACCGCTCCCAGTGGGGCGACTACAGCAACGCCTTCGGCCAGTCCCTCGCCCTGATCGCCCTCCAGCGCACCCCCGGTGGGGTACCGGCCCCGGCCGTCGACTTCCTGGCCGCCGCCCAGTGCGCCGACGGCGGCTTCCCGGTCTCCTTCGGGCAGGCCACCTGCACCGCCGACGCCGACGCCACCGCGCTCGCGGCCCAGGCGCTCGCCGCCACCGGCCGCAGCGCCAAGGCCAAGGCGGGCCTGGACTGGCTGACGGCCCACCAGAACACCGACGGCGGTTTCGCCGCGGCCGGTGCCACCACCTCCAACGCCAACAGCACCGGCCTGGCCACCTCCGCCCTGCTCCCCGGCGGACGGTTCATCAGCGGCCTCAAGGGCTGGAGCAGCCTGGTGAAGCTCCAGCAGGGCTGCTCGGCCGACCCCTCCGTGCGCGGCGCCGTCGCCTACGACGCCAGCGGCTTCAACCCCGCCAACGCCGCCCGGGCCACCGCTCAGGCCGTCCTCGGCCTCTCCGGCCAGGGCCTGGCCGGCCTCAGCGCCCACGGCGCCCGCCCGTCCGCCCCGACCCTGGCCTGCCCGGCCCCGGCCGTGCGCCCCTGACGGTCGCCCGCCCGCCCGTGACCCGCACTGCCGCCCGCCACACCCCAGGAGCACGCCCATGACCACCTCCGTCCACCCGGCCCGCCGTACCCTCGGCGCCTTCGCCACCGCTGCGGCCCTCACCGCCGGCCTGCTCGGCGTCTCCACCGCGACCGCCCCGCAGGCGCAGGCCGCAGCCTGTTCCGGCACCTCCGGCGTCACCGTCGTCGTCGACTTCACCGCCCTCGGTGGTGGCATCGAGACCGGCTGCGCCCCGGGCGACCCGGCGAGCGGCCTCGCCGCGATCACCGGCGCCGGCTTCTCCTACTCCTTCCACCCGCGCTTCCCGGGTTTCGTCTGCAAGATCAACGCCCTGCCGACGACCTGCACCAACCCCACCGGCACCGCCTACTGGTCGTACTGGCACGCCCCGCACGGCGGCCCGTGGTCCTACAGCAGCCTCGGCGCCGGCTCCTACAACCCGGCCCCGGGCGAGGTCGAGGGCTGGTCCTTCGGCGCCGGTGCCCAGCCGGGCATCACCGCGCCCTGACCCCGGCCCCGCTCTCCCCAGGGCGCGGTCCGGCCCGGACCGCGCCCTACCGGCCGGGCGTCCTCGGGGCCTCCAACTCCACGTGGTGGACGGTGAAACCGCCCTGCAGCACCGGGGCGAACGGCGCCGGAGCCATGCAGGTGCCGACCACCGGTTGGTAGGGCTTCTGGTCGGCGTCCAGGTCGAGATTGGCCACGCCCCAGGAGAATCCGAGGCGGGCGCCGTCGCGGCCGCTGCCCTGGTAGACGCTGAGACCGATCCGCTCCTTGCGGTTCTCGGTGTCCGAGCCGATGACGGCGGTCAGGGTGGCGACCGGGCCGCCGGTGCTCAGGCAGTCGACCTCGGCCTCGGCGCTGTGGACCTCGCCGGTGGCGGCCACGCGGTGGGAGTAGCGGACCGTGCCCACGGCATCGGTGGGCAGCCCGTTCGGCGAGTTCGTCCCCGGGAGGGGGCGGGAGTAGGGCTTCGCGCGGGCGTCGACGGTGAACCGGATCTCGTCGTCCGGGGAGAAGGCGTACGAGATCCGGGCGCTGCCGCTGACGCTCGCCGTCCGCTCGGGCCGGTCGCCCCGGCCGGCGGGCCCGGACTCGCCGGACAGGGAAACCGTGGACACGCCGTCCGTGGACAGGGTGTCGGCGGAGGCCGGCGCGACGCCCGAGAGGGCGGCGAGGGCCAGCCCGGCGGCAGCGGCAACCCGTGCGGTCCGAGCAGCCCGAGCGGCACGTGCGGTCCGGACGGCGGCACGGTTGTGGGTACGAATGCGGAACATGGTGGGTCTCCCTCCCCGGCGGCCCCGTCGGCCGCCCTCTCGATGCCCCCAATCCTGGTCGCGGCACCCCCACCCGCACATGTACCGATCGGCACATCTACCGAGCTCGCCCGGCGGCTCCACCCCTGCCGAACGGCAGGGTCGGAACCGACGACCCGTCAGCCGGTCAGCCGGTCAGCTCGTCAGCCCGTCGCCACCGGCACGCCCTCCGGCCGACCGGCCAGCAGCGCCGCCACGTGGTCGGCGCAGCGGACGGCGGCCTCGGCCATGGCACCGCGGGTCATCCCCGCGACGTGCGGCGTCAGCAGGGCGTTCGGGAGCCCGAAGAGCGGTGAGGCGAAAGCGGCGTGCTCGTGCTCGAAGGTGTCGACGGCCGCCGCCGCGAGCGGGTGCCCGGGATCGCGCAGGGCGTCGGCCAGGGCCGCTTCGTCGACGATCCCGCCCCGGGCGGTGTTCAGCAGGACCGCGCCCGGCCGCACCGACGCCAGTTCGCGGCGGCCGATCAGTCCCCGGGTGCGTGCCGTGAGCGGCAGGTGGACGGACAGCACGTCGCTGGTCGTCAGCAGTTCGGTGAGGGAGCCCGCCCGCCGGACGCCGTCCTCCTCGGCCGCCGGGCCGCGGCCGAGGCCGAGGACGGTCAGGCCCAGGGCGCGGGCCCGGCCGGCCAGTGCGCGGTCGGTCCGGCCGAGGCCGAGGATGCCGAGGGTCAGTTCGGACAGGGCCCGCGACGGTGACGCCGGAGTGCGCCAGTCGCCCCGGTGCGAAGCCGCGTTGTGCTGCACGAGGTCCCGGCTCAGGGCGAGCAGCTGGGCCAGGGCGAACTCGGCGACCGCGTCGGCGTTGGACCCGGGCGTGTGGGTCACGGCGACCCCGAGGCGGGCGGCCGCGCCGAGGTCGACGTGGTCGGTGCCCGCTCCGGCCCGGCCGATCACCCTCAGCGCCTCGGTCGTGCCGGCGGCCGTGGCGGCGAGGAACCCGGCGCGCATCGGCACCCCGGCCCGGGACTTGACGGCCCGGTGCCCGCCGTCGCGCAGGGTCGCGGCGATCAGGGCGGCCTCGTCGAAGGGGTCGAAGTCGGTGAAGGCCACCCGTCCGTCCCAGTCGTAGCGGGCGCGGGCCGGGTCCGCGACCCGCCGCAGGTTCAGGGTGACCTCCAGGCCGTGGCCGAGCAGCCGCTCCAGCTCCACGCGGAGCAGGTCCCCGGGCGCCGCGTCCAGCAACAGGATCCGGTTCCGTCCCACCGGGCCCCCGTTCCGCCCCACCGGGCCCCCGTTCTGCCCCGGCCGGATCCCCACGGACGCACGGCGACGCGGGGCGACGTGACGCGGTGCGGCACGGCGCGGCACGGTGCGGCGCGGTGCGGTTGCAACGAGGGGCGCGGGAGCTGATTGATGATCACTGCCGCTGCCAAGCTACCGCGCACCCGGGGGCTTGCCGCAAGGCCCCGGGGACGTCGGAGAATCACCGTCGAAACCGGAACAGGTGTGGCGGGAGGGGGCGGGATGCGTGTGGTGCTGTCGACGTACGGGTCGCGGGGGGACGTCGAGCCGATGCTGGGGCTCGCGGTGCGACTGCGCGAACTGGGCGCGGACGCAAGGCTCTGCGCGCCCTCGGACGAGGAGTTCGCGGCCCGGTCGGCCGCGCTCGGCGTCCCCGTGGTGCCGGTGGGCGACCCGGTGCGGGCGCTGGTGACCGGTGCGGCCCCGGCGGCGCCGGTGGACTTCCCCACCCGGGTGGCCCGGCTGACGGCGGCGTCCTACGAGGCGGTGCTCGGGCAGGCGGCGGCGGGCGGCGCGGTCGTCGCGACCGGGCTGTTCCCGAGCGCGGCCGGTGCCCGGGCGGCGGCGGAGACGGCGGGCGCCCGGTTCGTCTACGCGGGCCTGCAGCCCACCGTCCTGCCGTCGCCGCACCACCCGCCGTTCCAGTACCCGGGCCGGCCTGCGCCGCCCGCGGGGGCGGACAGCACGGAGCTGTGGGAGCTGGACGTCGAGAGCATGAACGCGCTGTTCGGCGGGGCGGTCAACGCGCACCGGACGGCGGTCGGCCTGCCGGTGGTGGAGAACGTCCGTGACCACGTCCTGACCGGGCGGCCCTGGCTGGCCACCGACCCGACCTTGGGCCCGTGGCTGCCGGCCGACCTCGACGTGGTGCAGACCGGCGCCTGGCTGCTGCCGGACCCGCGCCCGCTGCCCGCCGGTCTGACCGCCTTCCTGGACGCGGGCGAGCCGCCGGTGTACGTGGGCTTCGGCAGCATGCCGATGCGCGGGGCGGAGGACGTCGCCCGGCTGGCCGTCGAGCAGGCCGTCGCCGCCGGCCGCCGGGTGGTCGTCGGCCGGGGCTGGGCGGAACTGTCGGCGGGTGGGGACGGCGCTCCGGACGACCGTTTCGTGACCGGCGAGGTGAACCACCGGGCGCTGTTCGCCCGAGTCGCGGCCGTCGTGCACCACGGCGGCGCGGGCACCACCACGGCGGCCGCCCTGGCGGGTGCGCCGCAGCTGGTGGTGCCGCAGATCGTCGACCAGCCGTACTGGGCCGCCCGGGTCGCCGAACTGGGCATCGGGGCGGTGCACGACACGGCCGTTCCGACCGCGGAGTCGGTCGCCGCCGCGCTGCGGACCGTCCTGGCGCCGCGGACCCGGGGGCGGGCCGCCGCCGTGGCCGCCGCCGTCCGCACCGACGGCGCGGAGGTGGCCGCGCGCCTGCTGCTCGACGGGTGCTGACCCGCCCCCGGGCCGGTGCGGCGCGGGACCCGGGTACTCGGGGTCGCCGGCCGGATTGCCGTGCCGCGGCCCGGGCACCCGCCCGGTGTCCGGGGGGTGAGCACCGTGGTGCGGAGGTGGCCGTGATGGACGGACCGGGCCTGTCGAGCCGGGAACGCCGCATCCTGGCGGAGATCGAGGGCGACCTGCGGGCGGACCGCCGCCCGGCCGGGGCGGGACGAGCGGGTACGCCCGACGTCCGGTGACGCGTGGCGTGCCGTCCGGCCTACTGCCGGTGACGCCCGACGCCCGGTGACGCACGGTGTGCGGACCCGAGCCTGCAACAGACCCCGGTGGAACGGGGCCGGGAAACATCGAGGACCGGAGAACATTCAAGCCGACAAATCAGAATGAACCGCTCCATGTCGGGTACCAGAACCACCGGAGCGGTCGCACAGCACCGCACGCCGTTCCCGCGCCCGCACAGGGCGCCACCTGGACCGTCGCTTGAAGAAGCCGGGCAGAGGTCTTCGGGAAGAGGGGCCGCAGTGCGCGGGCGATCACGCCCTACCCTCTCGCGGTCCGAGGCGTTCCCGCTGCCCAGGAGAACCGCCGTGTCCACAACGATGTCGGACGTCGGCCGTCGGACCGACCCGCCGCCCGTTACCCCCGATGCCCTGCCCGCCGCCGCCGACGGCGTCCCCCAGGACGCCACCGCTGTCCCGCCGACCGACATCCCGTCGCCCTGGCACCCGGCCGACCCGCCGCCCGACCTGCCCCCGCGCCCGAGCGAGGCGCAGCTGCGGGCCATGGGCAAGACCGAGGCCCGCGAGCTGAGCGACGCGCTCTTCGACCGCCTCGCCGGCCTGGCCCGCGAGACCCACGCGTACAGCTACGTGCGCGGCACCATCATCGAGCTGAACATGCCGCTGGTGCGGTTCATCGCCGGCCGCTTCCGTCACCGCCCCGAGGACATGGACGACATCCTCCAGGTCGGCACCGTCGGCCTGATCAAGGCCGTCGACGGTTACGACCCGGGGCGCGGCGTCGAGTTCGTCACCTACGCCATCCCCACCATCGCCGGCGAGATCAAGCGCTTCTTCCGGGACACCTCCTGGCCGGTCCGGGTGCCGCGCCGGATGCAGGAGTGCTACCTCGCCGTGGCCCGTGGCTCGGACCGGCTGGAGCAGGAGCTCGGCCGGCTGCCGCACCCGGAGGAGATCGCGGAGGCGCTCGACCTCGACGTCGACGAGGTGGTCGAGGGTCTGATCGCGGGCCGGGTCTACCGGCCCAACTCCCTCGACGCCCCGCGTGAGCAGGACACCGACGAGTCGGGCAGCGCGCTGCTGGACCGGCTCGGCTCGTGCGATCCGGGGATCGAGCTCGCCGACTTCCGCACCGCCGTCCGGCCGCTCCTCCGGCAGCTGCCGCGGCGCGAGCAGACGGTGCTCGAAATGCGGTTCTGGGAGGACCGGACCCAGTCCGAGATCGCCGCGCGGATCGGGGTCTCCCAGATGCACGTGTCCAGGCTGCTCTCCGCCACCCTCGCCCACCTGCGCGAACAGCTGGACGACCGGGACGCGGCGGGTTGGAGCGACGACCCGGACGGTCCCGGGTCCTCTTCGGAGCAGGGTCGAGGCTGACTCCACGAGGCTGGTCCGGGCGGCCGACTCCGGGCGGCCGACTCCGGGCGGGGCGGCCGCACCCCGGGAGTCCGGAGGGCGCCGACCCGGTATCCGACGGACGGAACGGAGCAGACCCTCCGACCGGGAATTCCGGTGCTTCCTCGTGTTTCCGGCCCCCCGCAGCGGATACCCGCGCTGCGGGGGGCCGTCGGTACGAGAGAGGAGAGCGCGGTGGCAGCGGAGGTTCCCGACCGCGTTCCGGAGCGGCTCCGACCGTCTCCGCAGGCACCTGTCGGCAGCCTGACCTTCGGCGCCCGCCACGTGTGCCGTCGGCCGCGCCGTGCGCAGCGTCCGCAGCGTCCGCAGCGTCCGCAGCGTCCGCTCCGGCGTTCCCCGGCGCTCGCCGCGACCGGCGGTTCGATGACCACGGCCGCCGACGGTGCGCGCCGCCCGGTACCGAAGCGCCTGGACCCCGCACCGATCCACGGACCCGCCGCACGGGCCGGGCCCGGCTGCGAACGCGCCCGACCGGCCGCCGCGAACGAACAGGAGCATCCGTCATGACCCGCCGCCCGCCCCGCCCGCCCCCCGGGGCCGTCACGGCCGCCCCGGACCAGTCGGTCGGACTCACCGTCCGCACCCGGCCGTCGGCCCTCGGCACCGTGCTCTCGCTGCACGGAGAGCTCGACCTCGACACGGTGGCGGTGCTGCGCGAGGCACTCGACCGCGCTCCGGCCACCCCCGGCACCGTGCTCCTGGTCGACTGCGGCGACCTCGCGTTCTGCGACTCCACCGGCCTGTCCGCGCTCCTCGACGCCGCGGTCGGGGCACGGGAGCGGAAGACCCGGATCGAGCTGGCCCGGCTTCGGCCGATCGTCCGCCGCGTCCTCGAACTCACCGGCGCCATCGACGCGTTCACCCTCCGCGAGAGCCTGCCGCCGTGACCGCGCCCTGACCGCGCCGCGACGGTCGAACGTCCCGCTCGGGGGCACCGGTCGGACCTGCCCCGCCGGTGCCCGACCTGCACGTGTCGTGCCCGACCCGCCCGTGCCGTTCCTGGCCGCCTGCTCCCTACTGCTTGCCCGGCCCTCCGCCTGCCCGCTCGCCTAATCGCCTGCCGACGCCCCGCGTGGCGGCTGCCGTGCCGTGCGTGCTTGTGTGCAGGTCGTGGCGATGCCACGGCGAAACGGCGGTCCGACGTTCGCCGGGCGCCTTTCGGGGAAGCCGCAGGGCGGGGGACCGGACCGCGTAGGCGGAGAGGGAGGTCGGCGGGGATGAGGCGGCAAGGACGGATCGTGGCCGGGACGCGGTCCCGGGCGCTCGCGGTACGCGGGCGGGTGTGGGCGGCCACCAGCGGAGCGCGTCCACGGGCGCTGCCGACCCTGGGACTTCTGCCGCTGGTGCTGCTGGCCGCCGGCCTCGCCACCGACGCGGCGCCCGTACTGTGGGCCCTGATCGGCGGCTGGCTGCTGGCCCTCGGCGGCGCCGGGCTGCTGCTGCGGCGGTCGGCCGGGAGCGGTGACCGACCGGGAGCTCCCGGCTCCTCCGCCGCCGGGGCGGACCGGCGATGAGGACGGCGACGAGGCGACTGCCGCCGGCGGCCCGCGGACCGCTCTCCGTGGCGGTGCTGGAACTGGTCTCCGCCGGTCCGCCGGACGGGACCGCCCGGCCGGCACCGGCCGCCGGCGGCGACCCCTGGGGCCAGGACCACCAACTGGCCCTCCACCTCTGTTACGAACTGCACGACCGGCGCCTTCCCGGCGCGCATCCCGACTGGGAGTGGGACCCAGGACTGCTGGCCTTCCGGCAGTCCCCGGAACGCCCCTTCCTGGCCGCCCTCCGCGCCGAGGCCGGGCCGGTCCCGCCGCTCGCGGACCTGGTCGAGGACATGCTGAGCGCGACGGGCGGCGGCGGCCCGTCCGTCTACCTCCTCACGGAGGGCGAGCGCCGGCAGGCCAGGGAGTACCTGGTGCACCGCTCCCTCTACCACCTCGAGGAGGCGGACCCATAGGGGCCGAACGGCACGCCGTTCAGCGCGTCGGCCAGCGGCCGGGTGTCCATGCCGGGCGGCTGGCCGCCCGGCGCGCGGACAAACCCGTGACGGGAGGCGCGGGCGGGCCGGACCTGTCCGCACGGCCCCCCCGGCCGGGGCCGTCGCGCCCGATGTCGGGCGCACGAGGCCGAGCGGCCGACGGCGAGCGGTAGGTGTTCCGCCGTCGGTGCTCCGCCGTCGGTGTTCCGTGGCCGGCGCTCAGTGGCCGACGCTCAGTGGTCGGCGGCCGCCATGGTCTCGCGCACCGACACCAGGCACGGATCGCAGTAGCGGTCCGGCGCCCCTATCGGCGTCTCCACACCGTTCGGCACGACCCGGCGGGACAGCTCCAGCAACTGCCCGCAGAGCGCCGTCGACGCGTCGTCCTTCGACACCACGTGCCACATCAGACCGGACGGCTCCACCGCCGCATCGGTCTCGGCCCACATCTCGTACACGACTGCCTCCCTGAGCAGGGGTTGGGGCTCTCCCATGCAATCCCGGGCCGGGCCGGGCGGCCACCGGGTGTCACCCACTGGGGCGTTTCCCGACTGCGGAGGTTTGGCGTGCCCGTGGCCGGGGCAGACCGCTGGACCCGCCGGGGTCCCGAGGGTTACCGGCGGGACGTCGGGGCAGGCGCGCGGCCGGGGCCGGACGTGTCCGGCCCCGATCCGCAGCACCACCGGCACCACAACCAGCAGGGAGGCACCGGATGAGCACGGTGAAGGAATCGGTCGACGTCGACGTGCCGCTGCACGCCGCCTACAACCACTGGCGGACCAGCGTCGGGGGCGTCAGCCGCGAGTTCGACACCGAGATCGTCGACCAGCTCCCGGACGAGCGGATCGCCTGGCGGACCGTCGACGGCGACGTCGACCAGAAGGGCGTGGTCACCTTCAGGAGCATCGACGACGTGCACACCAGGGTCAGCCTGGCCATGGAGTTCCAGCCCGAGGGCCTGGCCGAGAAGGCCAATTCCGCCATGGGCAGGGTCGACCGGAGGGTCAAGGGCGACCTGCGGCGGTTCAAGGACTTCGTCGAGGAACGGGGACGGGCGGAAGGAGGCCGGCGCGGCCGCATCACCCCCGGCTGAGCCCCGGTACGGCCGCCGCGACACCGCCCCTGGTCCCGTACGGACTGGGGTGCCGTCGTGCCTCGCCCTGCCCGTGTCCGTGTTGCCGCTGCCTCCGGTGCCGCGCCGCTCCGCGCCCCGCGCCCGGTGGTTGTCCGCGGGCTCCCCGGGTAGGCGCCGGACGTGGAGCACAACGAACCCCCGGCGGACGTCGGCGCAGGCGCGGCCGACGCGTCCGCGTACGACATCTGCGACCACTGCGGCCTGGCGGTCCTCGCCGAGGACCTGCTCAGCGCGATCGTCCCCGACTCCTCGGCCGTCCACGTCTCCGATCCGGAGCTCGACGGCAGGCGGGTGGTGACGGCGTGCTCGGCCGGGCACCTGGCCGCGCTGGTCGAGGTCTACCGCAGCCGTCCGTTCGTCCCCGAGGAGCAGTACGCGGCCAAGGTCTGCCGCACGCTGGCCGACTACGACGAGCCGGTGCCGCTCGGCGTGGTCGCCGCCCTCAGCGGCCTGTCGGAGGACCAGGCCCAGCAGGGCGTCGACTGGCACAACGCCCGGGCCCAGGAGTGGCGCGCCCGCTACGGCGACCTGGACGGCGTGGGGGACGAACCGGACGGTCCTGCGGACCCGGGCGCCCCGTGAACCGGGCCGCCGTCGAACGGCGAGCGCCGCCCGGCCCCGGGCGCGCCGCGTCACGGGCCCGCCGCGGCGGTGCTTACGGCCGGCGTCGCACGCCTGTTTCGATCCGGGGACGACCGGGCAGACGGGCGGTGCCCGAGGCCGGCTCACCGAGGAGGCGTGCACGCGGATGTGGCTCATCGTCCTTGCCGTCGCGGTCCACTGCACCGGAGCTGCCGTCACCACGAAGGTGGCTTTCACCGTTCTGCGCAATCGCTACCTCCTGGCGGGTCGTGCTCCTGCGCCCGGTCCTGGACCAGGTGCCGGTTCCGCTCCGAGCGAGCAGGCTGCGGCAGCCGTGTTCGAACTGAGTGAACGACCGCAGGCCGAATGCCTCTCGCTCATCACCGGCCTGATCCGGCCGCTCTCCTTGCCCGCGCTCGCGGTCCGGACGGTGGGGCGCCGAGTGCTGTTCGCCCGGGAGCAGGGCCGGGAGGCAGCGGCGGCGGCGCAACGCCATGCCGTTTGCCGCGACCGCATCGACGAGCTGGAACGGTCGCTCGGGTTGGGTACGTACGCCGCTCCGCCCAACGGCGGCCCGCGGCGCTGAGACCGCTGCCCGGCGGAGCCCCTCCCACGCGTCGCACGGCGGCGCGCCCCCTCCGGAGCGCCGCCGTCGCCCCGACCCGGACGACCGGGGCAGGGCACGGGAAGGACGGCCGGACGCGCGGGCCGGGCCACCGGGTCGGTCGTGCCGGAAGAGCGTCAGGAGTCACCCGCGGGCCGGTGCGAGCGGCCGGGGGCCGGTGCGGCGAGGCCGGTGAAGAGGACGCCTCGGCCGCCGGGGACGGTCCGGATCCGTACGGCCAGCGGCGGCGAGAGCCAGCGGACGATGCTGGACGGCTGCGGACCGGTGGGCTCCGGCTCGGGGATCCGGGCGATGTCGTGGTGGCTCAGCGGGAGACTGACGGCGCGCTGCCCGTCGTGCAGGCGCAGCAGCAGGCGCCGCCGGTGGTCGCGGTGGATGCCCACCGCGAGGGCGGTCGCGGAGGCGGACTGGGCGGTGGTGGTCATGGCGGTCAGGTTTCCTCGGAGCGGGACGGCTCGCGGGTGCGGAGCCGCCGTCAGTGGGGGTGACGGGCCCTCCCACGGGCCCGGACAGGTTCCATCTTGGTGTCGGCCCGGCGATCGTGTGCGGAGCACGGCCGCCGACCGGTGCCCCGGCGGCCGTGCTCCGCACCCGCGGCGAAGAAGGCGGCACGTTCGTCCGGTGCGGGGTGCCTGCCCGGACGGGGACGCTGCCGCACACCCGCGCGCCACCCGCCCGGCAGGCCCGTGCCCACATGCGACGGTGCCGGGGCCACGGCCGGTCGCCTCCACCCGAACGGGGGGCGCCCGCACAGGCGAGGTGCACCGTCGGTGGCGGCTCGGCCGTAGTGCCGGGCGCTCCCGGTGTTCGTCGGAAACCCGGCGTGGGTGGGGCATGGTGCGGGGACCGCCGGGTACCCGCAGGGATCCGGGGCGCACCGCGCCCTGCCCGGCGCCCCGCCGTACGGGGCCGGCCGATTCGGAGGAGAACCATGACCCACCAGACCAAGGCCCTGGCCATCGTCACCAACTACGGCGTCGAGCAGGACGAACTCCTCGTCCCCGTGCGCCACCTGCGCGACGACGGCGTGCACGTCGACATCGCGGCGGCGGAGGCGGAGGTCGTCCACACCCTGGTGCGGGACAGGAAGCCCGGCGAGACGGTCGCCCCGACCCACACCCTGGGTGAGGTCGACCCCGCGGACTACGACCTGCTGCTGATCCCCGGCGGTACGGTCAACGCCGACAGCCTCCGCCTGCGGGGCGAGGCGGTGGAGCTCGTGCGTGCCTTCAGTGCCACGGGCCGCCCGATCGCCGCGATCTGCCACGGTCCGTGGCTCCTGGTCGAGGCGGGCGTCGTCGGGGGCAAGCGCCTCACGTCGTACCCGTCCCTGCGGACCGACCTCGCCAACGCGGGCGCCGAGTGGGCGGACGCGCCGCTGGTCGAGGACGACACGGGCGGCTGGCACCTGGTCACCTCGCGCAACCCGGACGACCTCGGCCCGTTCACCCAGGGCATCGACAGCGCGCTGCGCCGCGCCGCCGCGGCGTAGCGCGCGCGTTCCGGCGGTCGGCACCGTGCGGCCACGTCCGCCCGTGCCGCCCGCCCGCCCGTGCGGCCACGTCCGTCCGTGCCGTCCGTCCGCCCGTGCTGCCCACCCGTGCCGCTCACCGCAGTCGCCCGCCGTCGACGGGGTGCGGTCGGTCACGGGGTGTTCTGGTGGTCCGCGCCGTTGTGGCCGGTGAGCCGGTCCCGGACGGCGGCGATCGCCCCGGTGCCCGGCGGCAGGCCCCAGACCGGGGCGCCGCTCCCGCACGGCCGGGCCTCGGCGAGCCGCTCGCCCTGGCGCCGCAGCTCGGCCGCGGGTACGGCGGCCCGGACCAGGGGGAACAGCCGCTCGTTCTCCCCGCGCAGATGGGTCCGGAGGAGGACCAATAGCGAGCCGGTGCAGCGCGTGCGGTCGGAGGCGGGCAGCCGTTCGTCCGCGGCCCGGGCGAGCAGCCGCCGGACCGCCGCGTGGGCGTGCCGCGCCGCGTCCGCGAGGGCTCCGCCGGCCGGGAGGTGGCGGACGACCAGCGGATAGAAGTACGCCTCCTCGACGGCCGTGTGTTCGTCGAGGAGGGCGGCCAGCTCGGTCAGCAGCCGGCCCCCGTCGGCCACGGCGTGCTCGCCCCGGGCGTGGACCAGGTCCAGTCGTCGCAGGAGTGCTTCCAGCGCGCGGTGTTCGACGCACAGCTCGCCCAGGAGTCCGTCCGGCCCGTTCATGGGTGCCTCCGTGCAGGCGGGGTGTGGTTGCTGGAACCCCGGCGTCTGCCCCGATCGGTCCGCCCCAACCGGTCCGCGCGGGCCGGACCGCCCCCTTCCGACGGTTTTCACCCGTGCGGTCCGATTCCGGGACGGTGGGGCGGGTACGGAACCGCCCGTCCGTCCCCGCCGAACGCGCTCCCGGAGGCATCCCGTGCCCGACATGAACGGCCCCTACAAGCCCGGTACCCCGTGCTGGATCGACCTGATGGTGCCCGACCAGCAAGCGGCGCTCGACTTCTACGGGGAGGTGTTCGGCTGGCAGGGCGAGATCGGGCCCGCCGAGCAGGGCGGCTACTCGGTCTGCACCCTGAAGGGCAAGCCGGTCGCCGGGATCATGAAGGCGTCGAACCCGGACGGCACCGTTCCCGACCCGATGCCGCCGACGGTGTGGACCACGTACCTGTCCACCGACTCCCTGGATCCCGCGCTCAAGACCGTCACCGATGCCGGCGGTTCGGTGGTGATGGGGCCGATGGACGTGATGGACCTCGGGCGGATGGCCGTGATCGCGGACCCGACCGGGGCCGTGGTCGGCCTCTGGCAGCCCGGGACCTTCGACGGTGCGGGCATCGTCAACGAGCACGGCGCGCTGATCTGGAACGAGCTCGCCACCCGTGACCGCGCGGCGGCCGCCGACTTCTACTCCGCCGTGCTGCCGGTCACCACCGGCCGCTCGCAGGAGCCCGGCGCCGAGGGGTACATCGAGTTCAAGGTCGACGGCCGCGCGGTCGGCGGGATGATGGACCTGTCGACCTTCCCGCCGGGCGTTCCGCCGCACTGGCAGCCGTACTTCAACGTGGACGACGTCGACGCGATCCAGGCGGCCGTCGTCCGCGCCGGCGGTGCCGTCCTCACCCCGGCCTTCGACATGGGCGCCAACCGGCTGGCCGTGCTCGCCGACCCGCAGGGCGGCGCCTTCTCGGTGATCACCTGGCCGGTACCGGAGGACCCGGCCGGCTGACCGGCCCCGGCCCGCGACCCCCGGTACCGGCTCCCGACCGCCGGGAGGCGCCATGTGTCGTCGGAGGTGTGCGCCACGGCCCTGGCGCACACCTCCCGACTACGCCGTCCGGCGGTCGGCGTGGTCGGTGCGGTCGCCGGGGGCAGTGGTCCGGGACGGCAGCGGGTCGGTCCGGGCGGCTTCCGGGCCCGGCTCCTCATGGCGGCCGGACGGGTCAGGGGGGTGCCATTCGGCGAGGACGATGGTGGCGTCGTCCTGGAGCCGGCCGTCGTGGCGGTCGAGGACGGCGTGGACGAGACGGCGCAGGGCCTCCGGTGCGGGCTCGCCCGCGGCGAGCGCGCGGGTGACGAAATCGACGAGCTGGTCCTCGCCGAACTGTCGGCCGGTGGCCGAGCGGGCTTCGGTGACGCCGTCGGTGTGGACGAGGACGCGGTCGCCGGGCTCCAGCTGGACCCTGTGCACGGTGCGGGAGTGCGGGTAGCCGGGGCCGAGGCCGAGCGGCAGCTCGCCCGGCGCCTCCAGGGCGCCGGGAACGACGTGGTGGGCCCGGATCAGGAGCGGCGGCGGGTGGCCGGCGTTGATCCAGGTGAGCTGCCCGGTCTCCAGGTCCAGGCGGGCGAAGACGCCGGTGAGCAGCCCGCCGGGCTGCCAGCGGTGCAGGTCGTCGTCGATCCGGTCGGCGATGTCGCTCAGGGTGCCGCCCGCGCGGCGGGTGGAGCGGCAGCCGGCCAGGGCGACGGCGGAGGCCAGCCCGGAGGACAGGTCGTGGCCCATCGCGTCGACCACGGTCAGGTGCAGGTGTCCGTCGTCCAGGCCGTGGTCGAAGGCGTCCCCGCCGATCTCGTAGGCCGGTTCCAGTGCGGCGGCGGAGGTGACCCGGTCGGTGCCCAGGGTGCGTGGGGGCAGGAACGCCCAGACCATCTCCGCCGCGGTGGTCATCGGTCGCTGCCGGGAGACGCGGCTGAACAGGTCGCTGAACCCGCTTTTGGACACGACGGTCAGCGCGGTCAGCGCGGCGAGCTGCGTGGCGCCGTCCAGCAGCTCGGGCGTGATCCGGTCGGCGGCGACGTGGAGCACGCCGATCCGGGCGATGCCGTCGACCAGCGGCAGCCAGAGAGCCATCGGCCCGTGGTGGGACAACTGCACCGACACGGTCCGGTACGCCCGTCCGGCGACCGTTCCCTCGATCGCCAGCGTCTCGCCCTCGTCCTCGCCCGGGCCCGGCAGCGGTACCAGCTGCTCCTCCTGCACGTCGGTCAGGTAGACGGTCGCCGACGCCATGCCCATCCGGCGGGCCGTCTCGTCGACCAGCCGGGGCAGGAAGCGCGGGGAGGCGGTGTGCGACCGCTCCAGGAACCGGGCCAGCGCGGCTTCCTCCTCCGCCATCGCGCCGATCCCTTCGCCGTCCTGTCCTTCTTCGAGTCTGGGGCCGGACCGGCCGTGGTGCGCGGCCCGCCGACCGGCGGGCGGGGCCGAACAGGGGCCGGGCGGCGCGACCTGCGCCGGGCGCCGGGCGGTTCGGCGGGCCCCGGCGACAGCACGGCGAAGGCCCGCCCCTCCGAGGGACGGGCCGATTTCGCCGACGTCGGGTGGCCGGCCGGGTCGGTCCGGCGGGGTCAGTCCGGCTCCGGGACGGGAGGGTCCCTGGGTTCGCGCGCGGGCTGCTCGGGTTCGGTCATGGCGGTCACCTCTGTCGGGGTTCGTCGTCCGTTCCGGTCCTCGGCCCGCGGGGTCACTCCTTTCCCGCGTCCTTGATCTTCTCGGCGGCCTGCTTGAGGTCGCTCTTCATCTGGGTGCCGCGGCCCTTGGCTTCCATCGTCCGGTCGCCCGTCGCCCGCCCGGCGACCTCCTTGGCCTTGCCACGGGCCTTCTCGGCCATGTTGCGGATCTTGTCGTCGGTGGCCATGGTCCTGCCTCCCATCGATGGACGGGCCGGTGCCCGCCTGAACCGCGTCTGCCCCCGTCGGGGCGTTCCATGCGTCACTCGTCCCGTGCCTCAGTCGGGGGACCGGCCCCGGCCGACGGGCCGGTCGCGGGTCGGGTCGTGGTGGTGCCGGCGCAGGTGGAGCACCGGCAGGAGCAGCCAGCAGGCCGCGAACCAGGCCATCACCGCCCCCGCGATCCAGGCCGCCGCCGCGCTCCCGGTGGCGACCCGGAGCAGGAGCAGCAGCGCGGTGCCGATGGTGAGCGCCAGCAGCACCAGACCGATCGCGACCAGCCGGGCCGCCGCCTCGACCAGCTGCGGCTTGAGCCGGTGGCCGGCGAAGAGCCGGTGGTAGGAGACGGGGGCGGTGAGCGCGCCGGTGGCCAGGGCGCCGAGGACCACGGTGAGCACGTAGAGGCCGCCGTCGAAGGCGCCCAGCTGGGCGAAACGCGGCATGAAGACCACGCTCAGCAGGAAGCCGAACAGGATCTGCGAGCCGGTCTGGGCGACCCGGACCTCCTGGAGCAGGTCGTTCCAGCGGCGGTCGGCGCGCTCGTCCGCCGACTCCCGCCGCCCCGTGCGGGCGGAGGCGGCGCCGCTTCGCCCGGTGGTCCCCGGTGGCATCCGGCCCACCTCCGTCCGCTCCGTTGCCGTCGGCCGTGCTCGTGCTCCTCGTGGGTCCGCCTCGCGTGTAGCCGCACCGGGCCGGG
Source organism: Kitasatospora sp. NPDC089913 (assembly GCF_044748625.1). Lineage (NCBI taxonomy): Bacteria > Bacillati > Actinomycetota > Actinomycetes > Kitasatosporales > Streptomycetaceae > Kitasatospora > Kitasatospora sp. NPDC089913. Next base: position 136,828 of record NZ_JBIVGI010000023.1, on the reverse strand, counting down.
GCAAACGCCCGGCATGGAGGTCACGACCCGGCCACCGCCGGCGCCGTCCTGCCGGGCGGCCGACCGTCGGGTGCCCGCCGTCCGCGCGGCCCGACCCGCCGCGCGGCATCATGGTGCTGACGGGACGAGGCAGTTCCGACCGGACCGGGAGCCAGCCATGCATCTGTCCGCCGGGGGCGACGGGGAAGACGGGGGTGCGGGGGGAGGGCCGGGCACGGGGGAGCCCGGTGCGGGTGCGTTCCGGTCGGGCGGGCTGCGCGTCGAGTCGCGGCGGACCGGAACGGTGCGGATCGTCTCGCTCCGGGGCGAACTCGACCACGACTCGGTGGACGGCTTGCGCTCGGCGCTCGGCGGACTGCCGGAGGACGGCCTGGCCCGGATCCTGGTGGACCTCGCCGAGCTGAGCTTCTGCGACTCGACCGGCCTGAACATCCTGCTGCGGGCCCGGCAGGACGCGGAAGCGGCCGGCGTGCGGCTGGAGATCACCGGGCCCCGCCCCGCCGTGGTCCGGCTGTTCGCGGTCACCGGCGCGGACACCGTCCTGCGGATCCACCCCGACCTCGCTCTCGCGCTGGCGGTCGACGACGGCCCGTCGGCCCCCGGCCGCCCGAGCGGTCCCGACCGTTCCGGGCCTACTGCTCCCGAGGGACCCGGAGGGCCGTGATGGACCACCCGGGAACCGCTGCCGCACCGGATCGGGACCAGACCCGGCGGCTGCCGCTGAGCAGCAGCGCCGGTACGGTGCAGCAGTGCCGGGACTTCAGCCGCCAGGCACTGCTCGACTGGCACTGGCTGGCCGTGGACGGGGGGAGCCGGCCCGACGAGGAGCAGGTGGCCGTCTTCGAGGACGTCCTGCTGATGGTCTCCGAACTGGTCACCAACGCCTGCCTGCACGCCCCCGGCGGGCCGCGCGAGCTGCGGCTTCGCTGGGACACCGTCCGGCTGCGGGTCGAGGTCAGCGACGCGAGCCCGGTCCCGCCCGAGCTGCGTCCGTCCGCCGACCCGGGGCAGCCGGGCGGCCACGGCCTGCGGGTGGTGGACCGGCTCGCCCGGGCCTGGGGGTCGCGGCCCGAGAACGGCGGCAAGTCGGTCTGGCTGGAGGTGTCGTCGCCGCTGGACCACCGCACCTGAGGTGCGGTGGTCCAGCGGCGACGGGTCCGGGTCTCAGTCGCCGAGCGGCCGGGGCTCCGTCGCGGGCCCCGGCCCGGGCACGGCGGGCGGGCCGGGATCGGGGTCGGGCGGCGGGAAGGGCGGTACGGGCGGTGGCGCCGGGTCCGGCACCGGCCGGGGTGCGGGGTCCGGGTGCGGGAACGGTTCGGTGTCCGGGTGGACGGGTGGCGGGACGGTCATGGCGGCCGTGCCTCCTTCCCGGGGTGGGGGCCGTCGCGGGCTCCCCGGCCCGGTGCCGGAGCGCCGCGGTGGGCGCTGACCGGGCCGGACACGGGAATTCGCCCGAACGGTACAGTTGGCGTCAGTGGCCGAGTGCCCGGGCCAGCTCGCGCTTGTTCATCTTCGAGCGGCCCTCGATGTTGCGCTGCCTGGCCTCGTTGTACAGCTGGTCGTAGGTGGGCCCGCCGGCGCCCCGGTGCGAGCGCTGCCCGCCCCGGCGGCCGGACGAGATGTCGTGGGTGGAGCTGCGGCTGGCGGTCCTGGACTCGCCGTGCCGGGCACGCTCCTTGTTGACGGTCCGCGCGGCGATCTCCTCGGCGCGGTCCTCGCTCTCGCCGCGCTCCAGCACGCTCTCCTTGATGTGCTCGTACTGGCGTTCCCGTTTCGGACTCGATCCTCGGGGCATGGCGACGGTCCTTCCCTCGGCCGGTACTTCGGCGGGTGGCGTCTACCCGACGGCGCCGGGGTAAAACGGGCGCGGGCACCGGGGGCCGCTCCGACGCCGTCCGCCCCCGCCTGTCCCGGGTGGCGGGACGGTGGCAGAGTGGAAAGCGGGACGGCGCCGCCGCCCCCATCGGCCGGGGCCGCCGCGCAGCGGCCCGGCCGCGCGGTCGATCCGGACGGTGGACGGATGGACGAGGAGCAAGCACCGGGCGCGCCTGGTCCCGCAGCCGGGCGAACGGACCGACCGGCCGGACCCGACCGGGCGGACCCGGTCCTGCGGCAGCTGCTCGCCGGGCTGACGGCGGTCCGGGACGGTGACTTCCGCATCCGACTCGGGTCGGACCTGCCGGGTGTGCCGGGGGAGATCGCCGGCGTCTTCAACGGCATGGTCGAACAGCTCGCCCGGGTGACCTCGGAGGTGACCCGGGTCGCCCGCGAGGTCGGTTCCGAGGGGCGGCTCGGCGGTCAGGCGCACGTCCCCGGCGCGGCCGGGACGTGGCTCGACCTCACGGACGCGGTCAACGCGATGGCCGGCGACCTCACCCGGCAGCTGCGCAACATCGCCCAGGTGACGACGGCGGTGGCGCGGGGCGACCTCACCCAGAAGATCGAGGTCGACGCGCGCGGAGAACTCCTCGAACTCAAGAACACCGTGAACACGATGGTCGGCCAGCTGGGCTCGTTCGCGGGCGAGGTGACCCGGGTGGCGCGGGAGGTCGGTTCCGAGGGGCGGCTCGGCGGACAGGCCGACGTGCGCGACGTCTCGGGGACCTGGCGCGACCTCACCGAGTCCGTCAACGTGATGGCCGACAATCTGACCGCGCAGGTCCGGTCGATCGCCGAGGTGACGACCGCGGTCGCCGAGGGCGATCTGACGCAGAAGATCCGGGTGGACGCGCGCGGGGAGATCCTGGAGCTGAAGGAGACCATCAACACGATGGTCGACCAGCTGTCCGCGTTCGCGGACGAGGTGACCCGGGTGGCGCGGGACGTCGGCACCGAGGGCAACCTCGGCGGCCAGGCCACCGTCCGGGGCGTGTCCGGAACGTGGAAGGACCTCACGGACAACGTCAACGTGATGGCCTCCAACCTGACCGGCCAGGTCCGGTCGATGTCGGACGTGGCGACCGCGGTGGCCCGCGGCGACCTCTCGCGGAAGATCACCGTCGAGGCCAAGGGCGAGATGGCGGCGCTGGCCGACGCGATCAACACGATGGTGGACACCCTGTCGGTGTTCGCCGACGAGGTCACCCGGGTGGCGCGGGAGGTGGGCACCGAGGGGACGCTCGGCGGGCAGGCCCGGGTCCCGAACGTCGCCGGGACGTGGAAGGACCTGACCGACAACGTCAACTTCATGGCGCACAACCTGACCAGCCAGGTCCGCAACATCGCCCAGGTCACCACCGCCGTCGCGGACGGCGACCTCACCCGCAAGATCGACGTCGACGCGCGCGGCGAGATCCTGGAGCTCAAGACCACCGTCAATACGATGGTCGACCAGCTGGGCTCGTTCGCCGCCGAGGTGACCCGGGTGGCGCGCGAGGTGGGCACCGAGGGGCGGCTCGGCGGCCAGGCCGAGGTGGAGGGTGTGTCCGGCACCTGGAAGCGCCTGACCGAGAACGTCAACGAGCTCGCCGGCAACCTCACCCGCCAGGTCCGCGCCATCGCCGAGGTCACCAACGCCGTGACCGCCGGCGACCTCACCCGCTCGATCACCGTCGACGCCTCCGGCGAGGTCGCCGACCTCAAGGACAACATCAACTTCATGGTCGAGTCGCTGCGCGAGACCACCCGCGCCAACCAGGAGCAGGACTGGCTCAAGACCAACCTCGCCCGCTTCACCGGCACCATGCAGGGGCAGCGCGACATCCGGTCCGTCGCCGGGCTGATCACCGACGGGCTGACGCCGCTGGTCGGCGCCCAGTACGGGGCGTTCTACCTCGCGGAGGAGGGTCCGGAGGGTACCGTCCTGGCCCGGATCAGTGCCTACGGCGGTCAGGGCGGTACGGCGGCGGAAACACCCACCGGCGAGGGCCGCGGGAGCGGGAGTGGGACCGGCGACGGAGACGGCGCCGGGACCGGAGACGGCGCCGGGGGCGGCGGTGCACGAGGCGGTCCGGCACGGGTCCGGCTCGGCGAGTCCCTGGTCGGGCAGGCGGCCCGCTCCCGGCGCACCGTCGTCGTGGACGACCTGCCGCCCGACTACGCGACCATCGGCTCCGGCGCCGGCGCCACCCACGCCCGGTCCGTGCTGATCCTGCCGATCGCCCTGGAGGAATGGCTGCTCGGCGTGATGGAGTTCGCCTCCGTGCACCCCTTCAGTGCCGTCCACCGCGACCTCCTGGAGCAGTTGGCCGAGGCCTGCGGAGTCAACATCGGCACCCTGCTGGCCAACGCCCGGACCGACGAGCTGCTCGGCGAGTCCCAGCGGCTCGCCGCCGAGCTCCAGTCCCGGTCGGAGGAGTTGCAGGAAGGTCAGGAGGAACTGCGGCGCTCCAACGCCGAACTCGGGGAGAAGGCCGCGCTGCTGGCCGAACGCAACCGCGACATCGAGGCGAAGAACCTGGAGATCGAGCAGGCCCGACAGGAACTCGAGGAACGGGCGCGGCAGTTGAGCCTCACCTCGATGTACAAGTCCGAGTTCCTGGCCAACATGAGCCACGAACTGCGCACCCCGCTCAACAGCCTGCTCATCCTCGCCCAGCTGCTCGCCCAGAACGCCGCCGGCAACCTCACCCCCAAGCAGGTCGAGTACGCGGGTGTGATCCACTCGGCCGGCTCCGACCTGCTCCAGCTCATCAACGACATCCTCGACCTCTCCAAGGTCGAGGCGGGGAAGATGGAGTTCAGCCCCGAACCCTTCGCCGTCCAGGAGCTGTTGGCCTACGTCGAGGGCGCGTTCAAGCCCCTGGCCGACCAGCGCGGCCTCGCCTTCCGGATCGGCGTCGGCGCACACGTGCCCGGCGAACTCGTCACCGACCAGGCCCGGTTGCGGCAGATCCTGCGGAACCTGCTCTCCAACGCGATCAAGTTCACCGACACGGGCCACGTCGAGCTGCGCGTCGAACGGGTGGAGGCCGACGCGCTCCCGGCCGAACTCGGCCGGGCCGGGGCCGCGGTGGCCTTCCACGTCGAGGACACCGGCATCGGCATCGACCCCGACCACCTCGACAGCATCTTCGGCGCCTTCCAGCAGGCCGACGGCACCACCGCCCGCCGCTTCGGCGGTACCGGGCTCGGCCTGTCCATCAGCCGCGAACTCGCCCGCCTGCTCGGCGGTGTCCTCACCGTCCGCTCCGCCGCCGGTCGCGGCAGCCGCTTCACCTTCCACCTGCCGCTCGCCGGCCGGGACCGGGCGGCCGAAGTCCCGGGTGCCCTGCCGGACGCCGGGGCCCGCGTCCTGGTCGTCGAGGCCGAACCGCCCGCCCTGCTCACGCTGCTGGCCCGGACCGCCGCCGAGGCGCACGGCGAGGGCCCGCCGGTGGAGATCCGCAGCGCCGGCACCGAGGCGGACCTCCGTGCCGCCCTCGCCGACGGCCCGTACCGGTGTGCCGTGCTCGACCTCGGCCGCACCGGCGAACTCGCCCCCCTGCTGATCACCGGGCTTCCGGCGGGCACGCCCGTGCTCGGCCACCAGGGCGGGGAAGGCGGCGTCGGCGCCACCGCGGCGGCGATCGGCGGCCTCGAACTCCCGGCGGGTCTGGACGAGTTGTGCGAACGCCTGATCGGCCTCCTGGGCGGCCGGAACCCCGCCGACGCCGGGCCCGGCGAACACGCCGTCCCCACCGACGAACCGCTCGCCGGACGCACCACGCTGATCGTCGACGACGACGTCCGCAACGTCTTCGCGCTCGCCGCCGCCCTCGAGCAGCACGGCCTGACCGTCCTGCACGCCGCCGACGGCCGTGCCGGGCTCGACCTGCTGCGCGCCCACCCGGAGACGGACCTGGTCCTGATGGACGTGATGATGCCCGGCCTCGACGGCTACGCGGCCATCGCCGCCATCCGTGCCGACGAGCGGTTCGGCCGGATCCCGGTCGTCGTCGTCACCGCCAAGGCGATGGCCGGTGACCGGGCCAAGAGCCTCGCCGCCGGCGCCGACGACCACATCAGCAAGCCGGTGGACACCACGCTGCTGCTGGAGCGGATGCGGCACTGGCTGGACGGGTCATGACCGACGGCCCCCGGCCCGGCGGTCCGCCGGGTGTCCCCCCGCACGGTGCCGGACCGACCGGGCCCGCCGGGGGACCGGGGGAGGCCCAGGACGCCGCGGCGCGGCAGCTCGCCGGGGCCGTCCGACGGCTCCAGCGCGCCGTGGAGCGGATGCGGGCCGAGGAGGGCACCCGGGCGCTGGTCGACCTCGCCACCGGCATGCTCGCCGAGCGGCTGACCTCGACGACCGCCGAGGCCGCCGCCCGGCTGGCCGCGCTCGCCCGGGAGGCCGGAGTGCCGGTCGCCACCCTGGCCGCCGACGTCGTCGGACGCACGGCCGAGGGGCCCGCCCGGGACGGCGGGCCCGGACCGTCGGACCTCCGCGATGCGCCCGGGTCCGCCGGGGCACCCGCCCCACCGGCCCCCGCCGGGCCCTCGCCGCCGTCCCCGACCTCGCGGGCGCCGTCGAGGCCGTCCTCCGGCAGGGCGCCGCCCCCCTCGGCGCCCACGCCGTGCTGGTCTGGCAACGGCTGCCCGGCGGCGGCCTCGCCCTCGCCGCCCAGGCCGGACTGCCCCTGGACGAGGCCGAGGCCTGGAACCGGGTGCCCCCCGGCGTCGACACCCCCGCCCGACAGGCCGTCACCGGCGGCGAGGACCGCTGGCCCGACGCGCCGGCGCCGACCGGACCCGTCGCCGGTGGAGCCACCACCCCCCGCGCCGTCCTCCCGCTGCTCGCCGACGGCCGCCGCCTCGGGGCCCTCGAAGTGCTCTGGCCCGGCCCCGCACCCGAGCTCGGCCCGCCGCAGCGCCGCCGGCTCCGGGCCCTCGCCGACCTCTGCGCCACCCTCCTCGGCCACCCGGAGCCCCCCGTGCCGCCCGACCGGGAGGCGGACCTGCTCGACGGCCTGCTCGACCCGGCCCTCCTGCTCGAACCCGTCCTGCGGGACGGCCGGGTCGTGGACTTCACCGTCCTGCGCACCAACCGGCTGTTCCGTGACCCGCTCGGCCGCCCCCGCAGCGGCCTGGACGGCACCTCCCTCCTGGAGACCTACCCGATGGCCTGCGCCACCGGTCTGCTGGAACCGCTGCTCCGGGCGCACGAGACCGGCGAGCCCCGGACCGACGACCGCCTGCGCCTGGTCTTCCAGGGCGGCGGGATCGCCGTACCCGCCGTCCTGCGGATCGCCGTCGCCCCGCTCGGCCCCCGCCTCCTGCTCAGCTGGCAGCGCGACACCGACCGGTCCGGCGATCCCGAGCAGACCGATCTGCTGCGCCAGGCCCAACGCCTGGCCCGGGTGGCCGGGTTCGAGGAACAGCCGGACAGCGGCCGGATCCTCTGGAGCGAGGGCCTGAGCGAACTGTTCGGCCTGCCGCCGGAGTCCGTTGTGCCCCTCGCCCGGCTCGCCCGGCACGTCCACCCCGACGACGGGCCCGCCGTCCGCCGGCTGCTGGACACCGTCCGGCACCGGCTGCGCACCGCCTCCTCGGTGTTCAGGCTGGTCCGCCCGGACGGCTCCCAGCGCTACACCCGGGTGATCGCCGAACCGGTCCTGGACGAGGCGGGCCGTCTCGTCGCGATCCGCGGTGCCTACCACGACGTGTCGGCCCAGCACTGGACCGAGATCGCCCTCGGCGCCACCCGGGCCCGGCTGGCGGACAGCGAGCAGGAGACGGCCGAGCGCGAGCAACTCGCGCTCCGGCTCCAGCAGGCGATCCTGCCCGCGGCACCCCCGCCCCTCGGAGCCTCCGGACTGCGCGCCGCCGTCCGCTACCGGCCCGCCGCCAAACGCGAACGGGTCGGCGGCGACTGGTACGACGTCCTGGTGCTGCCCGACCGCCGGGTGCTGCTGGCCGTCGGCGACGTGGCCGGGCACGGGGTCGGCGCGGCCACCGGCATGGTCGCGCTCCGGCACGCGCTGCGCGGTCTGGCCGTCACCGGTGCCGGACCGGGCCGGCTGCTGGAGTGGGCCAACACCGTGGCCCTTCGCGAACCGGCGCAGGTGACCGCCACCGCCGTCTGCGTGCTGCTCGGACCGGACGACGGCTCGCTGCGCTGGGCCCGGGCCGGGCACCTCCCGCCGATCAGACTCGCCCCCGGCGGCGCCGAGGTGCTGCCGCTGCCGCACGGCGTGCTGCTCGGGGCGCTGGCGGACGCCGAGTACGAGGAGTACACCGCCCGGCTCGTCCCGGGCGACGTGCTGCTCCTCTACACCGACGGCCTGGTCGAGCGCCGGGACCGCCCGGTCGAGGAGTCGGTGGACCAGCTGATCCGGGCGGCCGGCCCGCCCGGCCCCGATCTGGAGCGGTACCTGGACCTGCTGCTGGAGCTGAGCCCGGCCGACACCGACGACGACACCTGCCTGGTCGCCGTCCGCATCGAGCCGCCGGAGGCCGCCGCGGGACCGCCGCCCGACGGATGACGGGACGGATGACGGGCGGCCACGGACGCCCGCCGCACCGGCGGCCGCCGCTCCTCAGGTGCCGATGCCCCCGCTCTGCACGCATTGACGAAGGACCGTGCGCGCCTCGCACACCCCGCGACGCCGTACCGGCCCTAGGGTCGGTGGCCGGAGCCGTCCTGGCCGCCGCGCGCACGGGGGTGGTGCGGGGCCCGGCGGTGTCCCACGACACACGCACCACGAAGGAGAACAACCATGTCGAACCGCAGGACCGTCGCGGTGGTCGGCGCCACCGGCCGTCTGGGCGAGCACGTAGTCCGCGTGCTGGCGGAACGCGGCCACGAGGTCGTGGCGATCTCGCGCTCGGCGGGCGTCGACATCGTCACGGGCGAGGGCCTCGACAAGGCGCTGACCGGGGTCCAGGTCGTCGTCGACACCTCCGGCACCCCCTCCGCGGACGAGACGGTGGCGACGGAGTTCTTCACCGCCGCCGCCGCCAACCTGCACGCCGCGGGCGCCCGGACCGGGGTGGAGCAGATCGTCTCGGTGTCCATCCTCGGCATCGACGCGTCGACCGGCGGTTACTACCGTGCCAAGGTCGCCCACGAGAAGGCCCTGACGGCCGGCCCGCTGCCGGTCCGGATCCTGCGCGCCGCGCAGTTCCACGAGTTCGTCGAGCCGCTGGTCAGCTGGGGCCGCCAGGGCGACACCGTGCGGGTCCCGCTGATGCGCACCCAGCTCGTCGCGGCCGCGGCGGTGGCCGAGGCGCTCGTCGACCTCGCCGAGGGTCCCGCGCCCGAGCCGGGCACCACGGCGGCGCCGTTCCCCGAGATCGCCGGCCCGCGCGAGGAGAACCTCGCCAAGGCCGCCGGACTCGTCTACGCCGCCCGGGGCGAGGACGTCACCGTCGTCGAGGTCAGCGAGGAGGCGACCCCGGACCGCGAACTCCTGGAGAACGGCGCGTTCGTCGCCGGTCCCGCCACCGTGCTCGCCGGTCCGACCCTGGAGGAGTGGCTGGCGCAGGCCTGACCGCCGTCGCCCGCCCGGCCGTCAGGGGGTGGCCCCCCGGTCGGCCGGGCCGGCGGACCGGGCCCGCTCGATGTCGTTGATGTGGGCCTCCGTCCACTCGCGGAGGGCACTGATCGGCCCGGCGAGGCTGCGCCCGAGGTCGGTCAGGCCGTACTCGACGCGCGGCGGCACGGTCGGGTGCACGGTGCGGGTGACGAAGCCGTCGGTCTCGAGTAGCCGCAGGGTCTGGGTGAGCATCTTCTGCGACACCCCCTCGATCCGCCGGAACAGCTCGGTGTAGCGCAGGGTGCCGTCGAGCAGGCAGTCGACGATCAGGACGGTCCACTTGCCGGCGATGTGGTCGAGGACCTGGCGCGTCGGGCACTTCGCGGAGTAGACGTCGGCCGGGAAGCCGGAGGATGCCACGGTGGTCTTCACCCAGGGAGAGTAACGCACTTTCAGGTGCCTTCTTCCTAAAAGAGAGTGACTCTCCGAGAGTTGTCGGCATGACGAACCGCACCCTGAACCGGACGACCGACCGCACCGCGAACCGCACGACCGACCACACCGCGAACCGCACGACCGACCACACCGCGAACCGCACGACCGACCGCACCGCGAACCGCACGACCGACCACACCGTCAGCGACACCACCGGCCGCGCGACGGACCGCACCGCGAACGGCACGATGTCCGTCCCCGAAGCGATCCGCACCCGCCGCACCGTCCGCCACTACCGGCCCGACCCGGTCTCCCCGGAGCTGCTCGACACCCTGCTCGACCTGGCCGTGGAAGCTCCCACCAGCTGGAACCTCCAGGACCGTTCGATCGTGGTGGTGTCGGGCGAGGAGGGCCGGGCCGGGCTGGCCCGGGCCACGGGGGGCCAGCCCCAGCCGAGCGAGGCTCCGGTGGTGCTGGTCTTCGTCGCCGAACCGCAGGCATGGCGGGAGGACCGCAGCGACGTCTACCGGCAGGCGCGGCAGAACGGCGCGTGGAGCGAGGAGTTCGTCGAGATGTTCTCCGCCGCCGCGCAGGAGTTCCAGGAGGGCCTGGAGCAGCGCGGCCTGCTCCGCGAGTACGCGGTGAAGGACGCGGTCATCGCCGCCTCCTTCGTGATGCTCGCGGCCACCGGGATGGGGCTGGCGACCTCGCCGATGAACGGCTGGGACGAGGAGGAGGTGAAGAAGGTGATCGGGATCGAGCACCGCGAGGACCTCGCGATCGCCCTGCTGGTCGCGGTCGGCCACCCCGCCGGCACCCGGTTCCACCCGGGCCGCCGCCCCCGCCGGCGCGTCGTCTTCGAGGAGACCTGGGGTGCCCACGGCGGCTGAGCGGCCCGGCCGGGCCCGGCGGTCACCTGCGGCCGGTGCCTCCCGGCCGGGAGGCGGTGGCGGCGCCGAAGTCGGGGCGTCCCGGCCGTCCCGCCGGCCGGGGGAGGGGCGCGCCCAGCCCGGCCGCGTAGCGGCGGTACGCGCGCGCCCCGGCGGAGCCGGTTCCGACGGCGGCGAGGCGGTCGGGGAACATCACCCCTCCCGCGTGCGGCCGGGCACCCGCTCCGAACAGGTTGCCGTGCAGCCGGCCGGTCACCAGGCGGCCCCGGACCCCGGGCAGCGGCCGGGACCGGCCGGCCACCACCGGACCGCGGTTGACCTGGAACCAGACCTCGCGCCCGTTGCCGAACCGCACGACGCTCTCGCGCAGGTCGGACACGTCGGTGTACACCTCGAAGTCCCAGTCCTCCGCGGCCCCCGCGGAGCCGTACCGGCCGCGGAGGTGCCGCAGGAAGCGCCGCGGGTCGACCGGCGCGCCGAACGGAACCACCGCGTCGGCGTACGGTTCCCCGGCCACGAAGTGCAGCCTGAACTCCAGGCCGTACCGGCGCCCGCGGACCGTTCGCCGGACGTGCAGCGAGAAGGTCTCCGCGTCGTCGTGGCGGGCGCGGTGCTCGGGGCGGACGTGCCGGCTCAGGTGATCGAAGGACAGGGCCTCCCGGTCGGCCGGAAGACCGGGGATCCGGTCGACGGATCCGTGCAGCAGATAGAGGCACATCAGGTCCACCGGATGGGCCTCGTGGGCCGGCCCGGCGAGGAAACCGTCGGAAAAGCTGTCCCGCAAGGGTGGCTCCAGCCGTCCCGCCCTGCCGGTGGGACCGGTCGTCGTGGTCGGTGCGCAGCCGGTCGCGGTGCGCGTCGGGATCCGCCGGGGAGGGCTGCCGCCGTTCCGCGGTGGCGTCCTCGACGGGCTCCCTCCTCGTCGGTGGACAGCAGGATGCCACGGATGTCGGTGCGTCCGCCGGACCGGGCCGGTGCCGCACGGCCCGGTCCGCCTTCCGACCCGCTCCCCGTCCGCTTTCCGACCCGCTCCCCGTCCTGCCGGAGCGGCCGGGCCGTGTACGGCGGGCCGCGGCGGGTAGGCGCGGTTCGGCCCCGGGGGGCACACGCGGGGGACGGACCGAAAGGACACCGCCATGCTGTTGTTCGGAATCCTCCTGTTCGCCGCGGCGGGAGCCTTCACCGGCCTGCTGATCGCCGACAACCTGGACGGCGGGCCGGAGTACCAGGTGACCGTTCTGGGGCACGATCTGGTGACCCTGAACAGCCTGGGCGTCTTCCTCGCCGGGCTGGCGCTCGCGCTGCTGTTCTGCCTGGGCCTGTTGCTGGCCGGAGCGGGCCGGTCGCTCCGCCGGGCCCGGGCCGTGAAACACGGCCGCCATGCCGCGCCCGCCGCGGTCCGGCCGGAGGAGCGGACCGCGGAGCGCCCCGGGGCCCGGTCGGAGGACCGGGTCATGGAACGCCGGATCACCGACGACCGGATCTCCGACGAGCCTGCCGTGCGCGAGCCTGCCGTGCGCGAGCCGGTCGTAGGTCGCGCGGCGCGGCGGGCCGACGAGGAGGCGGGGGCCCCGGAGGACTCCCCGCGCCGGGGCCGGGGGCCGGGGCGCCTGCCGGAGCACTGACCGGGGACCGCTCGGCCGGGAGGCCCTCGGGTCGGCGTGCGAGCGCCGGTGACCTGCCGGCGTCCTGCTGTCGCGCCGTCCCGACCCGCCGTCCGGCGCCCGCTGCCCCGGGTCGCGACGGCGGGCGCCGGCGGGGAGCTGGGGGGGTTGGCTTGTCGCCACCTATGGGTAAGCTATGAACTTCATCAGTGACTATTACGGGGGTCGAGGATGGCTGAGTCCGTCGTCAGCGGGCTGGTGCGGGACTGGATCGCGGGCTGGGTGGTCTCACGGGGAGCGGCCGATCCGGTGGACGAGCCGTGGGGCTGGACGATCGACGTCGGCCAGTCGGCGCAGGTGGCCCGCCACGTCCTTCCCGAGCCGACGGAACCCGACGTCCGCAAGCTGGTGGCGGCCACCACAGCGCCCGGCACCTGGCTGAAGGTGTTCGCCGACGACGACACCGTCCGGCCCTGGATCGCGCCGGGCTGGCGCTTCGACGTCCCCGGCTATCTGATGACCGTGCCGCTCGCCGCCGGACGTCCGGTCGTCCCGGCCGGGTACACCCTCACCACCTGGGAGCGCGGCGGCGTGGTCCGGGTCCTGGTCCGCACCGAGGACGGCCACTTCGCCGCGCGCGGCCAGCTCGGGCTCGCCGGGGCCGCCGCCGTGGCCGACCAGATCGAGACCGCGCCCGCGCACCGCCGCCGGGGCCTCGGCTCCGTGGTGATGCGGGCACTGGAGGACGCCGGGCACCGCAGCGGCGCCGAGACCGGGCTCCTCGTCGGCACTCCCGACGGGAAGGCGCTCTACAGCGCCCTCGGCTGGACGCTCCGCGCCCCCATGGCGAGCCTCTACTACGCCCCCGAGCCGGTGGAGTCCGCCGGGGCGTGACCCACCGGCCGTGGATCCGGCCTCCGCTCCCGGGGCGGCCGGCCACGGCGCACAACCGCCGCCCGGCCCCGGACGGGTGTCCGGGGCCGGGCGGCGGTTCGGGGCGGTTCCGGCACCGTCCTCAGTGCCGGTTCAGCACTGCGGCCGCTTGCCGTGGTTGGCACCCTTGCGACGGGCCTTCTTCTTGCGGCGACGCTTCGACGACATCGGGCCTCCTTGGTGGGTTGGCCCCCCGTCCAAGGTCTCACACGGAGGGCCCGCCGTGGCACCGCCGGTTGCTCCGATCGAGGGCGCGGCGGGCCGCTCGGCCCGGGCTCCGGGGCTGTGGACGGTCACGGGTCAGACCGCCTGCCAGAGCGCCGGGGTGTTCGGCGGCTCCCATCCGGCCTGGGCCTGGTGGCCCTGGAGGCAGCGGTAGGAGGCGCTGCCGTAGGTGACGGTGGCGCCGGCCTGGTAGACGGTGCCCGCGGCCCAGGTGCCGCCCGGGTTGCCGGGACCCGGGCCGGGACCGGGACCGGGGCCCTGGCCGTCGGTCTTCAGCGTCAGCCCGTAGCCCTGCAGGATCGGGTTGACCGGCTGGAAGTACGTGGTGCCGCCCTGGGAGCAGTTCCCGGTGCCGCCCGAGGTCACGCCCTGTGCCTGCGTGCCCGAGATGAAGGAGCCGCCCGAGTCGCCCGGCTCCGCGCACACATTGGTCCGGGTGACGCCCGAGACGGTGCCCTCGGCGTAGGTGACGCTGGTGTTGTGCTGCTGGATCGTGCCGCAGTGCCAGCCGGTGGTGGAACCGGACCGGCAGACCGAGGCCCCGACCTGCTGCAGCACCGAGCCGGTCACCGCGCCGGACGCGCTGTTCACGTAGGGGGTCGCGGTCCAGCTGCTGTTGGTGGCCACCCAGGACATGTCGTTGCCCGGGAAGACCGAGGCCTGGAAGCTGCCCTGGGCGGCCCGGTTGGCGCCGGTCGTGCTGGACCCGGCCCGGCCGCAGTGGCCCGCGCTGACGAAGCCCTGGGTGGTCCCCCTGGTGATCGGGAAGCCGATCGAGCAGCGGCTGCTGTTGTCGATGTAGTAGGCGTCGCCGCCGCGGAGGTCGTAGAGCGGACGCGGGGCCTCGGCCACCGTTTCCACCCGCACCGCCGCCCGGTCCAGTCCGGCCCCGGCGACCAGGCGTTCGGCGGCGGCCGGGTCGGTGGCCTGCACCACGACGGTGTTGGCGGCCACGTCGACGTAGCGCACCGGCGCGGCGAGCGCGTCCGCCCGGCCGGCGGGGCCGCGTCCGGCCGCCCGGTCGAGCGCGGCCAGCGCTCCGTCCAGGGCGGCGAGCGGGCGGTCCACGAGCACCGGCCGGGCACCCGCCGCGCGGATCACGGCGAGGTCGGCGGAGCGGGTCGTGGCGACGGCCGGAGCGGCGTCCGGGCCCTCCAGCCAGGAGCCGGCCCAGCCGGCACCGAGCGACTGGGCGAGCGCGCCGGCCAGGGCACCCGCCCTGGCCTCGGCGGAGATCCGGGCCCGGGCCTGGGCGGAGGTCAGGCCGAGGTCGCGCCGCAGCGCCTCGACCAGCTCGGGCGCGGCGGTGGCGACACCGAGGGTGTCCGGCGCGGCCGAGGCGGCGGCCCGGGCGGCCGCGGCGGGTCCGGGCGTGGGGGAGGCGGCACCTGCGGTGCCCTGGAGGGCGGTCAGACCCAGGGCGGCGGTGGCCAGGACGGCACACGCGGCCCTGGCGGGTCGTCGGAGCATGGGGGTCTCCTGCGGTCACGGTGTGGGGGATTGCCGGAAACCGTAGGAGCCCCGTCCGCCGGCGGGGGAGATGTCACCCGGGGGTACCGTCCGGAGCTATCACCGCGTGGCTCGGGTGGTCCGGGGGCGCTCGGGCGCGTGGTACAGAAGACCTTTCCGTGGACCATTTCGTCAAGACGGTCCGCCGGTGCGTCAGGACGGTCCGCCGGTGCGTCAGGACGGTCCGCCGGTGCGTCAGGACGGCCGCACCGTCGGGCAGGACGCTTCCGCTCCGCGCCGGGAGGAGCCCACCGTTCGTCAGGACGGCCGCGCCGGGGGAGCGGCGGCGCGCGGGATCGTCCCAGCGGCCCCCGGCGGTGCCCCGGCGGCCCCCGGCGGAGCCCCGGTGACCGGCCCCGTCCGCGGAAACGGCTCAGCGCTGCTCGACCAGCCCCAGCAGCCAGAAGTTGGCGTACTGCCCGGCGGCCGTGGCGGTCGGGTCGGCGGGGCGGCCGTTCCGGCCCAGCCGGACCCGCACCTCGTCCAGCGACACCGAGGCGCCGCACGAGTAGCCGAGGGGTGCGTAGGTCTCGTCGGGTCCGCAGAGCACGGACACCACCCGACGCGCGGCCGGGAATCGCAGCACGATCTGCTGGTGGTCGGCGTACGCGACCTCCAGGTTCAACGCCAGGTGCGCCCCGCCGACCAGGTACCAGCCGCTGCCGGGCCGGTCCTGCCGCAGGACCCCGGCCAGTGTCCGCAGGCGGCCCGTACCGAACCCGCCGGGCCGGGGGAACCCGCCGGGACCGCCCTGGCCGGGCGGCCCGCCGACGGCTCCGTAGCCGCCGAAGTCGTCGGAGGCCCCGAACGCGTCGAAGCCGCCGAACAGGCCGGAGTCCCCGAGCAGGCCGGAGCCCCCGGCCGCTGCCGGTTCGTCACCGGCCGCCGGGCCGCCCGGGCGCGGTGGTGTCCCGGGCCCGACGGCCGCCGTAGCGAGCACCGCGACGGCCGCCACCGCCGCCGCCACCCTCAGTCGCCGCACCGTCCCGCCTCTCCGTCGCGGCCGACGCCCGCCCGCACCACCGACGGACCATCCGACCACGCACCACCCCCGGCCCGGCCGCCCGCCGTGCCGCCCCGCGGCCACGACCACCCGCCCGGGCGACACCGGCCGCCGGCGCGCCCGCGCGGCCCGGCCGCGTGGTACGGCGGACGCCGTCGGGGCCGGGGGCCGGCCCGGACGGCCGGTCAGCGGCCCGCCCCGGTCAGCGGTCCGGGCCGCTCACCAGGTGTCCCCGGCCTGCGACCAGCGGGCCCGGGCCTCGTGCTCCGCGTCCAGGTGGCCGTCCAGTCGCCAGCGTGCCACGTCGTAGTCGGGCAGGTGGCTCCAGGCCTCGGCGGCCGTCAGCAGGTACCGCCAGAGCCGGCTGAGCCGAGCCATGAGCTCCTCGAACTCCTCGTCGAAGGCCGCGACGTCCCGGTCCCCACCGCTCTCCCCGGCGGGCCCGGAGGCGTGGCCGGCCGCCTCCGCCGCGTGCCCGGCGAGCGTGCCGAGCACCTCCCGCGCGCTCCCGGTCAGGGCGGTGACCGTCTGGGTCAGGGCCGCTCCGACCAGCTCCTCCTCGCCCCGCGGCCCCGGGGCCGCGTCCCGCAGCAGCACGACCCGCCGCTCGATGAACCCGGCCAGCCCGTCGATGTCCTCCACGGTGATGTCCGCGGTGTACCGCAGCGCCGGTCGCCGAATGTCCGTCATCCCGGTGTCCCCTCCGTCGACTTCCTCGAAATCCCTTCGAGGGCCGGGCCGGCACCCCCGCCACCGCGTCCGGTCCGCACCCCCGAACCTCGGATATGGCACCGGCACCGGGGGCGGCAAACCCGGCGCACGGGAGCATTCCGGTGGCGCGGCCCGGGCGGGCAACCGGCACGCGGGGGCGGGGGCGGGGGCGGGGAGGCGGGCGGGACCGGGCGGACGACCGTCAGGGCCGGGTGAAGGTGAGGTGGGTGACCCGGCTCGGGCTGGTGACGGACTCGATCCGGAAGCGCTTCTCCAGCCCTTCCAGCCCGTCCCACAGCCGCTCGCCCCGGCCGAGCAGTACGGGCACCACGACCACGTGCAGATGGTCGACCAGGTCGGCGGCGAGGAAGGCGCGGACGGTGCTCGGGCCGCCGCCGATCCGGACGTCCAGGCCGCCGGCGGCCTCCCGGGCGAGGGCGAGGACCTCGTGCGGGGTGCCGTCGACGAAGTGGAAGGTGGTGCCGCCCGCCATCTCCACGGTGGGCCTGGGGTAGTGGGTGAGGACGAAGACCGGGGTGCGGAACACCGGGTGCGGGCCCCACCAGCCGTTCCAGTCGTGGTCCTGCCACGGGCCGCGCTGCGGACCGAACTTGTTGCGCCCCATGATCTCCGCGCCGATCCCGTCGCCCCAGGCCCGGGCCATGGCATCGTCCACGCCGGTCTCCCCGCCCTCGCCGCCCTGCATGGCCCGGAAGGTGTGGGTGTGGAAGAACCAGCTGTGCAGCCGGTCGCCGGCGTGGCCGAACGGTGCCTCCAGGCTCTGTCCCTCGCCCGTGCCGTAGCCGTCGAGCGAGACCGAGAAGTTGTGGACGCGGACCAGGGACACGGGGCACCTTCCGACGGGCGGGGTTCGGCGCGGCGGAGGGGCCGCGTCCGGCTCGCGCCGACTTTAGTGCGGGCCCGTCCGGTTCGGCCGGGGACGCGCCGCCCGGCCGGTCAGCACCGCCCCGGCCGGTCAGCGTCGGCCTTGCCGGCCACGGTCCGTCAGTGCCTGTCCGTCAGCGCCGACCCGTCAGCGCCGGAACCACCCGGCGAGCCTGGCCCACCAGCCGCGCCGGGGCCCGGGGACGAGTGCGGGCGAGGGCCCGACCGGCGTCGGTCCGGCGAACGGCGTCGGCGCGGCGAACGGCGGGCCGGAGCGAGTCGGGCCGGAGGATCCCGGAGCCGCGGCACCCGGAGCCGCGGCGGGCGCGGCGGCCGGGGGAGCGGCGGCCTCGGCGGGCTGCCGCTCGCGCGGGGTGAACTCCACCGGCAGCGCGACCAGATGGCGCGAGATCCAGGCCGAGGTCCAGGTCAGTTCCTCCTCCGGTACGGCGAGCCGGAGGTCGGGCAGCAGGGTGAGCAGGCAGTCGATCCCGGTCTCCGCGATCGCCCGCCCGATGTCCTGGCCCGGACACTCGTGCGGTCCGCTGCCGAAGGACAGGTGGGACCGGTTGCCGTGCAGCGGCTTCGCCAGGTCGGGCCGGACGACCGGGTCGACGTTCCCGGCGGCGAGGCCGAGCAGCAGCATGTCCCCGGCCCGGATCCGCTGCCCGCCGAGCAGGGTGTCCCCGGTGGCCCAGCGGCCGGCGACCAGCGACATCGGCGGGGCGTCCCAGAGGACCTGGTCGAGCGCGTCCGGCACGGTCATGTGGCCGCCCGACAGGTGGGCCCGGAACCGCTCGTCGGTGAGGATCATCTTCAGGGTGTCGGCGATCAGGTTGACGGTCGTCTCGTTCGCGGCGAGCAGCACGACCCGCAGGTGCTCCAGCACCTCGTCGTCCGTCAGCCCGGCCCCGTGCTGCATCAGCCGGGTGCAGAGGTCGGCGCCGGGGTCGGTCCGCTTGCGCTCGACCAGCCGGCGCAGGGCCGCGACCACGTGGTCGTTGCTGGCGATGGCGGTCTCGGTGCCCTTCATGAGGTCCCGGGCCGCGTCGACCAGGCGCGGGCCGTACTCCTCGGGCATGCCGACCAGCTGTGTCATCACCAGCATCGGCAGGTGCTCGGCGAAGCGGCTCACCAGTTCGGCCCGCCCGGCCGACCCGAACTCCTCGACCAGTTCGGCGGTGTACCGGGTGACGAAGCGCCGGACGCCGCGCCGGTCGGTGCCGTTCAGGCCGTCGGTGACGGCGCCGCGCAGCCGCCGGTGCTCGGCGCCGTCGGCGAAGACACAGAGCGGCTGCCAGGCGATGACCGGCATCAGGGGCGAGTCGGCCCCGACCCGCCCCTCCTGGAACGCCCGCCAGCGGCGCGAGTCCCGGGAGAAGCGGGAGGGCGTGCGCATCACGGTGAGGTTGGCGGAGTGGCCGAGGACCAGCCAGGCCGGCAGGTCGCCGTGCAGCAGGACGGGCGCGACCTCCCCGTACTCGGCGCGCAGCTTCTCGTACAGGCCGGAGGGGTCGGCCTCGGCCTCGGGCCCGTAGAGGCGGCGGAGTTCGGCGACGGGCAGCTCGTCGAGGGCGGGCCGGTCGCTCCCCGGCTCGGTGCTCCCCGGTTCGGCACTCGCGGATCCGGCACTCGCGGATCCGGTGCTCGCCGATCGGGCGGGGCTCGGGATGCCGGTCCCCCGGGCGTCCGCCCCCGGGGCGTCGGCCCCGTGGGCGGGGCAGCCGGCCGGCGGGGCGAGGGGGGCGTCGTCGCGGAACGGGGTGGTCACGGTGTCTCCGGAGGTCGTCGTCGACGGGGGTGGGGGTGGGGCGGGGCCGACGGTGCGCTCACCGCGCGGCCCGCGACCCCGCCAGGTCGTAGAGGTAGTGCATGAGGGCGAGCAGCACGTCCCGGCCGGACTCGCGGACCCGGGCGTCGCAGGCGACGATCGGGACCTCGGGCGGCAGGTCCAGGGCGAGCCGCAGTTCCTCGTCCGGGTGGGCGGGCGCGCCGGGGAAGGCGTTGGCGGCGACCACGAAGGGCACCCCGCGGTCCTCCAGCCGCCCGATCACGTCGAAGCTGACCTCCAGCCGACGGGTGTCGACCAGCACCACCGCGCCGAGGGCCCCCTCGAACAGGCCGTTCCACAGGAACCAGAACCGCTCCTGCCCGGGGGTGCCGAAGAGGTACAGCACCAGTTCGTCGCTGATGCTGATCCGGCCGAAGTCCATCGCGACCGTGGTCTCGGACTTCCGCTCGATCCCGGCCAGGTCGTCGACGTCGGCCCCGGCCTGGGTCATCGTCTCCTCGGTGGTCAGCGGGCGGATCTCGCTCACCGCGCCGACCAGGGTGGTCTTGCCGACGCCGAAGCCGCCGACGACGACCACCTTGACGGCCGCGGTGGCCGAGTCCGGCAGCAGGTCCTCGTCGGCCGGCCCGCGCACCGTGTCAGAGGCGCTGAAGTCCATGCATCACCGCCTCCAACAGGGCACGGTCGGGGAGAAGCGCGGCCGGGACCGAGGCGCGCGCCTCGACCCGCTCCTCGGCCACGAGGTCGGCCAGCAGCACGGTGACCGCGCTGACCGGCAGCCGCAGGTAGGCGGAGATCTCGGCCACCGAGAGCGGCGATCCGCACAGGCGCAGGATCGCCGCGTGCTCGGGCGGCATCGAGGGGGTGGGCTCCGCACGGGAGACGATCAGGGTGACCAGGTCCAACGCGGCCCGTCCGGCCGGTTGGGAGTGGCCGCGCGTGATCACGTAGAAGCGTTCCGGGGCGTCCTCGCCCCAGTCCCGGCCGGCTGTGCTCATGCGACGGGCTCGCCCCTTCGGGGAGGCGTACTGAGGTGCTCGCCGATCCGGGCGACCAGGTCGCGCATCCGCTGGCCCATCAGCCCGGCGTCCACGCCCTCGTCGGCCAGTACCGCGAGGAAGGCCCGGGCGCCGGCCGCCATCATGTAGAAGAAGCCGCCGCCCATCTCGATCACCACCAGCCGCATCCGGCCGTCCCCGTGCGGGAACTCGTGGCCCACGGCCGCCGCCAGACTCTGCAGACCGGCGCACGCGGCGGCGAGCCGGTCGGCGGTGTCGGTCTCGGTGCCGTGCTGGGCCATCCGCAGGCCGTCCGCGGAGAGCACGATGACGTTCCGGACGTGCGGAACCTCGTCCGCCAACTGCTTGAGCAGCCAGTCCATGTTGGTCCGTGGCTGAATCACCGCTCGTCCCTCCGCGTCGAGTCCCCGTTGTCGTGGTCGGCCGCCGGCCCGGTGCCGTTGACCCCCTCGGTGAAGGCGGCCAGCCAGAGGCCGGGCTGCACCGCCCCCGCCGGGGCCGAAGGATCGGCGCCGGGCCGGTCCGGTGGGCCGCCGGACCCGTCACCCCGGCCGGTCGGGCCCGCCGAGCCGTGCACGGCCGGTGGGCCGCCCGGGACCGAGGAGCCGTTCACGCCCGGGGCGCCGTTCACGCCCGGGGTGCCGTTCGCGCCCGCCGCGCCGCCCCGGGACGCCGCCCGGCCGGTCGTGCCGCCGGAGCGGGAGGTGGTGGTGCGGGTCGTCTGGGCGACCCCGATCCGGGCGGTCGGCGCGGCGTGCCGACGCCGGCGGGGCAGCCCGGTGGCGGTGCGCTCGGTGACCACCGGCACGTCCTCCCCGCCGCTGAGCGGCCCCGGCAGCGAGCCGGAGAGCGGCCGCCGCGGCGGCGGCGAGGTGTGCGAGCGGCGGTCGTCCACCGGCTCCGGACCGGACGAGCCGGTCACACCGATGCCGTGGGCCCGCCCGGTGGCGGGCGCGGTCGTGATCAGCTCCTGCGGCACGACCAGCACCGCGCGCACCCCGCCGTAGGCCGAGGGGCGCAGCGAGACCTGGAAGCCGTACGCCCGGGAGAGCCGGCCGACGACGGCGAGGCCGAGCCGGGGGGTCTCGCCCAGCTCGTTGAGGTCGATGCCGGCCTGCGCCTCCAGCAGCATCCGCTCGGCGCGGGCCCGGCCCTCCTCGCTGAGGCTGAGCCCGCCGTCCTCGATCTCGATCGCGATGCCGGTCTGCACCTCGACGGCGGTCAGGTGCACACCGGTGTGCGGCGGCGAGTAGCGGGTGGCGTTGTCGAGGAGTTCGGCGACCGCGTGGATGAGCGGCTCGACCGCCGGGCCGATCACCGCCACCTCGGAGACCGGGTGCAGCTCGACCCGCTGGAAGTCGAGGATCCGCGACATGCCGCCTCGCAGGACGCTGTAGAGCGGCACGGCCCGGTTCCACTGACGGCCCGGCCGCGCGCCGCCGAGGACGGCGATGCTGTCGGCCAGGCGGCCGATCAGGGCGTTGCCGTGGTCGACCAGCAGCAGGTCGTCGAAGACCGCGGGGTCGTTGCCGTGCCGGTGCTCCATGACGCGCAGTTCGGCGGCCTGCCGGTGGACGATCGCCTGCACGCGGCGGGCGATGTTGACGAAGGAGCGCCGTGACGACTCGCGCAGCGCCTCCTCGTTCTCGACGGTCTCCAGTACGGCGCGCAGCAGGGTCTGCTGCGCGGTCCGGAACTCCGCGCCGACCGTGACGTCCTGGAGGGTGTACGCGTTGACCACGTCCTCCAGGCCCTCGCCGTGGGTGAGCCGGGCCATGGCGGCGGGCAGGACCGACTTGGCCAGCCGGATGTACTCGGTCTCCTGCCGGGTGAGCCGGCGGATCAGTTCACCCTCGCGCTGGACGGCCCGCGCGCGCAGTTCCTCCGTCGCCCGGCCCCGGCGGGCGGCCTCGGCGGCGACCAGGACCACGGCCAGGGTGCCCACCACCGCGCAGACGGCGATGCGCGGACGCGAGTCGGGGGTGGCCGTGGCCACGGCGGCGGCGGCCACGGCGGCCGTCACGACGGTGGGCAGGAGCCAGACGAGCACGGGGGCGGAGCGCCGGCGTCCGGGTGACGAACCAGCACCAAGCATTCAGCATCCTCAAACGATCGGAAGAGTGGGGGAACGGGACAGTGGTGGCCGGTGGGCCTCGGGGGTTCGGAGCGGTGGGCGGGGACGCGCGGGTGGTGCGCGGGTGGTGCGGCGGCCGGGCGGGTCTCCGCCGTGCGGCGCCCGGGGACGGCGGGCGCGCGCACCGGAGGGAACGGTCCGGCCGGACCTCCGGACCCGTTGCCGGGCCGGTGATGGCACCAGGTTTACCGCGCCCCGCGCGCCCCGAACCGGCGCTCGCCCCCGGTTCGCCAATGCGAGCGGTCTCCGGGTGAACTTGCCCCGAGCAAGGGCCACTTCGTGCTAGGGCGCGGATCCGGGCGGTGTGGGCGGCGCCCGGGACGTCAGCCCGGGGCCGGTCCGCGTCCACCGAAATGATGAGCCGTCGAGGCCCCGGTCCGGGTGACGGGGAAGGCGGTGGGGCGGGCCAGGCCGGCGGCGAGGGCCGGGAAGGCGCCGCGGGAGCGCCGCGAGGGAACGAGGGGTCAGACGGGGCGGACGGCGCGGGGGCCGGTCACCCCGGCGCCGAGGGCGGTGACCCGGGCGCGCAGGTCCCGGTCGGCGGTGACGACCAGGCAGCGCCGACCGGGGCGGGCGGCGAGGGCCGCCGCGACGATCTCGACGATCAGGTCGTCACCGCTGCCGCCGGCGGCCTCGACGCGCACCCCGGGTGCGGCCGTCACTCCCCGGGCCGCGCCCTCGACCACGAGCAGTACCTCCAGCGGGCCGGTCCGGGCCCAGGGCGGGACGTCGGCCCGCTCGCCCGGGACCCCGTGGTCGGCGACGGGCGCGAGCGCGTCCCGCAGCCGCTCGGCCGCACCGCGCCGGTCCCGCCACCAGCCGTCGGGGACCGAGCCCACGACGTTGGCGCCGTCCACCACGAGCAGCGGCAGCTCCGGGACGGCCTCGCCGGCCTCGCTCTCACCCATGGCCGGTCAGTCTGCCACGGACCTGCGGCGCGACGCGGGGACCGGCGCGGAGCGCGCGAGGGGGCGTGCGGGCCGGGCGGTGCGGTGCCGGTCAGCCGCCCGTGCCGGTCCGCTCAGAGGTCGGGGAAGCACTCCTCGGCGAACTCCCCGCCGAACAGCTGCTGCGCGTGGGTGAGCATCCGGCGGGCGTACACGGGGTTCCGGGCCAGCGCGGAGTAGCCGTCCCCCTCGACGGTCAGCAGCCCGCAGGTGGCGGCGAGGTAGACGTCCAGCCCCGGGTACATCAGCTCGACGCACGGGATGTCGTCCACGTCGAGCGCGAGCACCGGGTACTCGCCGTGCGCGTCGCCCGCGCCGGTCACCAGGACCCGGCGCGAGTCGGAACCGCCCGGCAGCAGGAAGCACTCGTCGAAGCGGTCCGAGACGCCGTCGAAGCAGGAGCCCCAGAGCTCGCCGAGTTCGTCCCGCGCCAGTTCGCCCAGGGGACGGGGCGTGAAGCGGTCGTCCTCGTCGAGCCAGCCGAACCGGCGCAGCAGCCCGGTGTCGAAGGCCAGCCAGCGCCGCAGGCTCGGCGGGAGCGGTCGGCCGCTGGGGAAGACCGCGCCGGCCGCCGCGCCGGTCGGCAGCGGCCGGGGCTCGCCGGTCAGCCACGGCCCGGCCCACGCGCTGTAGTCCAGGATCGGCCGGTGCGGGTCCGCCTCGACGGAGATGATCACGCGCTCGACGAGCGCGATGCCGTGCTCGGCGGCCGGGGGGATCGGGGTCACGGGGTTCATCGGGCTCGGTGTCCTGTCCGCGAATCGCTCGACTGGTGCTCGGTCGCGCCGAATCTACGGCCCGCCACCGACAACACCCGGCGCGGGGGGACGGGCGTCCCCGACAGGGTCCGGCCCCGGGGGGCCGGGAGGACCGGGAGGCCCGACCGCCGGGACCGGACCCGCGGGTGCACGGACCCGATCTGACGGGCCGTCCGGCCCGCGCTCTAGGATCGACGGTTCACGAAACATCGATCCCGGAGGTCACAGCCATGTCGGACCAGCGCGTAGTCGTCGTCACCGGCGGAGGGAGCGGCATCGGCGAGGCCACCGCGCGGCTGCTGCGGGCCGAGGGTCACCACGTGGTGGTGTCCGGCCGTCGGCGCGAGCCGCTGGAGCGGGTCGCCCGGGAGACGGGGGCGCTCGCGCACGTCTCCGACACCACCGAACCGGACGGCGTCCGCGGTCTGGTCGCGGCCGCCGTCGCCGCCTACGGCCGGATCGACGGACTGGTGCTCAACGCCGGTGTGGGCCGGGGCGGTTCGGTGGGCGAGGTGACACCGGAGGACTGGGAGCTGGTGATGCGGACCAATCTCACCGGCCCCTTCCTGCTGCTGCGCGAGGCGCTGCCGCACCTGCTGGTCGCGCGCGGCGCGGTGGTGGCGGTCGCCTCCGTCTCCGCGCTGCGCAACGGCGCCGGCAGTGCCGCGTACGCGACCTCGAAGGCCGCGCTGCTCCAGCTCTGCCGCTCGCTCGCCGTCGACTACGGTCGGCTCGGCCTGCGGGCCAACACCGTCTGTCCGAGCTGGGTGCGCACCGAGATGGCGGACCGCAGGATGGCGCGCTTCGCCGAGGAGGCCGGGCTGGCCGGGGGTGTCGACCAGGCCTACCGCGAGGCGACGGCGCTGACCCCGGCGGGCCGGCCGGGGGAGCCGGAGGAGGTGGCCGCCGCGATCGGCTGGCTGCTCTCCCCGGCCGCGGGTTATGTGAACGGCGCGGTGCTCACGGTCGACGGCGGGGTGACCGCGCTGGACCCCGGTACGGCGGCCTTCGGACTCCGGATGGAGCCGCGCTCGGACGGCTGACCGGAAGGCCGGTCGAGCGGCCGCTCGGTCGAGTGGCCGCCCGACCGGCCGGAGCGATGCATTTCAGTCATTGAAAGGCTGAAATCAGCAAGCGGCTTCGAAGATAAGGCTGGACGGTAATCCTCCGCTTGAATCGATGGCAGCATGTGAGGTGTGAAGCATGAAATGTCACATGGCTTCACTCTGCCGTCCCTACCCACGAACGGGAAAAGCCCGATGAATCGGCCCCTTGCCATCCTCGCCACCAGCGCCGCCCTGACCCTCGCCGGTGTGCTCCCCGGTACCGCGCTCGCCGCCGACGCGGCCGCCTCCCCGAGCGTCCCGGGGACCTGCGCCACCAGCTACCGGGGCGTGGTGGTCAACGAGATCTGCGCCATCGTCAGCGGCGACCAGGTGACCTTCCACGGCCGGACCACGCCGACCAGTGTCAGCTGGACCCCTCGCCCGGTGCCGTTCCGCCTCACCGCGAGGATCGTCGACGGCGCGGAGATCGGCACCGTCACGCAGACCGTCAACGTCAGCTGGTCGGCCACCCCGGTGGGCCGGATCTCCGGCGCCCTGCCGTGCGGCTCCACCGCCGAGGCGACCCTCGAAACCACCCAGTGGGGGTGGCCGCCGGCCGCCGTCACCCTCTCCGTCGCGGCGTCCTGCTGATCCCCGCAGAGACGTCCGCACGGCGAAGGGCCCTGCCTGGTCGGCCAGGCAGGGCCCGTCTTCCTTCGGTGCGTCAGCCGTTCCGGGCCGTTGCCGGCCGTTCGGCGCCCGCTCCCCCCGTTTCCCGACCGGGAGCCGCCCACACGGTCCCGGTCGGTGCTCAGTGCGCCCAGTGGGCTCCGGGGCCGGACCGGCTCAGCCGGGCCAGCCGGACCAGGGCGACCGGGTGGTGCCCGGCCTTGCGGGGGGAGGGGGAGAGTCGGACCGTGGACCCGGCCTCGGCCGGGCCGTCGGTCGCCGGTCCGGCGGTCGCGCTCGACGCGTGGTGGCGTGCAGTCATCACTCGGGATCCCTCCTGGTCGGGGAGCGGCTGCCCCGCTCGCTCGCCAATGACCACCAGGGAACCGGCCCGGCCCGGCCGGATCAATGCGGGTGACTACCTATCGGCGGGCGGGAACGCTGGGGGCGCCCGCCGCGCGGCACCCACGCGGGCCGGCCGACCGGTCGCCGGGCCGGCTGCGGGTGACCCCGGCCCACCCCGGCCCACCCCGCGCACCGCTCGGCCGCCGTCCTCACCCGCCCGCGCCCGCCGTCCTCACCCGCCGCCCCCGCCCGCCGGGTCCTCGGCGTCCGCCCGGGCCAGCGCCTGCGCCGTCCCGGCCCGTCCGGTGCCCAGCTTGGCCAGCACGTTCGCCACGTGGTGCTCCACCGTGCGCGGTGACAGGAAGAGGGCCTGGGCGATGTCCTGGTTGCCCGTCCCCTGCGCGAGCAGCTCCGCCACCTGACGTTCGCGCGGCGACAGCCGCTTGCCGTAACCCCGGCGGCCCGGCGAGCCGATCCCGCCGAGATCGAGGTCCCGGCGCAGCTTCCGGCAGCGGGCGGTGTCCGTGGTGGCTCCCAGCTCCAGGTAGACCCGCTCGGCGGCGGTCATCCGCTCCGCCGCCCGCGCCCGGTCGCGCGCGGCCAGCGCGGCGGCGATCCGCTCGTCGGCCCGCGCCGCCTCGTACGGCCGCCCGATGTCCTGCCAGTGGTCCCGGGCCCGGGTGAACGCCTCCGCCGCCCCCGGATCGCCGTCCGCCTCCAGCAGCAGCCCCCGGGCGAGGTGCAGCGCCGCCGTCACGGCCGGCGCGTCCCGGTCGGTGAGGGACTCCGTCGCCTCCTCGACGACCCCCGCGGCCTCGGCCCGCCCGCCCGTCGCGAGCAGCGCCTCGACGGCGACCGGCAGCAGATCGGCGGTGCGCGCCCAGGCGTCGGCCTGCCGGGCCGTGGCCAGCGCCGGCCCCACCGTGCCGGCGGCCCCGGCAGTGTCGCCCTCCAGCAGCTGGAGGCCGCCGAGCCCGGCGGCCGCCCGCAGCGCCACCGTCACCTGCGACTCCCGCTGGCCGAAGCGGGCGGCGATCTCGAGCTCCTCCCGGGCCAGCGCCAGCCGGCCCCGCCCCGCCGCGAGCCGCCCGAACAGCAGCGAGCGCTCGGCACCGGCCATCGCCAGGTCGTCGAACTCCGCTCCCAGCCGGGCGAACCGGGGCTCCACCAGGTCCCAGCGCCCGGCCAGCATGTCGAGCCGGATCAGCGCCAGCCGGCTGTAGCACTCCAGGTACGGAATGCCCGTCAGCCGGGCCAGCCGGCGGCTCTCCTCCAGCAGGTTCGCGGACCGCCGGTCGTAGCCCAGCTCGATCGCGATCTCGCCCGCGTTGTACAGCGCCCGGGTGGTCTGCCGCATCACCTCGGGGCGCTCGGAGTCGCGCGGCAGCTCGTCCAGCCGGTCCCAGACCGCCGGATCGGCGTCCCGGGCCTGGAAGGTGAGCGTGGTGGCCCGCACCGCGGCGGACACGTCCTCGTCCGGGTTGGCCGCCAGCAGGCCCTCCGCCCGGGCGAGCCACTCCCCGGCCCGGCGGCCGGCCCCGTCGCGCTCGTCCATGGCGATCGCCACCATGGCCCGCGCCGCCCGCACCGGGCGCTCCTCCAACTCCTCCAGGGACTCCCGGATCCGGTCGAAGCCCGCGCGGTTGCCGCTGTGCACCGCCATCAGGAACCCGAGCGCGAGCCGGATCTCGCCCCGGTCGGCGACCGGCAGCCGGGGGTCGGCGACCATGCCGCTCAGCACCTGCACGCTGGCCGCCGGGTCGACGTCGTCGGCCGCCAGCCGGGCCAGCGCCAGGGCCGCCCGCCCGCGGCGGCGCGGGTCGAGGTCGGGCTCGTCGAGCAGACCGCGCAGCATCCGCCGGGCACCGCCCGGGTCGCCGAGGGCGGCGGCCTGGTCGGCGGCGGCCTGGGCGAGGTCCTGCCAGGCCGGGCGGTCGCCCATGGCCAGGGTGTGTTCGGCGATCCGGGCCAGCGGCCGGGGCTCCCTGGTCCCCAGCGCGGCCGCGGCCCGCTGGTGCAGGACCCGGCGCCGCGGCCCGGCGATCCGCCCCTGCGCGACCTGGCGGGCGGCCGGGGAGCGGAAGGCGTAGCGGTCCGGTGCGGTCTCCCGCAGGACGGCAGCGTGCAGCGCCTCG
Source organism: Kitasatospora sp. NPDC089913 (assembly GCF_044748625.1). Taxonomy (NCBI): domain Bacteria; kingdom Bacillati; phylum Actinomycetota; class Actinomycetes; order Kitasatosporales; family Streptomycetaceae; genus Kitasatospora; species Kitasatospora sp. NPDC089913. The sequence continues at coordinate 108,390 of NZ_JBIVGI010000023.1, read as the reverse complement.
GTCAGGCCGTCGGCCCCGGCCTCGGCGTCCAGTCCGGCGACGGCGGTCAGCAGCGCCTCGTCGGCCGGCGCCCCGAGGACGGCGGCGGCCGCCACGACGGCGGCGCCGTCGCCGCCCAGGCGGGCGAGCCGCTCGGTCACCGCGTCGCGCAGTCCGCGCGGGATGTCGGCGGCGGCCAGGACGGCCGCCGGGTCGACGGGGGCGGTACGCGCGGCGGAGGCACCCGCGCGGTCGGCCGGGGCGCGCTCGGCGAGTGCGGCGTCGGTGGGCGCGCGGCCGGCCGCGGTGCGCTCGGCCAGGGTGCGCTCGGCCGTCGTGTGCTCGGCCAGGGTGTGCAGGTCCTCCTCGACGGCCAGCGGCAGACCCTCGCTGCGCTCGTGCAGGACCCGCGCGAGGTCGGGCGTCGCCGCCGGGCCGAGTACCGACCGGGCCAGCGCCGCGACCGCCGTCTCGTCCAGGGGTTGCAGCCGCTCCAGCCGCACCGGCGCGTCGACATCCCCCCGCCCACCGGTCGGGTCCGGCGCCGGACGGAAGACCGCGCCGGGCGCCGGGGCACCGGGCGGCAGCTCCTCGGGACGGTAGGTGAGCACCAGCGCGAGCCGCGGCGGCAGGTCACGGGCCAGCCGCACCAGCAGGTCGAGGGTCGCGTCGTCGGCCCACTGGAGGTCCTCGACCACCAGCACCGGGGCGTCGAGCGTGGTGAGCAGCGCCCGCACCCCCTGGGCGAGCAACCGGCGCGCGGACAGCAGGGTCCCGCCGTCCGGCGGCACGGTCGGCAGCTGGGCGGCGAGATCGGGCAGCACCAGGCGCAGCGCCCCCGTGCTGGGCGGCAGCTCGGCGGGCGGCGGCAGCAGGGCGGCGGCGTCCCGCAGCGCGTCGACCACGGGCCCGAACGGCTCCGGTTCGCGCAACGGGTGGCACCGGCCGAGCAGCACCGGCCGACGGGGGGCGGTCCCGCCCCCGGAGGTCCCGCCCAGCGCCCGGACCGCCTCGGCGACCAGCCGCGACTTGCCGCTGCCCGCCTCGCCCTCGACGAGCAGGACGGCCGGGGGCCGGGCGAGCGCGTCCGTCAGCCGGGCGAGTTCACCGGCCCGGCCCACGAAGGCGGCCCCCGGGGCTCCCCCCTCCGGCGCGGCCGGCGACGACGGCCGGTTCATCGGCGCCGCGCCCGGCCGCGCCCGGCGCGGCCGTCGGCACCCCGGCGCGGGGCGGATCCAGTCTGAGCGGGCATACCCCCATGATGCCCGCGCCCGACGGGGTGGCACCGGGCGGGTGGGTCGGTGGCCCGCACGGGGCAGCGTCCCGCGGCCCCGTCCGGACGGCCCGGTCTCAGACGGCCTGGTACGCGGCCGGGTCCCCGCCGGGAGCGGGACGACGCGGGCGGACCGGGCCGAGACCGGGGACGGCGGACAGCCGCGGCACCCCGACGGGCCGGACCACCCGCCCCGGTGCCTCGACCACCTCGCAGCCCGCCCGGGCGAACCGCCGGACGGTCTCCGCGGCCGCCCGGTCGTCGAGCGCGAACACGAACGGGCCCGGCACCAGCACGACGTCCACCCAGCGGCGCTCGGCCGCCACCAGCAGGTTCTCCAGCGCCGGCAGCGGTTCCCGGGTGCTGAGCCCGTGGTCGGTGTACACGTCCGGCATCGGCAGGGCGAGCCGGTCGGCCAGCTGCTCCATGGCCGTGCGCATGTAGTCGGCCTCCCGCGCGTCGTAGGGCCGGCACCGCAGGTACACCGCGGCCCGCCGCATCGTCGGACGTGCCGCTCGGTGGAGGTCGTGCATGCCGTTCACCTGGCTCTGGTCACTGTGCGTGCGGGGGAGGTCGGCACCGGGCGGCAGGTGGGGGAGGGGCGGGGCCGGGACGGATCCCGGGCGGCCTCGGGGCCGGTACCCAGCGGACTCCCGGAACGGTACGGGGATCAATGGGGGCCACTACCTATTGCTGTGCGGGGCCGTACGTACCGCCCCCGCCCGGGCGGCCCCTGCTGCGCCCCGACAGGCGCCGGCGGCGCCCGGACCGTGCAGGTCGGCCAGGAGTCACGTCAGCCCGGGGTCCGGTCACCAGGATTCTGGTGACCGCACTCCAGCTCGGTCCCACGACGGTCGGTGACCACGTGGTCGACAATGACGTCCTCGGGGTCACCACTCTCGAAGATCCACACGACCGGGCGCTCGTCGGCAGCGACGACCGTGAACCGGGGATCCCGCGCTCCGTCTCCCGGGATCACGGTGAATTCGTCGCCCGGTGGCAGCCAGAAGTCCTCGCCGACCGGGCCACGTTCCGAGGTGGAGGTCGGCCGTGCCGTGGTGATGCACTTTTCCGCTCGGTACCTTCCTTCCTGGGCATCGCCGTGTCCGGAGGACGCCGGATCCGGCGTCCTCCCGTGCTCCGGGGCCGGGCGTTTGGGCACTGGCCCTGCGGGGAACGGGAGTTCGACAATGCACCTGATCAGCCGACCGAAGGGCCAGGACCGTTGACTCCTCCACCGCCGGGGCGGGTCGACCCCGACCTGGCCGACCGTCTGACCGACGCGGTACTGCTCTCCGGGCTCCCGGTCGCCTTCGGCGAGGAGGGGCCCGGTGTGCGGATCCGCCCGGCCCGGCCCACCGGTGACGCCGACCGGTGCGCGGGCGCGGCGGCGCTCGACTGGCTGCCCTCCCCCCGGCTGACCGGCGCCGCCGCGATGGCCGAGCCGGGGCAGTCGGCCGGTCCGGCCCGCGAGGTGGTCGGGACGGCCATGCTCAACGCGCTCGCCGAGTTCCTGCCCGCGTTCGGTCTGGAGACCACCCGGGACGGCTCCGGCGGGGAGCTCCGCGTCGTCCCGCCGGCCGTCCCGGCGGCGGGGCTCCGCGTCCCGCCCGGGGTCCTGGTGCCCCGACCCGCCGGTCCGACTCCGGTCGAACTGGGTATGACCGCCGCCCTGTTGGAGACGCTCCGGCGCAGTGCCGCGCTCGCCGGGCTGCCCCTCGCCGCCCACCTCGGCGGCACCGGCATCACGCTGGCGCCCTGCCCGCCGGGCGAGGGTGAGGGCGACGGTGGAGCCGGGGAAGGGGCCGTCGGCGCGGGCGGCGCGGCGGACATCGGCTGGAACCCGTCCCGCCGGCTCGCCGACCTGGCCGACAGCGACCGCCCGGAGGCACCCGGCGCCGGCGCCGCCCGCGCGGCGGTCGACGCCGCGATGCGCCACGCCCTCGGCACGGCCCTGCGCGCCTGCGGCACCGAACTGCGCTGGCTGCACGCCGTCCACCGCCTGCGCGCCTACGGCGAGTCCGTCCCGACGATCCGCCGCTGACGACCCGCGGCCGACGGCGGGCAGCCGTCGGCCTGTGATGATGACGAGATGGACACGAGGACCAGCGTTCTGATGGGTGGTCGGCTCCTTCGCCCGCCGTCCGAGCTCCGTCCGGGGGAACGGGCCCGGGCGGAGGCCGTCCCGGTGACGGCGGTCCGGGACGCCGATCCGGCGGCCGCGCCGCCGGAGGTCCGGACCGTCGCGGGGGAGACGCTGTTCCTCTCGGCCGTGCAGCGGGCCGAGCTGGAGGACTTCTGCCGACGGCACGGGATCCCTGTGGTGTGCAGGCCCGACGTGTGGGGCCATCTTCTCGAACCCTTCCTCGACACGGAGTTCACACCGGCGCGGCGGGCCGCGACCGCGGCGGCCCTGGCCCGGGTGGGGCTCGACGAGGCGGCGGTGGCCGGCCTCAGGGCCGAGGTCGGCCCGCTCATGGTGGCCTACAACTCCCTGCACGGGGACTGGACCCACCTGGGCCTGGCCGACCTGCTCGACGCCGCGAGCGCCGCCACGGTGCCGGAGCGGTACCGGATCGCGCCCGACCGGCTCCCGGCCTTCCGCGCCCGGGCGATGGCGATCGCCGAGCTGGGGCACACTCCCGGCGGGCCGGGCGGCCCCTGACCGTCCGTCCGCGGACCTCCGGGATTCCGCTCCGTCGCCGCAGGTGGGTGGCCCTGGGGAGCGGCGCGGCGTGTCGGCCGGGCGTGGTGCCGGGGCGTCTGCCGAAATGAGGGACGGTGGCCACTTTCCCGGCCGCCGTCCCCTTCTCACGTCTGGTGGTAGTCCATGCGTTTGTCCCCGAAGCTCGTCGGCCCCGCCGTGGCGGTGTGTCTGGCCCTGGGCGGAACCGTCGCGGCGGCCCCGCCCGCCCCGCAGGCGCCGTCCAGGACGGCGGCACAGTACTGTGCCGCCGTCGTCAGCAAGACCCTGGATCCCGCCGGGCACTCCCGCGTCCTCGGCGAGGCATGCTCCGCCGTGTCCCGCGAGGACGCGCTCGCCCTCGCGGACGCCCCCAACCGCTCCGCCGGCAAGCGCAACACCCCGGAGCGGACGATCATTCTGGAGGAGTACAAGGACGTCAACCGCGTGGAGAGCATCTACTCGTTCTACGGGGACGCCGGCGGCTGCGACGCGGAGGGCTACCACCTCGTCAACTACCTCGAGGCCGCGGAGCACGTGTCCTCGATGGACGGTTACTACGGCTGCAACAAGGTCCACCTGTGGGGCCGGGACTTCCGGGAGTCGGAGCCGGACCTGGAGCTGCCGGCCTTCGGCCTGGGTTCCTTCAACGACAACGTCCGCGAGATCCAGGTCTACCGCGGCTGACCCCGCACACGGCGGGTGGCCCGCCCCCGGACCGGTCCGGGGGCGGGCCACCCGCCCGCGCACCCGGGCCGGGGTGCGCGGGGGCGGGCGGTCAGTGGGCGCGGACGGGCACCCAGGTGCCGATGCCCCGGCAGGGGACGGTGAACGCCTCCCCGTCGACATCGCCCATCAGGCACAGGCCGGTGCCGACGTCCTGGAGCTGGAAGGCGCCGCTCGGCGCCTGCTGGTAGTTCCACTGCTGGGAAGCCGTGCCCGTGACGCAGGGGCTGGTGCGGACGGTGCCGTCGGCGTCGCTGTCCAGACACAGCCCGCTCTCCCGGTTGGTGAGGGTCGCCGGGCCGACCGGTGCCAGCGGGGTCCATGTCCACTGCTGATCGTGCGCCCGGACGCTGCAGAGGGCGGTGGAGACGGAGACACCGCCGACGTTCTCCAGGCAGCGGTCGGACATGTACTGCTGCAGCCGCACCGTGCTGCCCGCGGACGGGACGGTGGCTGCGGACGGGCCGGTGGCCGAGGCCGGTGTCGTGGCGGTCAGGGTGAACGCGGCGGCGGCCGCGGCGGCGAACAGGAACTCTCGACGCATCACTGGGATCCTTCCGGTCGTCGCGACCGCGCATCGGCCGCGCCAGGACATACCCGTCCCACGGCGCGGTCCGAGCACTCCGTCCCCAATCGTCCCTCTGTCGCACGAACCGCTCGGCCCGGTCCGGTCGGCTCCGGGCCGGTGGCGTCACCCGTCGGCGGCGTCCGGGGCGGAGGTGCCGGCCGCCGCGGCCGGGCGCTCGTGGTGGTCCAGGAGGCGGGTCAGCAGCTCGGTCAGGCGGGCGCGTTCCCCGGCATCGAGGGGGGCGAGCAGGGCGTCCTGGGCCGCGTCGACGACGGCGTCGAGGCGCCGGAGGTGGGCGCGCCCCCCGGTGGTCACCGTGATGACGTTGCGGCGGCGGTCGGCCGGGTCGGGAGTGCGCTCGACCAGGCCGCGTTCGGCGAGTTCGTTGACGACCGCGACCATGTCGCTGCGGTAGATGCCGGTGCGTCGGCTGAGCTCCGACTGGCTCGCCGGGCCGCCCTCGGTGAGTGCGGTGAGGGCGGCGAAGTGCCATTTGCGGGCGCCCTCCGCCGCCAGGCCGTCGTTCACCAGGCGGTCGGCGTGCAGGCCGTTGAGGGCCAGCAGTCGGCTGGGCAGGCTGCGGATCCGCACTGGAGCGGTGTGGCCGGTCATGGCGCCCGGGGAGCGGGGCGTCTCGTCGTTGTTCACGCCCGAAGTCTATCCATTGTGTTAGTCGCACTAACGATGTACCGTCGTGCTCGTTTACCGTTAGTGCAACTAACAAATGTGTCGGAGTGGCCGAGCGCCGCCCCGCGCGCCTCGCCCCGTGCGTGCGACGAGAGGAACCGTCCCGATGCTCACCGTCCCCGTGATCGACTCCCATCTGGCCTACCTGGACACCGGTGCCGACGACCCCGCCGCCGAGGCGGGCGGCCCGCCGGTGGTGCTGCTGCACGGCAACCCCACCTCCTCCCACCTGTGGCGCAAGGTGGTCCCGCAGCTGACCGGTCGCTCCCGGGTGCTCGCGCCCGACCTGATCGGCATGGGTGCCTCCGGCAAGCCTGCCGTCGACTACGGCTTCGACGACCAGGCCCGTTATCTGGATGCCTGGTTCGAGGCGCTCGGCCTCGACCGGGTCGTCCTGGTGGGCCACGACTGGGGTGGCGTCCTGGCGCTCGACCGGGCGGCCCGGTGTCCGGACCGGGTGGCCGGGGTCGTGCTGCTGGAGACCTTCCTCAAGCCGCTGGCCGCCGAGGAGCTGCCACCGCCGGCCCGGGCCCGGGCCGAGGCGTTCCGCACGCCCGGTGTCGGCGAGCAGCTCGTGCTGGAGCAGAACATCTTCATCGAGACGGCATTCAAGGGCGGGGTGCTGAACCCGCTCGGTGAGGACGAGGTCCGGCCCTACCGCGAGCCGTTCCCGACGCCGGAGAGTCGTCGCCCGATGCTGGCCTGGTCCCGGATGACGCCGATCGACGGCGAGCCGGCCGAGGTGGTCGCGCGGATGGAGGCGTACGGCCGCTGGCTGGCCGACAGTCCGGGGGTGCCTAAGCTGCTGCTGACCTTCGACTCCTCGCCGACCCTGCTGGTCGGGGAGGCCGTGATCGCCTGGGCGCGCGAGCACATCGCCGCGCTCACCGTCGAGCACTGCGGTCCGGCCGGGCACCATGCCCCCGAGGACCGACCGGAGGAGATCGGCCGCGCGATCGCCGGATGGCTAGGGCGGCGCCGCTTGGTGAATATCAACGCACCTGTTGTACAAGGGGATTGATTGTTGCTCGGCAAGTGGTCCAGACCATTGACGAGGGGTCGCGCGCTGCCTACGGTATGGGCATTCACCTGGCGCAGGCATGCCAAGATCCTCTTGGTCGGCGCACCCCCACGCGCGTGTCCTGGGCCGGGCGCACTCTCCATCCACCCCCACGGAGGAGCATCATGCGCAAACGCCTTGCCGTCGGCGCGGCCCTGGCCGCCGTCGCCGTCCCGCTCGCGATGGCCGTCCCGGCCAGTTCGCACGGATTCATCAACCTGCCGCCGAGCCGCTCGGCCCTGTGCGGTGCGGGTGTCGTCAAGAACTGCGGCGACATCCAGTGGGAGCCGCAGAGCGTCGAGGGCCCGAAGGGCTTCCCGACCCGCGGTCCCGCCGACGGCACCATCTGCGCCGGGGCGGACGCCCGTTGGGCCCCGCTCGACAACCCGCGCAACGGCGCCTGGCCGACCACCAAGGTGACGGCCGGTGCCCAGCAGACCTTCACCTGGGAGATCGAGGCCCGGCACTCGACCACCAACTTCCGGTACTTCCTGACCAAGCCCGGCTACGACCCGACCCAGAAGATCACCCGGGCGAACCTGGACCTCACGCCGTTCCTGACGGTCCCGTACAACGGCCGTCAGCCCGCCGCCACGACCACCCACACCGGGACCCTCCCCACGGGCCGCACCGGTCACCACGTGGTCGTCGCGGTCTGGGACGTCGCGGACACGTCGAACGCGTTCTACTCCTGCACCGACGTGCTCTTCTGAGCCGATCGGTAGCAGCACCCGCGCCCCGGGGCCGTCGGCCCCGGGGCGCGGGTGTCCGAGCGCGCGGGTGTGCCGCTCAGCCCTCGGTCCAGCCGTGGCCCTTGGCGCAACGGAGCATCGCCTCGCGCACCTTGAGCACCTGCTCGCCGGTCAGCGACGGCACCTGCGCCAGCAGCAGTTCGGTCACCTCCGCCACGAACTCGGCGGAGGTGAGGACGTCGCACTCCGCGTCGTCGTGGTCGGCCGCCGACCGCGGCACGAGCGGGACCGTACCGGCCGCGCCGGCCGGACGCGCGAGCGCGCCCTTGGGAAGGCGCACCGAGGAGGCCTTGAGCCCGCGGTCGCCCTCCTCCATCTCGAACTCGACCACCAGGCCGGAGTGCACCACGGACTCCGGCATCAACATGTCATTGACGTGCAGGAAGACGTCCTCCCCGCCGTGGTCCGGAGCGATGAACCCGTAACCCCGCACACTGTCGTAACGCACCACACGACCGGTGACCACTTCGTACCCCCAAGGACAACCCGGGCCCCCTGCCCGACACCTGACGTAGAGGATAGACGACCGGGCGCCCGGGGCGGGAGCGGACCGGGCGCTGCCGTTCGGCCGTCACCGTGTTTCGGCCGTCACCGGACCAGACCCGCCACCCGGGCCTTCCGGCGGAGGAACACCGCGAGCATCACCGTGCAGACGAGGGCGGCCGCCGCGGTCGCACCCCAGAACGGGACGGCGATCCCGCTCGGCCGCTCGGTGATCATCCGGTCCCCGTCGAGCCACACCGAGGTCTCGCGGCCGTCCGGGTACAGCTCCCGGGTCGGCCGCTCCTCGCGGAACTCCCGGTCGTCGACGAACCAGCGGTAGGTGCAGCCGTAGAGGTCGCGCCCGATGTTCTGGTCGTTGACGCTGCGCCCGGTGACCCGGCAGTCGGTCGTCGTGGCGGCCACCCGACGCGGTTCGTGCCGCGCCGCGTCGACGGCGTGGGCGGTCTGCGCGGCCGCGAACACCGTGCCCAGCGCGAACGCGGGGACCGCCAGCAGGCCGACCCAGGCCGCCGCGAAGTCGCGGTCGGGCAGATCGTTGATCACCGTCCGGGCAGTGGCGAGGAGTGCCACCAGGGCGGCGCCGGCGGCCAGCAGCCAGCCGGTCCGGCCGCCCGGCGTGTCCTGGGACTCCCACCACACGACCGGCGCCGCCGCGGCGACCAGCCCGGCCGCCACCACCGGTACCAGCACGGCGCTCCGCCGCTGCGCCGCTGTCCACCGTTCCGTGTCCCTGTCCCTGACCGCAGCCGTCAACTCGGCCCCCTTCCCCCGAGACCCGTGGTGGCGGACGCCCCCCCGGACGTCCGCCGTGACGAGTGTCACGTGCTGCTGCCCGGTGTGCCCAGCCCGTGGGCGGTCCCGGGCCCGGCCCGGGGCGGAACGGTGACACGGCCGCGACATCGTCACCCGCGCGCGACACCGTCGCCGCGGCTCTACCAGGGCACGACCTCGCCCAGGTGGTCGACGAAGTGGAGGCCGCCCGCCCCGCGGTGGCCCTCGACGGTCTCCACCACCCCCGGCACGCTCTCCTCAACGCTCAACTCGGCGTGCGGGCCGCCGAGTCCGGTGCGAACCCAGCCCGGGTCGACCAGCAGCAGGGTCCGGCCGTCGTCGGCGTGCCGGGCGGCGTCGCAGCGCATCAGCTGGTTGAGTGCGGACTTGCTGGCCCGGTAGAGGTCCTGCCTGCCCCGGGTGTTGTGCGTGATGCTGCCCTGGTCGGAGGACATGACGCCGATGGTGCCGTTCGGCGCGACCAGCGGGCGGAGGACGTCGACGACGCGCAGCGGGCTCAGCGCGTTGGTGACCATGACCTCGGTGAACATCTCCGTCGGCACCTCGCCGATCGGCAGGTCGCCCCGGGTGATGGCGGCGTTGACGAAGAGCAGGTCGAGGGTGCGTCCGGCCAGCCGGTCGCGGAGCGCCGCGACCGAGGCCGGATCGGTCATCTCCAGCGACTCGACGGTCAGTCGGCCGTCGGCGGTGTCCAACAGCTCGTGCAGGCCGGTGGGCCGGTCGCCGCGTACGGTGCCGATGACGTCCCAGCCCCGGCGGAGGTACTCGGCGGCTATCCCGAGGCCGAGGGTCCGGGAGGCACCGACGACGAGGGCGGTCCTGCGGGTGCCGGTCGTGTGCGTGTCGTTCACGAAGGCGTCGTTCATGGGGCTGTTGTTCACGAGGGTCCTGATTCGACGAGGGCCTGACGGCACCGGTGCGGAGAGCGGGACGATGTCCCGGGGCGCCCGCGCCGAGGGGCGCCGGGCGGTCACGGTACGAGTCTCCGAGCAGTGCCGACCGGGCGTCCAATACCCTTTGGGGCGCATTGATACCGTGCGGGCATGGATCTGGACCTGCGCAAGCTGCGCTACTTCGTCGCGGTGGCCGAGCACCGGCACTTCGGCCGGGCGGCGGCCGCACTGTTCATCGCCCAGCCCGTCCTCAGCCGTCAGATCCGGGCGTTCGAGCAGGAGGTGGGCTGCCCGCTGTTCACCCGGACCACCCGCAGCGTCGAACTGACCGCCGCCGGGCAGCGGTTGTACGAGGAGGCGCCCGGGATCACCGCCGCGGTGGCGGGCACCGTGCGCCGGGTGCGGGAGGCGGGCAGCCCGGAGCGCCGGCTCGTGGTGGGCTTCTCGGCGGGCCTGCACGTCGCGGAGGCGATCCGGGCCTTCACCGCGCGCCACCCGGACGTCGTGGTCGACGTGCTCCCGCTGCCCTGGGTCGAGCGGGACGTGCCGCTCCGGGACGGCCGGGCGCACGTCGGTTTCCTGCGGCACCCGTTCGACGACTCGGGGCTGCACACCGTCCCGGTCGGCCACGAGACCAAGGTCGCCTGCCTGCCGGCGGGCCACCCGCTGGCCGGGCGGCAGGCGCTGGTGCTGGCGGATCTCGAGGGTGAGCCGGTCATCACCCGGCGGACGGCCTCGTTGGAGGAGAAGTTCGAGCTGATCGCCTCCGGCCAGGGCGTCGCCCTGGTGCCGCTGAGCGTCATGCGGGCGTACGCCCGTCCCGGGCTGGTCCACCTCCCGGTCGACGACCACCCGCCGGTCGCGACCTGTCTGGCGGCGCCAGAGGGCCACGGGCCGGGACCGGTGGCCGACTTCCTGGAGACCGCCGCCGAGGTGCTCCGCGCGCCGGGGTCGTGATCCGGCCATCGTCGGAATTCCGTGCGGTGAAAGCCGGTTCGCCGTAGCATCGTCGCCGGAACGCGCGAAAGCACAGCCCGGTCGGTAGTCCGGGTGCCGCCGGCCCCGGCCGACAGTCAGTCATTCCCTCCCAGGGTGTCCGGTGCGTTCCTCCCGGCGCGCGGTCGCGCGCGGGACGCGGCACCACCATGGGGGGAAGCAGCATGGCGAGGACGTTCGCCGCCCGGCCGCCGGAGGCCGCGCCCGCAGGCCGGCCGTGCCGCGCGGGCGCCGACGGCCCCGCCGTCGACCCCCCTTCCGGCACAGCCTGTTCCGCAGCGGTCCGTCCTGTCGCAGCCGGTTCCGCCGCCGCCCGTCTCCAGGAGAGACAGGCCCCGGCCCGGACGCGTACGGGCGGCTAGCCCCTCCTCCCCGGGCACGGTCCGCGCCCTCGGCGGCACCCCGGTACCACGCGGTCGGCCGTCCCTCCCCGCTCCGGACACTCGAACGTCCGATTGTCGATCCTTCGTGGAAAGAGATCTGACCGTTCGTCAGTTGACGTTGACGGGGGACGGATCGGTCCGTGGTCGATCCGTGGCACGACCCAATCGAGAACGATCAGGAGATCACTGTGCGCATACTCTTCACCGGCCCGGCGGCGCCGAGCCACCTCTTCCCGATGGTGCCGACCGCCCAGGCCCTGCGGGCCGCCGGGCACGACGTGCTGTTCGCCAGTCCGAGCCCGTACGACCAGCTCCGGCAGGCCGGCTTCCCGATCGTCGGGATCGGCGACGGGCGGCCGCTGCGCGATTCCTTCGAGGCGACCTGGGGCGGGCAGGTCAGCTACGCCCAGCCGGGCATGACCCAGGACGAGATCCTGGAGATGGCGGCGGCCGCCTTCGCCCACGCCTCGCGCTCCACGGTCGAGGACCTGCTCGCGGTCGCCGAGCGCTGGGGCGCCGATCTGCTCGTCCACGACTCCTGCCTGGCCTCCGCCCAGCTGGTCGCGGCCCGGCTCGGCATCCCGGCGGCGCTGCAGAACTTCGGCGTCATCTCCGGCCTCGAGCTGGCCGCCCGGCTGGCCGCCCACTTCACCGATGTCTACGAGAAGCACGGTGTGGCCGCCCCCGCGCCGACCACACCGCTGAACGTCGTCCCGGCCTCGCTCGGCGGCGACCCGGGCGGACTGCGGATGCGCTACCTCCCGTACAACGGTGGGGGCGTGGTCCCGGTCGAGCTGCTGGAGCGGGGCCACCGGCCGAGGGTCGCGGTCACCCTGGGCACCGTGATCGCCGGGATCGACGGCGTGGCGGCGATCGCCCGGCTGGTCGAGTCCGCCGGGGCGGTGGACGCGGAGTTCCTGCTCGCCGTCGGCGACGCCGACCTCGGCAGGCTGGGCACCCTGCCGGACAACGTCCGCCCGCTGCCCTGGGTGCCGCTCGCGGAGCTGCTGCGGGTCTGCGACGCGGTGGTGCACCACGGGGGGTCCGGCAGCACGCTCACCGGGCTCCAGGCGGGTGTGCCCCAGCTGCTGCTGCCCCAGGGCGCCGACAACTTCGCGGTGGCCGATGCCCTGACCGCCGCCGGGGCCGCGCTGAGCGCCGGCTCCGACGCGGTCGACACCGCCCTGCTCACCCGGCTCGTCACCGACCCGGCGCTGCGCGAGGGCGCCGCGCGGCTCCGGGCCGAGAACGCGGCGCTGCCGACCCCGGCGGCCCTCGTCCCGGAGATCGAGGCCCTGGTCACCGCCCACCGGTGACCGGTCCGGACGTTCGTCGGGGGCGCTGAGGGAACGCCGCTCCCCGTCCCCGGTGGAGGTGCCGCCCCGCACCCCCACCGGGGACGGGACGGCCGCGCCGGACTCGGGCGCTCCCTGGGTGATCGTCCAGCTCCGGGGCGGTGCGCTGGTGCGCGGATCCACTCGTTCCGGGCCCGGCGCGTTGCTGCAATACCCATGTCGATCTGTCGAGGACGGTGGATGCACATGGACCTGAACACCGTGGTGGAACTGCGGGATGCCCGCGAACGCGGGACGTGGCGGCCGGGGGACGCCTGGCTGGGCGGCGGGACGTACCTGTTCTCGGAGCCCCAGCCGCACATCCGGCGGCTGTTCGACCTCAACCGGATGGGCTGGGAGCCGCTGCGGCCCACTCCGGACGGCGGGCTGGAGATCGCCGCGACCTGTACGATCGCGCAGCTCTCCCGCCACCCGAAGCCGGCCGGCTGGACGGCGGCACCGCTGTTCGAGCAGTGCTGCCGGGCCTTCCTCGCCTCCTGGAAGATCTGGAACGTGGCCACCGTCGGGGGCAACCTCTGCAACGGCCTGCCCGCCGGGCCGATGATCTCCCTCACCGCCGCCCTCGACGGCGTCTGCCGCCTGCTCGACCGCAGCGGCGCGACGCGCGTCCTGCCGGTCGGGGACTTCGTGCTCGGCGCCGGGGTCAAGGACCTGCGGCCGGGCGAACTGCTGCGCTCGATCACCCTGCCCGGCCGGGCGCTGGCCCGTCGGACGGCGTTCCGTCAGGCCTCCCTCTACGGGCTCGGCCGCTCCGGCGCCCTGGTGATCGGCACCCTGGACCCGGTGGACGGGGAGTTCGCGCTGCACATCACCGCGGCCACGGTCCGGCCGGTCCGGCTGGCGTTCGCGGTGCCGCCGAACGCCGAGGCGGTACGGGAGGCGGTGGAGCACGCCGTCGCGCCGGACGAGTACTTCGACGACATCCACGGCCTGCCGGCCTGGCGGCGGCACATGACCCTGCGGTTCGCCGAGGAGGTCCGGCGCGAGCTGGTCGAGCCCGGAAGGCCGGTCGAGCCGGTCGCACCTGTGGCACCCGCGGCGCCCGCCACCACCGAGGAGACCGCCCGATGAGCTTCACCGTCCGCGTCAACGGCGAGGACTCCGACGCCGAGCCGCGCCCCGGCCAGTGCCTGCGCACCTACCTGCGCGAACGCGGCTGGTTCGGCGTCAAGAAGGGCTGCGACGCCGGAGACTGCGGCGCCTGCACGGTGCACGTCGACGGGGAGCCGGTGCACAGCTGCCTCTACCCGGCGCGGCGCGCCGAGGGCCGCGCGGTGACCACCGTCGAGGGCCTCGCCACCGAGGACGGCCTGCACCCGGTGCAGCAGCGCTTCCTCGACGCCCAGGGCTTCCAGTGCGGCTTCTGCACGGCCGGTTTCCTGATGACCGCCGCCAAGCTCGACCAGGACCAACTCACCGACCTGCCCAGGGCACTGAAGGGGAACCTCTGCCGCTGCACCGGCTACCGGGCGATCGAGGACGCGCTCCGCGGGGTGAAGCACACCGAGGAACCGGCCCCCGGGGAGGCGGTCGGCCGCAGTCCGGGCGCCCCCGCCGGACCGCAGGTGGTCACCGGAACGGCGCGCTACACCTTCGACCTGGAGGTCGAGGGCCTGCTGCACATGAAGCTGCTCCGCTCCCCGCACCCGCACGCCCGGATCGTGTCCGTCGACACCTCGGCGGCGCTGCGCGTCCCGGGGGTACGGGCGGTGTTCACCCACCACGACGCGCCGGAGCGGCTCTACTCCTCCGCCCGGCACGAGCACCCGACCGAGGACCCGGACGACACCCGGCTGCTGGACGACGTGGTCCGCTTCGCCGGCCAGCGGGTGGCGGCGGTGGTCGCCGACAGCGAGGCCGCCGCCGAGGAGGGCTGCCGCCGGGTCGCGGTGGAGTACGAGGTGCTGCCGTACGTCCTGGACCCCGAACTCGCCATGCTGCCCGGCGCCCCGGTGCTGCACCCCAAGGGCCCCGAGTCGCGGATCGCCCGCCCGGAGAACAACGTCTGCGGCGAGGTGCACGGCGAGCTCGGCAGCGTCGAGCAGGGCTTCGCCGAGGCGGCGGTCGTGTACGAGGAGACCTTCCGCACCCAGCGGGTCCAGCACGCCAGCCTGGAGACGCACGGCTGCCTGGTGTACTTCGAGGAGCACGAGGAGACCGGCGAGGAGCGGATCGTGGTGCGCTCCTCCACCCAGGTGCCCTTCCTCACCCGGCGCGCCCTGTGCGCGCTGTACGACCTGCCGCCGGAGCGGGTCCGGGTGGTGGCGGGCCGGGTCGGCGGCGGGTTCGGCGGCAAGCAGGAGATGCTCACCGAGGACATCGCCGTCCTGGCCGCGCTGCGGCTGCGCCGGCCGGTGAAGCTGGAGTTCACCCGGGCCGAGCAGTTCCTCGGCGCCACCACCCGCCACCCGTTCACCGTCACGGTGAAGGCGGGCGCGAGGGCGGACGGCACCCTGACCGCCCTGGCGTTCCGGGTGGTCGCCAACACCGGGGCGTACGGCAACCACGGGCCGGCGGTGATGTTCCACAGCGTCGGCGAGTCGATGGGCGTCTACCGGGCGCCGCACAAGAAGGTCGAGGCCTACTCGGTCTACACCAACGGCGTGCCCGCCGGGGCGTTCCGGGGCTACGGCCTGGGCCAGGTGACCTTCGCGGTGGAGTCGGCGATGGACGAACTGGCCCGCCGGCTGGGCATGGACCCGCTGGAGTTCCGGGAGCGGAACATCATCGGCCCGGGCGAGCACATGGTCGGCCCGGCGGGCGAGGAGGAGGACCTCCACATCGCCTCCTACGGCCTGGACCAGTGCCTGCGGGTGGTGCGGGACGCCCTCGCCGACGACCGCAGCGCCGAACTCGCCCCCGAGGGCTGGCTGGTGGGCCAGGGCTTCGCGATGTCGGCGATCGCGACCGGCCCGCCCGGCGGCCACTTCGCGGACGCCGCCGTGACGCTGCTGGAGGACGGCGGTTACGACATCGCGGTCGGCACGGCCGAGTTCGGCAACGGCACCACCACCGTGCACAAGCAGATCACCGCCGGGGCGCTCGGGACGACGGTCGACCGGATCACGGTCCGGCAGTCCGACACCGACGTGGTCCGCCACGACACCGGAGCGTTCGGCTCGGCCGGTACCGTGGTCGCGGGCAAGGCTGTGATGAAGGCGGCCAACGCGCTCGCCGAACGCATCCTCAGCTTCACCGCCGAGTACGCCCGCACCCCGCGCAGCCGGATCACGCTCGGCGCCGAGGCGGTGGAGTGCGAGGGCCGCCCGGTGCCGCTCAAGGAGGTGTTCGCCGCGGCCGCGGCGCAGGGCGTGACGCTGACCGGCGAGGGGCACTGGGGCGGTTCACCGCGCTCGGTGGCGTTCAACTCGCAGTGGTTCCGGCTCGCCGTCGACCCCGACAGCGGGGAGATCCGGATCCTGCGCAGCGTCCACGGGGCCGACGCCGGCCGGGTGATGAACCCGCTGCAGTGCCGGGGCCAGGTCGAGGGCGGCGTGGCGCAGGCCCTCGGCGCCACCCTGTTCGAACGGGTCCTGGTCGACGAGCGGGGCGAGGTGACGACGGCCGCGTTCCGCCGCTACCGGCTGCCGGCCTTCGCGGACGTCCCGCGGACCGAGGTGCACTTCTCCGAGACCTCGGACGCGATCGGCCCGCTGGGTGCCAAGTCGATGAGCGAGAGCCCGTTCAACCCGGTGGCGCCGGCCTTCGCCAACGCGCTGCGCGACGCCACCGGCATCCGGTTCACCGGCACGCCGTTCCTGCGCGACCGGGTGTGGCAGGCGATCGACGAGCACCGCCGCGCCGGGGGAGTCGCCGGCGGGGGAGTCTCTCCGGCGGGCGGGTCGTCGGCGGGGTAGCCGGTGGCGGGCGGGTCGTCGGCGGGGTAGCCGGTGGCGGGCGGGTCGCCGGTGGGGAGGCCGGCGGCGGGGGAGCCGGCGCCCCGGGCCGGGGCGCCACGGCCGGGGCCTGCGGCGGAAGCGCGCGGCCGACCCGCTTGAGGTCGGGGCGGCCGCGCGTTCCCCGCACACCGATCCAAGCGGAGCGCCACTGTCCGGACCACTGGACATCGGTACCACCCGCGGGCCCCGCCGTCGGGTGATCGAACAAGAGGGAAGAAGCCACATGGCCCTTGCATTTACCATGCCCGAACGCACAGAAACATCGCATGGGCGAGGGCGGCCCGTGCGGACGGCACAGGGAGCACAACATGATCGTCGGGGACCTCCTGGCGCTGGACGAACTGCACATCGAGGTGGCCTGGGCGACCCCCGACCTGCTCGGCCGCGAGGTCACCGGGGTCACCTCCACCGACCTCCAGGACCCCGCCCGCTACCTCCGGCCCGGCGAGGTCGTGCTCACCGGCCTGGTCTGGTGGCGGCCCGAGGACACCCGCCCCGCCCCGCGGCTCGCCACCGCCCTGCGCTTCGCCAACGCCCTGCGCAGCGCCGAGGCGGCGGCGCTGCTGGCCGGCGAGGGCACCCACGGTACCGTCCCCCCGGAACTGGCCGAGGCCTGCCGCCGCCACGGCGTACCGCTGCTGTCCGTACCCAGCGGCACCAGCTTCCGGGCCGTCACCGACCGCATCTACCTGCGGCTGTGGGGCGACCTCCAGGCCGGTGCCGAAGGCCGGGCCGGGCTGCCGGCCGGCGTCCGGCGCACCCTCACCTCGATGCTGGGCGCGGACGCGCCGCTGGACGGACTGCTGCGCCGCGCCGTCGCCGACCTGGGCGTGCCCGACTGCTCCCTGGTCACCGGCGCCGGCCGGCTGCTGGCCTCCTCGGCGGACGTCCGCCCGGCCCCTCCGCGCGGCCCGGTCGCCCGCCCGGCACCGTCGCGTGCCCCGGTCGCCGTCCCGGCCCCTGCGCCCGCCCCGATCCCGGTCGGCCCGCCCGGCACGACGCCCTTCGACGGCTGGCTGCTGCAGCCGCACACCGCTCCGGGGCCCGCCGCCGCCACGATGCTGCACGGACTGGCCGAGCTGCTCGCACCGCTCGCCGAACGCGCCCGCGCCACCGCCACCGCCCAACGGCAGGCCGGTACCCGGCTGCTGGAACTCCTCGCCGCCGGCGCCGACCCGGAGGCCGACCACGCGCTGTCCCTCGCCGGACTGCCGCCGCGGCTGCCGCTCACCCCCGTGGCCGCCCGCTTCGGCCCCGCCGCCGGTACCGCCCCCGGTACCGCCCCTGGAACCCCCGCCGGTTTCGTCCCCGGCACCGCAGCCGCGCCCGGTCCCGCCGACCCGTCCGGGGCCTGGGCCGCCGCCGCGCTCGCCGAGGCCCTGCACCCGACGGCCGCCCCGTTCGTCGCCGCCCCGGACGGACGCGGCGGCGCCGTGGCACTGGTCGCCCTCCCAGAGGACGCCGTCGCCGCCGCCCTGGACCTCGCCCTGCCCCGGCTCGGCGCGGAGCCGGGGCCGGAGCCGGCCGGTGCCCGGACCGGACCGGGACGACCCGCCGCCGGCGTCGGCCCCACCGTCCCGCCCACCGCCGCCGACCTGCGCCCCGCCCTGGTGCAGGCACGCTACGCGCTGGACGCCCGCCCGCCCGGCGCGGTCGGCCGCTGGGCGGGCACGGCCTCCCTCGCCGACCTGCTGCGCGGCATCCCGCCCGAGGTCACCGCCGCCTTCCACCAGCGGCTCCTGGCCCCGCTGGTCGACCACGACCGGCAGAACACGGTCTCCCTGGTCGACACCCTCGACGCCTTCCTGCGCCACAACGCCTCCTGGTCCCGCACCGCCGAGGCCCTGCACGTCCACGTGAACACCGTGCACTACCGGGTCAAGCGGATCGAGGAACTGACCGGCCGGAGCCTGCTGCGGCTCGACGACCGGCTCGACCTCCGCACCGCCCTGCTCTGCGCCCCCGCCGCCCTGCTCCGCGCCCCCACCGTGGCGGAGGAGCCCCGGGCCGCCAAGGGACGGACCCGGAAAGCAGGCTGACGACCCGTCGGGCCGGTGCCGATCCGCGACCGTGTAGTTGGTGGTATCCCTGCACGGGACGGATGCGGTCGCCTATCCTCCAGGCGCACGGCGAGGTACGGCCTCGCCGGACGACTGGGGGGTCGCGGTGGTTCTGCACGGACGTGCGGCGGTGTTCGAGACGGTCGTGCCTTCGCTCGTCGGCCTGGAGGTGACCGGTGAGGCACCGGGCGTCAGGACGCGGCGACTGCCCGTCCCGAACGGCACCCCGCCGGTGGTCGAGTGCTCGGGCGGGCGGCTCGCCGGACGCACCGCCCTCCTGGCGGGCCTGGACGCGCGGTACGCGGCACACCTGCGCCGGGCCTCGGCCGACCTCGGCCGCCCCGACCTGGGCCGGGCCGACCTCGCACTGGCCGCCGACGACGAGGACCCGACCCGGCGCAACGCCTCGCACACCTCGGACCTGCTGTTCCACCTGCGCCGCGAACTGGGCCGGCGACCCGGGGACTTCGGCGGCAGCATCGCCTTCCCCCGGCTGGTCCAGGGCCTGCTGGCGGTCACCTCCTGGCAGGCCGCCGGCGCCGGCGAGCCGGAGGCGGCCGCCGGACGCCTGGAGAGCCTGCTCGGGGAGAGCGTCCCCACCGGCCCGGCCCGGCGCGCGCGGGTCACCCAGTGGATGCGGCAGACGGCCCCCGGCCCGGCCGCGGCGGCCCCCGGGGCCGGGCCGGACACCCTCGCAACCCGCCTGGTCGACCTCGTCACCCCGGAACTGCTCGGCCCCTCCGCCCACCGGCACGGGCTGCGCTGGTGGGCCGGCCGACAGGTCGCCGGACCGGGCACCGACCGCGTCCAGCTGAACGAGCTGGCCCGGCGCTTCCGCGGCGACCCGGACGACCGGGAGATCGCGGAACGCCACCTGATGGCCGCCTTCCTGGCGGACATCGACAGCCACTACACCTGGTCGCGCCGGATGAACCGGCTGCCGCGCCCGCTGCTGCTCCTCGACAACGCCCACACCCGGCTCGGCCGGCCGGTGATGCGCACCCTGCTCCAGGTCTGGCACGAGGAACCGCCCGGGACGCGGCCCGCCGTGGTCACCACCGTACTGGCCGGGCAGCCCTCCGGCCCCGAGCCCGACGACACCGCCCCGTCGACGCGCCACGCCGGGAGCCCGTTCTGGCGCCAGGACCGCCCCGGGACGGCGGCCGGCTGGACGGTGCGGCTGCCGCTGGCCGGGCTGGGGCTGGAGGAGGTGACCCTGATGTTCGGCACCGAGCACCCCCCGTCCGGCACCGCCCGGGTGATCCACCGGCTCAGCGCGGGCCGGGCCGGGATCGCCCACGCCCTGGTGGAGGCCGCCCGGAGGGCGATCCGCCAGGGGGACAGCGCGGAGCCGCGCCGGCTGCTCGACCTCCCGGCCCACGACGCGCCCGCGCGGACGGTCCACGAGCAGCTGCTGCGGGTCCTGGTCCCCGGGGAGCGCGACCTGGAGCGGCTGACGTACTACAGCCCGGCCCTCGACGACGGGGCCGCCGACCTGCTCGGCGCCTACTACCCGCCGAGCGACGGCAGCCCGCTGGACGTCCAGGAGGCCAGGAGGCTGCTGGAACGCAACCACTGGGCCGTCACCGCGCACCAGGCCGTCGACGCGCCCTTCGTTCAGGACCGCACCCTGCGCGCCCTGCTCGGGCACCGACTGGCCGTCCAGGTGGCCGGGGAGCCCGGCATGCAGACCTGGCGGCACCTGCACGGCACCGTGCGCGCGCGGTACGCGCCGAACGGCGCCGGGCTGCCGGACCAGGCCCTGTACCACGCGCTCGCCGTGCACGACACCGGAGTCGTCGTGCGCACCCTGCACCAGCGCCTGGCCGAACGCAGCGCCGCCGACTGGCTCGCCTCGGTCAACCTGATCTGCTCCGCGCCGCACCCGCCGGGGCCCCTGCCGGCCGCCGCCGCGACCAACGAGCAGTGCCAGGCCTGCCGGCACGGCGACGTCGCCGTGCACCGGGCGATCGACCTCCTGGTGCGCAACCTGTGGGTGCAGTCCCACCCGCTCTCGGCGCCCGCCCCGGCGCTGACCGACAGCATCCGGCTCCAACTGCTCACCCTCGCCCAGTACACCGGGGCGGCCGACCAGGCGGTGTTCTTCCAGGCGCACGAGACCTGGCCCGGACGGCTGCGCCGCTGGCACCAGGCACCCGACCTGCCGGTCTGACCCGGTCCCCGACCGCCGACGCCGATTCGCCGCCGATTCGCCGCCGGTCCGCCGCCGGTCCGACCCCGGTCGCCCCGCCCCGCCGCCGGTCCGCCGCCGGTCCGACCCCGGTCGCCCCGCCCCGCCGTTCGCCCCGGCCCGCCCTGCCCCGACCTGAGGAGACGCCCGACCGTGAAACCGTTCCTGCCCCAAGGGCCCCTGAACCGCGCGCTGGTGATCCTGCTGGCGGTCGCCGTCCTCGGCACCGCCGGCTACTTCGGCTACGGCCTCCTGACGGACCGCAGCTGCGCCGCCGGTGTGACCGAGATCGGGAACGAGTGCGTCGGCGTCACCGACGGGTCGTACGTCTTCAACGACGACCTGGGGCCGGTGACCGCGCGGATCAAGGAGGAGAACGACGGCGTGGCCGGGAAGAACCCGGTCACCGTCGCCCTGATGATCCCGCTGATCTCCGACCAGCAGGCCGAGCGGCGCGAGATGGTCGAACAGGTCCAGGGCGCCTACCTGGCCCAGTACCGGGCCAACCGCGAGGACGGGAAGCAGCCGCCGGTCCGGCTGGTCCTCGCCAACCCCGGCCGGGAGTACGGGCAGTGGCGGCACGTCGCCGACCAGCTGACCCGGTCCGCGACCGACGGCAAGGTGAACCTGCGGGCCGTCACGGGCATCAACATCAGCATCGCCAACAGCGAGGCCGCCGTGCACTACCTCACGGCGGAGAAGCACATCCCCGTCGTCGCCGGCCCGATGACCGCCGACGACATCGCCAACAGCGCCGCCGACCCGCGCCACTACCCGGGCCTGGCCCGGATCGCCCCCAGCAACAGCGACCAGGCGGACGCCCTCGCCGCCTACGGCGCGGGCATCAAGCCCGCCGAGACCCTGGTGATCGAGGACACCCGGGAGGGCGACAACTACCTCTCCACCCTGCGGGCCACCTTCGCCGAGCTCACCAAGGGCGCGCCCAACGCCCCGGAGACCTTCGAGTCCCCGCAGGACTTCACCCAGGAGGGCAACCTCGGCAACGTCTTCGACCAGATGGTGCCCGACATCTGCAGCTCCGCCGCGTCCACCCTGTTCTTCGCCGGACGCCCGGTGCAGCTGCGGCTGTTCCTGGTCGCGCTGGGCGACCGCAAGTGCAACAAGCCCTACACGGTCATCACCGGCTCGCACGCCTCCACCCTGATGGTCGACCAGAAGTTCGAGAGCAAGTGGGACTCGCTCACCAAGAGCGCGGGCATCACCGTGCGGTACACGGCGCTCGCCCACCCCGACAGCTGGGGCGGGTCGAGCACCGAGGGCCCCGGCGGCTCGAAGGGCCCGACCGCCGAGCTCGCCGCCCTGCTGCTGGCGGACGCCACCAAGCAGCCCGACCGGATCGGGCCCGCCGACCGCCGCGACGGCCGGATCATCATCACCTACGACGCGGTGACCACCGCCGTCGCGGGGATCCGCAAGGACGTCGGCGGATCCGTGTCCATGCCCTCCCTCGACGACGTCACCCAGAGCTGGCGCCGGCTGCACGGCGGCAACCGGGTGGACGGCGCCAGCGGCTGGATCTGCCTCGACCAGTACGGCAACCCGCACAACAAGGCCGTCCCGATCGTCCACC
The DNA here is from genome assembly GCF_044748625.1 of Kitasatospora sp. NPDC089913. Lineage (NCBI taxonomy): Bacteria > Bacillati > Actinomycetota > Actinomycetes > Kitasatosporales > Streptomycetaceae > Kitasatospora > Kitasatospora sp. NPDC089913. Next base: position 85,998 of record NZ_JBIVGI010000023.1, on the reverse strand, counting down.
TCGACCCGGCCGTCCGCGGCGCCGTCCTGGACACCGTCGCCTGGCCGCTCGGCCACGCCCCCGACGCCAACTGCTCCATCGGCGCGGAAGGCTGAGGACCCTACCGGCCGCCCAGCGCGCCGGGCACGGCCCGGGGGAGCGCGCGGGGGAACGCGCGGGGAAGGGTGAAGCCGACCTCCGCGCCGCCCTCCGGTCGGGTGCCGGCGAACACGGTGCCGCCGTCGGCGGTGACGAGGTCGTGGACGATGGCCAGCCCCAGCCCGGAGCCCGGCGTCGACTGGGTGCCCGCCCCCCGGTAGAAGCGGTCGAAGACGGCGTCCCGCTCCTCGGGCCCGATCCCCGGCCCGAGGTCGCGCACCACCAGCCGCACGCACGGCACCCCGCCGGCACCGCCCGCACCGGCGCCGTCCCTGCCGGCACCGCCCGCACCGGCGCCGTCCCTGCCGGCACCGCCCCCGCCCCCGCCGTCGTCCCGGCCCGCACCGGCCGGTGCCGTCCCGACCAGCACCGTGACCGGAGTGTCCCCGGGGCTGAACTTGACCGCGTTGGCCAGCAGGTTGTCGATGCAGCGGTGCAGCGCGCGCGGCCGGGCGAGCACGACCGCGGCCGGGTCCCGGTCCGGCCCGGTGCCCGCCGTGCCCACGGTGATGACACGCCCGGTGCGCCGCCGGAACCGGTCCGCGCAGTCCTCGGCCGCCGCCGCCAGGTCCAGCGGCTCCGGGTCCTCGTCGGCCTGCCGGTCGACGGACAGCTCGACCAGCTCGCGCACCAGCTCGTCGAGCGCGACGCTCTCCGCGACCAGGGTGGCGAGGATCTTCTCCTCGTCCTCGGGCGCCAGCCGGCCCCGGGCCCGCTGCAACAGCTCCGCGCTCCCGCGCACCGAGGTGAGCGGGGTGCGCAGCTCGTGGCTGGCGTTCTGCACCAGCCGCTGCTGCGCCTCCCGGGAGCGGCGCAGCGCGTCGAGCATCACCTCGAAGGCGAGGGTCAGCCGACCCACCTCGTCTCGCCCCGCGGCCGGGAGCGCGGTGCCGAGGTCCTGGGTCGAACTGATCCGCTCGGCGGCGCGGGCCAGCCGACGCATCGGACGCAGGATCCGGCCGATCAGCAGCCAGCTGAGCGCGGCGCAGGCGGCGGCCGAACCCGCCGTCGTCCAGCCGATCCGCCCGAGGAACTCCCGGTCCACCCGCTCGGCGTCCGCGTAGTCCTGACTGACGACCAGCGCCCCGTGGCCCTCGCCGCGCCCCAGCACCAGCACCCCGAAGGTGCGGTCGCCGACCGAGCTCTCGGCCAGCAGCCGGCCCTCGCCGGAGCGGGCCACCGCGAGCGCGCCCGGGGGGACCGGCAGGGCGGTGCGGCCGGGGGAGAGCGGCCGCACCGTGCCGTCCGCGAGGAGCAGCTGCTCGGCGGTGTCGGGCCGCTCGGCGGGGACCCGCCCGGCGTCGAGGACGGCGGCGACGGCTTCCGCCCGGTCGGCCAGCGCCCGGTCGAACTGGTCGGCGACCGTCGCGGTGACCCCGCGGTAGGAGCTGACCACGGAGACGACGACGGCCAGCAGGGTGGCGGCCACCACCACGAGGGTGATCCTGGTGCGCAGCACTACGCGGCCCGCACGAGGTAGCCGACGTTGCGGACGGTGTGGATCAGCCGGGGTTCGCCGCCCTCCTCGCTCTTGCGGCGCAGATAGCCGATGTAGACGTCGAGCGAGCGCGAGTCGGTGTCGAAGTCGTAGCCCCAGATCCGCTCGTAGATCTGCGGGCGGGTGAGCACCGCGCCCTGGTTGCGCAGCAGCAGTTCCAGCAGGTCGAACTCGGTCTTGGTGAGGTCGAGGAGCCGGTCGCCGCGGTGGGCCCGACGCGCGGCGGTGTCCACCGCGAGGTCCTGGCAGGCCAGCACCCCCGGATCGGCGGCCGGGGCGGAGCGCCGGAGCAGGGCGCGTATCCGGGCCAGCAGTTCCTCGGTGGCGAAGGGCTTGGCCAGGTAGTCGTCCGCCCCGGCGTCCAGCCCGGCGACCCGGTCGCCGAGCTGGTGCCGGGCGGTGAGCACCAGGACCGGCAGCCGGTCGCCGCGGCGGCGCAGCATCCGGCACAGGGCCAGCCCGTCCAGCCGGGGCATCACCACGTCCACCACGGCGAGGTCGGGGCGGTGTCGCTCCAGCAGCTCCAGGGCGTCCTGCCCGTCGGTGGCGGTGAGGACCGAGTAGCCCTCGAAACGCAGCAACTGGTCGAGGGTGGTGCGGACACCGGGGTCGTCCTCGACGACGAGCACGGTGCGGCCGTGGGTGGCGGTGGCATCTGTCATGGCGTCATTCTCGCTGGTCGTGGTGGATGGTGGGGGTGCGGACGGACGCCCCGTCCGGTGTCAGCGGCGCACCGGGGAGACGGTGATCGGCGGCACGGCGGCCGTGCACGAGGTGTCGCCCGGCTGCCCGGTGCGGACGAAGGAGTCGACGATCCCCAGCGTGCAGTGCGTGGACTCCAGCTCCGCCACGTGTCCGGCGTTGGGCACCGTGACGACGGTCGAGCGCCGGAACTGGGCCGCCGACTCACGGGTGGCGCTCTCCGGGGTGTTGGAGTCGAGGTCGCCGGCGAACAGCAGCACCGGCACGTCCGGCTGCGCGGCGTCCACCGGCTGGGGGCGGGCGGTGCCGGTGCGCGGCCACCGGATGCAGGCGTCGGCGCCGTCGGTCTGCCCCTCGGTGAAGCCCTTGACGCTGAACGCCCCGAACCGGCCCGGGTCGGCCGCCGACAGCGCCGCCCGGTACTCGCGCCGGCGCTCCGGCAGCGACGAGTCCACCGACCAGGCCCGCGGGTAGTCGTTGCAGACCACGGCCAGGAAGGACGCCTGGTCCTCCCGGGTGGCGAGCCGGTAGTCGGCGTCGACCAGGGACCGCAGCGCGCGGTCGTCGCCGCGGGCCGCGTCGTGCAGCGCGGCCGGCAGCCCGCCGAGCAGCGAGGGCTCGGCCGGGCTCTCCCCGGCGCCGCGGCTGGCCGCCTCGTACAGCAGATTGGCGAGCTTGTCCTCGGTGAAGCGCAGCGTGCGGGTCGCACCGGCGGCCTCGACCCGCAGCGTGAGGGGCCGCTCGCGCAGCCTCCCGGCCACGGTGCGGAGGTCCTCGACGGCGGTGTCCCCGTCGCAGGCGCCGCTGCGCTCGCAGACCCGCTTCAGGGCCAGCGACACCGCGTCGGCGCTGGGGCGGGCCAGCGGGTCGACACCGAGCGGGTAGGCCCCGGACAGCACCATCGCGTCGACCCGCCCGGGGTGGCGGCTCGCGTACACCGGCATCAGATAGGTGCCGTAGGAGAGCCCGTAGGGGATCAGCGACTCGGCGCCGATCCGGGCCCGCACCGCGTCGATGTCGTCGGCGGTCGCGGCACTGGTGTAGCCCTCGGCGCGGGCACCCAGCGCGGCCGCGCAGCGGGCGACGGCGTCGCGCTGGCCCGCACGGTCCGCGAAGCGGTACTCGGCGTCGGTGACCCCGCACGGGATCCGCCCGGAGCGCCCGGTGCCGCGCGGGTCGACCAGCAGCACGTCGTGGCCGCCGAGCACCCCGTCGAGCCCGGCGGCGAACGCCCCGGCCCGGTCGATCGCGGTCTCCCCGGGCCCGCCGGGGTTGACCGCGACCGTCCCCAGGGCCGGGCCGGCGTCCCGGTGCCGGAGCACCGCGTACGCGACGGAGACCCTGCCCAGCCACGGCTTGCCGCTCACCACCGGCCGGTCGACGGTGCCGCAGTCCACCCGGATGCCCTCCACCGAGGGGCACCGGGCGGCGTTGCCCGGCCGTGCCCCCTGCGGCGACGCGACGGCCGCCCCGGCGGGCAGCACCGTCATCAGCACCGCCGCCCCCGCGACCGCCCCGGCCCGCCGCAGGATGCCCGTGTTCCTCGTCATGGTGGTGTCCCTTCCGTCCTGTCGTCCCCGGGTGCTTCCGGTGCTTCCCGGTGCTTCCCGGTGGTGAGGACGACACTGCCGGGCCCCGGTCAGGGGCCCGGCAGAGCGACGGCAAGGACGTGTAAGAAAACGCGGGGCCGGTTGTGCCTAGGGGTGGCGAGGTCCTCCGGTGGCACCGGTGAGCGCACAGCCCGGGCGGGTCAGGTCCAGTCGCGAGCCCGTGGTGAGGCAGCCGGCGATCCGGTCGACCTGCTGGCCGTAGCTGCGGCCCTGCACCGCGGTCACCGATCCGTCCCGGCCGACCTCACAGGGGTTGTTGTTGGTGCACTGCTCGCCGTCGCGGTTGTGGGTGTTGTTGATGCCCACGACGGTCTCCCCGTCGGACGCCAGCAGCGCGCTGCCGGAGTGGCCGGGCCCGCTGGTGCAGCCGGCGTAGCGCACCGAGCGGTCCTGCTGGTAGCCGTCCTCCCGCAGGTGCGGCACCACGGCGTCCACCGTGCACGACGGACGGTTGAAGTTGTAGGCCATGGTCAGCCGGTCACCCTTGCGCATCGGGGTGGTGGACAACCGGAAGACCTTCGCGCCCTCCGCCGCCAGCTGTGCGTACGTCTTGTCCAGCCGGTACAGCGCGATGTCGGTGCCCGACATCGTCGCGTACACCAGCCGGGTCGCGCGGGCGCTGGTCCGGGTGTAGCCGGCGGAGTCGGTGATGGTGACCGGGTCCTTCAGATCGGCGGGCCGGTCCACCAGGGCCGTGCCCGGTGCGGGCCGACCGCTCGGCACGCAGTGGCCGTTGGTCAGCACCAGTGCCGGGTCCTTGGGGCGCGCGGTGGGCGGCCGCACCACGGACCCCACGCAGTTGCCCACCTTGGCCGCGCCCTCGACGTTCGGGATCGGGTCGAACGGCGGCACATCGGTTCCGTTCACGATGCCGTTGATCCAGGGGGTGTTCTTCGCGACATCGGAGTACACACCGGGGAAGTCGGAGTCCTTGCTGCTGCCACCGACGACCGTTCCGGCCAGCACCCACTCGTTGCCCTCGCGAACCAGGGCGGGCCCTCCGGAGTCCGTCGTCCCCGGCCCGGCGGCAGGATCGACACGGCCGATGCACAAGGGCGGAATGCCCTCGACCTCGTCCAAGCACTTCTGGAGCTGCGTGACCTCGGTGTCGACCTCGCGCAGTTTGTTGGAGAAGCACGTGGTGTCGGCGAAGTCGTCGCAGCCCGTCGAGGACGGGCCCCAGCCGAGGAGGCGGGCGGGCGTCCCCGCGGCGGGCGTGGTCCCGGCCAGCCGTACGGGCTCGGCCCGCACCGGGGTGCGCAGGTGCAGCAACGCGATGTCCTCGCCCGGGGGGTCGTACTTGGCGATGCGCCGGTAGAACCGGTCGACCTCGGCGACCTCGCCGCCGGTGGTCACGTCCAGCGACCCGACGCGGACCTTCCAGTCACGGGGAACGCCCGCCTTCGAGCCGGTCGGGGTGCTGGCGCAGTGCCCCGCGGTCATCACCCAATCGGGAGCGACGAGCACGCCCCCGCACCGGTGGCCGTCCGCGCGGGGAGCGTCGTACTGGACCGAGACCATGAACGAGTACGGTTCGGTGGACTCGCTACCCCCGACGACGGCCTGTGCCGGTAAGGCGGTGGCCAGGCTCGTGATCGCCGCTGCCGCCGTCGTCAGGACGGCGGCCGTCCTCCGGCCCATCCATGTGCGCATGTGTGACTCCCGTTCGTCCGCCGCCGGCCACGAGGCCGGGCGGGTGTGTACGGAGGAACAGCATCCGGCTGTTCCGCATGGCCACGATCTTGGACGCGGGGGGCTTCCGGCAGGCTTCACCCGTGCTTCAGGCACCGCACGGCAACCGCTCGAACGTGTTTCAGCAACGTGCTTCGGCAACGTGTTTGAGCGAGGACCGGCCCGGGCCTCGGCGGGGCGGCGGACGGCCCCGCCGGCCGGCTCGACCGGGCGGCGGGCGGCCTCACCGCGGTCCTCGCACCGCTGCGTTACCGGCGCGGTCGTGCGCGCTCCCCGGGCGCACGAGGTCCCGGGGAGCGGCGGTGCCGAGGGAGCGGTCAGCGGCAGGGGAGGAGGGCGAAGGTGTAGCCCCGGGACTTGAGGGTGCGCAGGATGGCGGGCAGCGCGGCCACGGTCTGACTGCGGTCGCCGCCCCCGTCGTGCATCAGGACGACGGCGCCGGGAGTGACCCGGTCCAGCACCCGGCGCTCGATCGCGGCGCGCCCCGGCCGGGCCCAGTCCTGCGGGTCGACGCTCCACAGCTGGACGGTCTTGCCGAGCCGCGCCGCGCCGGAGCGCACGGCGGTGTTGACCGCGCCGTACGGGGGGCGCAGGCAGCTCGGCGTGGTCCCGGTCCGGGCGCGGATGCGTGCGTCGGTGGACGTCACCTGGGAGTCGAAGGCGGACTTGGAGAGGGAGCGCAGGTCGGGGTGGGACCAGCTGTGGTTCTGCACGCTGTGGCCCTGGTTGTGCACCCGGCTGGTGACCTCGGGGTACGCGGCGACGTTCTGGCCGATCTCGAAGAACGTGGCCCGGGCCCCGTACTGGGCCAGCAGCGCCAGGACCTGAGGGGTGTACCGGGGGCTCGGTCCGTCGTCGAAGGTCAGGTAGACGACCTTGGCCGGTGCCGCCTGGGCGGGGGCGGCGGGCAGGGCGACCACGGCGGTGGCGGCGGCCAGCAGGGTGCCGACGGCGAGGCGGGCGGCGCGGCGGCCCCGGGGCCGGTGCGGGGCCCGGGGCGAGGTCAGTGAGGTCACTCGGGTCGTGGTCACGGGTGCTCCCAACGGCCGCGGAACCGGAACGAACCCGGTGCCCGCCCCCCTCCCCGGCCCTCCGTCCAATGTAGCGGCCCGTACCCGCACCGTCCCGGGGCCGGACGGCGCGGGGGCGTTCTTCGGCCAGACCCGGCGTCGGCCCGGGTCGGCGGGGGCGCGCCGCCGCATTGGACGGGCGGTCGGACGGCAACCGGCCCGGCGCCGCCCGGATGCTCCGGCAGACGTCAGTCGACGCGTCGACCGAGCGCCGCGACCAGGGCGCCGACCAGCGTGTCGACCATCGCCCCGTCCGGGTCGCGGTCCGGGTTGACCTCGGTCACCACCAGCCCCGCCATCGGTGGCGCCGCGCAGAACTCGGCCAGGCAGTCGAAGGCCACGCCGATCGGCAGCCCCTCGTTGAAGTGCGGGAAGTTCGCCAGCGGGAAGTCCACCGAGTCGATCACGTCCACGTCGAAGTGCAGCACGAACCGCTCGTGGTCGGCGGCGAGCGCCCGCCAGGCGGCCCGCGCCTCGACGACCGGGTCCACCCGGGGGGCGGTGAGCTCCGTGCACGGCAGGGCACGCAGCCGGTAGCGGCCCAGCCGTTCCCGCCCCGCCGCGCCGAGTTCCACCGGGTCGTAGCCGAACGCCACGATCCCCTCGGGGCCCAGCAGCGGGGTGCGCGGACCGGCCTCCCGCAGCTCCGGCGCGCCCTCGCCGAGCAGGTGCGACAGCACCATGGTGTCCAGGATCCCGGAGCGGCTGGTGTCCGGCACCGACAGGTCGAGGTCCCCGTCGAAGTACAGCAGGCCGGTGCCGGGCCGGCGGGCCACGTACGCGGCGAGCACGCCCAGCGTGATCGTGCAGTCCCCGCCCACGACCAGGGGCACCGCGCCGTCGTCGAGGATGGCGCCGACGGCCTTGGCCACCGCGCGCACCACCTCGACCACCAGCGGCAGGTTCTGCCGGTCCCGGTGGTCGGGGTCGGTCCGGAACGGCACCACCGGCAGGTCCCCGCGGTCGGTCACCGCCACTCCGGCCGTCCGCAGCCGTTCCACCAGGCCGGCGGAGCGCAGGGCCGCCGGGGCCTTCTCCTGGCCGGGGCCGTGCGTGCCCGCGCAGGACGGGACTCCCAGCAGTGCGAACTCCTCGGCCACGGTCGCTCCCTGTCCGTTCGTCGTCCGTTCGTCCCGGTCCTGCTTCCGGCCCTGTTCCCGGCCCTGTTCCGGGCGCTGCCCGGCTCCGCCCGGCGGACCGGTCCCTGCCCGGCGGCCCCGTCCTCGTCCGGGGCCGCGTCCGCACCGGGACCGGGGCGGACGGCGGCAGCGGGCCGAGCGTAGTCGGCGGACGGCGCCGGAGGCGCGTTCATCCCGGGGTGTCGGTCCTGCCGGTCGTCGGGGCAGCGGCGGGCCCGGTGCCCGCCGGTGCCCGGGAGTACCCCGGTACGGTGGTCAGCGGGTGAAGCCGGTGACCACCTCGGCGAACTCGACCACCGGTTCCTCCGCCAGCAGCAGCGGGAACCGGTCGAGCAGCCCGGCCACGTACGGCGCCGCGAAATGGGCGTCCCGGGCCGGGCCGTCCGCGTACCGCTCCACCACCAGGAACCGCCCGCCGTCCTGGCGGGCCACCGAGTACGCCAGCGCGCCCGGTTCGCCGGCCGTGCGCCCGGCCACGTCGCGCAGCGCGGCGTCCAGTTCGTCCGCGTGCTCCGGCCTGGCCCGCAGGATCGCCAGCACCATGGTCATGAGGTCTCCTCCCGTGTCGTCCGGGCTCCAGGCTGGCCGTCGGGAGGCAGTGACGGATAGTAGAAATGCGACCGGCCGGGCCCGAGCAGCTCGGCCGGACGCTCCCCGGTGAGCCGGCGGAACTCGCGGGTGAAGTGGCTCTGGTCGTAGTACCCGGCGTCCAGCGCCGCCGGGAGGCTGTGGGGCGGCTCCTCCCGCAGCAGCAGCCGGGCGAGCCGCTGGAACCGGGCCAGCCGCTGGAACTCCTTGGGCCCGGCGCCGACCGCCGCCGGGAACATCCGTTGCAACCGCCGCGGGCCGACCCCGACCGTCTCCGCCAGCCGGTCGATCCGCAGCCCGGCGGGCCCGCGGTAGATCCGCCCCACCGCGGCGTCCAGCCACGGCTCCGGCCGCCGGTGCGCTTCGAGCAGACCGGTCAGGAAGCGGTCCAGCACCGCCACTCGCGCGACCGGACCGCGGGCCGACCGGACCCGTTCGACCAACCGCCGCCCCGGAGCGCCCCACAGCTCCTCGGTGTCCACCACCCGGTCGGCCAGTTCGTCGAGGCCGGCCGGCACCAGGTGACGCAGCGCACCGGCCCGGAACCGCACCGCCACGAACCCGGGCCGTCCCGCGCCCGCCCGGTGCTCCAGGGACCAGGGAGTGCGCCGGAGGCAGACCAGGTGCCCGGCCGGCAGCGGGGTCGGCGGTCCTCCGCCCACGGGCCGCAGGTCCACCCCGCCCGACCAGTGCACCCAGAGCTCGGCCCCGGTGCCGGGAAGCAGCCGGGGCAGCGCGCCCGCGCCGCCCTCGGACCACCAGTACCGCTCGACCAGGGCCGCGAGGGCCAGCGCGGGACGGGTGTACCTCACGGCCCGTCGGTCCGTCAGTTCCGCTTCCTGATAAGGCGATCGGCTCACCCGGAAGATGGTACGGCCATCGCCGTCGGGTCCGCGTACGATCGATCGCCATGGTGGATCTCTACGCTCCGACCGAACCGTACGACCGCGGCTTCCTCGACACCGGGGACGGCAACCGCCTCTACTACGAGCAACTGGGAAACCCGGGCGGCAAGCCCGCCGTCCATCTGCACGGCGGACCGGGCGCCGGCACGCGCGACCGTCCCACGCGGGCCTGGGACCCGTCCCGCTACCGACTGGTCCGCTTCGACCAGCGCAACTGCGGGCGCAGCACCCCGCACGCCTCGGACCCGGCCGTGGACCTGGGCGCGAACACCACCCGGCACCTGATCGAGGACATCGAGCGCCTGCGCGAGCACCTCGGCATCGAGCGCTGGCTGGTCAACGGCGCCTCCTGGGGATCGGCGCTGGCGGTGGCCTACACCCAGCGGCACCCGGAGCGGGTCACCGAGGTGGTGATCGCCGCCGTGACCACCGCCCGCCGCTCGGAGATCGACTGGCTCTACCGGGGCGTGGCGCGGTTCCGCCCGGAGGCCTGGGAGCGCTTCCGGGACGCGGTGCCGGAGGCCGAGCGCGACGGGGACCTGCTCGCCGCCTACGCCGGGCTGACGGCACACCCCGACCGGGCGGTGCGCGAGCGGGCCGCCGCCGACTGGCTGGCCTGGGAGGACGCGGTGGTGTCCGGCGAGCCCAACGGCGTGCCCGGCATGTACAGCCGCCGGGAGGCCGACGCCCGGGTGGCGTTCGTCCGGATCTGCGCCCACTTCTTCGGCCACGGTGCCTGGTTGGAGGAGGGGCAGCTGATCCGCGACGCCGGGAAGCTGGCGGGGATCCCGGCGGTGCTGGTGCACGGGCGGCACGACCTGAGCTGTCCGCCGCGGACCGCCTGGGAACTGGCCGCGGCCTGGCCGGGCGCCCGGCTGCACATCGTCGAGGACTCCGGCCACGCGGGCAGCGGGGAACTGGGCCGGCTCGTCCGCCTGGCGCTGGAGGAGTTCAAGGACCGCTGAACCGCACGACCGCGCCGGACGGCCCCGAGAGGGGCGTCCGGCGCGGTGGCTGAACGCGTCGCAGTTGTCACGCGCGGTGGTAGGGCATCGGGCCGGTGACCTCGACGCCGAGCGCACCGGCGGCCTGGCGGGCCCAGAACGGGTTGCGCAGCAGCTCGCGGCCGACCAGGACGGCGTCGGCCCGGCCCTCGGCGAGGATCCGCTCGGCCTGCTCGACGTCGGTGATCAGGCCGACCGCCGCCACCGGCAGGTCCGTCTCCGTGCGCACCGCCTCGGCGAACGGGACCTGGAAGTCGGGGACGGACTCGATCCGGGCGTCCGGGACGAGGCCGCCGGTGGAGACGTCCAGCAGGTCGACGCCGTGGGCCTGGAGTTCCTTGGCCAGCCGGACGGTGTCCTCCGAGGTCCAGCCCTCGCGCCCGTCCTCGGGGTTCTCGGTGAGCCAGTCGGTCGCCGAGACCCGGAAGAAGAGCGGGAGTTCCTCGGGCCACACCTCGCGCACGGCGTCGACGACCTCCAGCGCGAACCGGATCCGGCCCTCGAAGGAGCCGCCGTAGCCGTCGGTGCGCCGGTTGCTGTGCGGGGAGAGGAACTCGTGCACGAGGTAGCCGTGCGCCCCGTGGATCTCGGCGACCTGGAAGCCGGCGTCCAGGGCCCGGCGCGCGGCGTCGGCGAACTGCCGCACGATCGCGCCGATCTGCTCCACCGTGAGCTCCTCGGGCGAGACCCGGTCCGGCGCGAACGGCAGCGCGCTGGGTGCCACCGGCCGCCAGCCGTGCGTCTCGTCCGGAGCGATGGCCCGGCCCCGGTCGACCCAGGTCCGCTCGGTCGACGCCTTCCGCCCGGCGTGGCCGATCTGGATCGCCGGCACGGTGCCCTGCTCCTTGAGGAAGGAGGTGATCCGCCGGAACCCCTCGACCTGGGCGTCGTTCCACAGCCCGAGGTCGTAGGGCGAGATCCGGCCCTCGGGGCTCACCGCGGTGGCCTCGACGATGATCAGCCCGGTCCCGCCGGCGGCGCGCGCCGCGAGGTGGGTGAAGTGCCAGTCCGTCGGCACGCCCGCCGCCTCGCCGTCCGGCGCGGCGCTGTACTGGCACATCGGCGGCATCCACACCCGGTTGGGGACGGTCAGCGACCGCAGGGTGAAGGGGGTGAACAGGCTGGTGCTCATGTCGGACTCCAGGAGAACGGCCCAAGAGTGATTGCAGATGCAATCTCTGTGGGAACAATAGTTGCATGCGCGCCACAATCGCAAGCCTTGGTCGTGGCCGGCCGGGAGCCGGGCACGGGCCGGACACGCGCCGGGCGCGGGCTTGCCCCTGACGCGCGGGGCAGGGGTTAGCGTCCGGATGTCGGGCCGCCCCGAGGCGGCCGCACGACGCCACCAACACCACCACCGGACCCTGGAGTTCGCCATGTCCCCGTTCCCCGCCCGCACCCGTGAGGTCCGCCTCGTCGCCGCTCCGGACGGGCTTCCCGTCCCCGCCGACTTCGCCCTCGTCGAGACCCCCCTCGCCGCACCGGGGCCGGACCGGGTACTCGTCCGCAACCGCGCCTTCGTGGTCTTCCCCGGGCTGCGCAGCCTGATCGGTGGCGAGCTGCCCGCCGCCGCGCTGCCGACGGTCCGACCGGGGGACCCGATCTTCGGGCCCGCCCTCGGCGAGGTCCTGGCCGCGCCCGCCGAAGGACCGCTGCGCCCCGGGGACCTGGTGACCCACCTGCTGGGCTGGCGCGAGCACGCCGTCGCCGAGGCCGCCGCGTTCACCCGGGTGGCCGACGGCTTCCCCGACCCGCTCGCCCTGCTGTCGCCCGGCCTGGCCGCCTACGGCGCGGTGACCCGGGCGGCCGGGGTGCGGGAGGGCGACATCGTCCTCGTCACCGGCGCGGCGGGCGCGGTCGGCACGGTCGCCGGACAGGTGGCCCGGCTGCTCGGGGCCGCGCGGGTGATCGGCACCACCGGGTCGGCCGCGAAGGCGAAGCGGCTGACGGAGGAACTCGGCTACGACGCCGTCCTGGTGCGCGGTGAGCGCCCGATCGCGGACCAGCTCGCCGAGGCGGCCCCGGAAGGCATCGACGTCCTGCTCGACATGGTCGGCGGCGAGCAGCTGACGGCCGCCGTCGACGCCGCCCGGCCGGGCGCGCGGGTCGCGCTGATCGGCGCGCTCGCCGGCCAGTTCGACCCGGCCCGCCGCGGTGCCAGCTCGCCCGCCGTGGTGGACAGCTTCCGCCTGCTCCTCCTCGACGCCACCGTCCACGGCATCTCCGGCCGGCGCTACCAGGACCTGGACCCGGAATGGCGCGAACGGCTCGCGGACTGGCTGCGCTCCGGCGAACTGACCGTCCCCCGGACCGTCCTCACGGGCATCGAACAGGCTCCCGGGGCGTTGTCCAGGCTGATCGAGGGCGACCTCTTCGGCGCGCTGATCGTGGAACTGACGGACTGACGGACCGGCCGGCTCCCCGGCCGGTCGGCCGACGGACACACGGAGGACGGATGGCCGCTCGGATGAGGATCGGCGACGCGGCGGCAGCCGCCGGCACCACGCCCAGGGCGCTGCGCTTCTACGAACAGCGCGGCCTGCTCCCGCCGCCCGCCCGCAGCGCCTCCGGCCAGCGCGAGTACGGCTCGGGCACTGTGGGCAGGGTGCGGGTCATCCGCGCCCTGCTGGCCCTCGGCCTGACCGTGGAAGACCTCGTCAGCCGCTCGCACCGGCTCGACCTGCTCGCCGAGGACCCTCCGCGCAGCTGCGCCTCCGACGGGGACTTCGGGCCGGACACCTTCGCCCCGGTGGTCGAGCGGCGGCTCGCCGCGCTGGACGCGGAGATCGCCCGGCTGACCCGGCTGCGCGAGGCCCTGGCCCGCCACACCGGGACGCCGCCCGGTCCGGAGCTCCCGGGGCAGTGAGTAGTGCCGGACCCGGTGGTGCCGGACCCGGTGGTGCCGGGCAGGGTGGCGGGTCCGGCCGTCGTTCGGGTGACCCTGCGGTGCGGCGCCGATCGTGCGTGGGCGATCGAGGGTTAGGAAGTGCAGGACCGCACCGCGCCGGTGGTCCGTGGGGCCGCCGGCCCGACGAGAGGAGTCCCCGGCGTGGCCGTCCCCACCACGTTCGACCAGCGGGTGAAGAGCTACAGCCTGCCCCACGCCTACTGGCTGGCCCGGGCCGCCGATCTGGCCTACAAGGACGAGGAGACGATCGAGCGACAGGCCCGCGACTGGGGCTTCACCGAGGTGCGGCACCACGAGACCAGGTTCGCGCCGCCCTTCCCGCTCCAGGACACCCAGGCCTTCACCATGGCCGGTGAGCACATGGTCGTGACCGCCTTCCGGGGCACCGAGCCGCAGCAGATCCGCGACTGGCTGTCGGACGCCACCACCCCGCCCTGGCCGGGGCCGGCCAGGACCGGTTACATGCACTACGGCTTCGGCGAGGCCCTGGAGTCGGTGTTCCCGGACGTGCGGAAGGCCGTCACCGAGCTCCGCACCCAGGACCAGAGCGTCTGGCTCACCGGCCACAGCCTCGGCGGGGCGCTGGCCATGCTGGCCGGCGCCCGGCTGCTGCTGGAGGAACCGCGACTGGCGGCCGACGGCGTGGTCACCTTCGGCCAGCCCCGGACCTGTGACCGCCTGCTGGCCGCGGCGTACAACAAGGGCTTCCAGAAACGGATGTTCCGCTTCGTCAACAACAACGACATCGTTCCCCAGCTGCCGCCCGAGCCCGCCTACACCCATGTCGACGCGCTGCGGTACATCGACTCCGGCGGGAAGCTGCACGACTCGGTCGGCCTGGTCGGCGGGCTGGCGGACCGGGCGAAGGGTCTGACCGCCGACGCCTTCGCGCCGGCCAGTGACGGCATGCGGGACCACTTCATGCGCAACTACCTCGCCGCGCTGGAGAAGAACCTCGCCTGACCGCGGTGGGGATCCGGGCCCGTCGGGGTCCGGATCCCCCGAACGGGCCGGATTTCCGCGAACGTGTCCTCCCTGCAACCGAGTTCTGGAAGCATCGGCCTGGTTCCGGACCGATCCCGTTCCGGGAGGTGCGGCAGGAGAGGGGCCTCGGGGCGATGCAGAGGACTGGTACGAGGCGTGCGGGGTCGGCGGTTCTCGCCGGGGCGGCGGCCGCCGTGCTGGGGGTCGCGGGCTGTACGTCCGCCGGCTCCACCGGGGCGGCGGGACCGCCGTCGTCCTCGGGCCCGGTGAGCACCACGGCACCCGCTCCGACGGCCACCCCGTCGAGCGGCTCGACGGGAGCGGCGACCGCATCCCCGTCGACCGCCTCCCCGACACCCGCCGCACCGGCGCCGAGCCCGACCTGCTTCGACACCGGCATGGTCGGCGACACCACGGCGGCCGGCTACCTCTCCCGGCTCCCGGGCGCCGCGCGGATCATCGATCCGGGGATCTTCATGGACCTGGACGGCCTTCACCTGGACACCACGGGGGACCAGCGGCCCTGCGGACCGGTGACCGTGCGGATCACCCGGTTCACCGTGCGGCTGTCCCACACCGGTTCGGGCACCGTCACGCGCCCCTCGTACGCCTACAGCCCGCTGGACACCACCGAGGTGACGGTCGGCCCGGCCAACGGCATCGCCCCGGGGAGCGTGCCCCCGGCGACCTCGCACTGCGCCGGGGTGCTCTCCGTGGTCCAACTGGGCGCGCCGGTCAAGGAGGCCGACCTGCCGCAGCGGCTCGACCTGGTCGCCCCGAGCCCTGCGCCCAGCGCGCCGTACCACCAGCGGGTGAAGGTGACCGGCGAGCGCCAGGTGGCGGCCGGACTGGCCCTCCCGGCCGACGCCGCCACCTGCTGACCGCCGCCGCTGCCGCGCTACGCGGCCGGCGGCGCCCACTGCGGGTTGCGGCCGGTGAAGCCGAGCAGCACGGCCGCCCGGCCGGCGTCCGCGGGGACCTCGACCACGGGGCCGAACTTGCCGAAGGTGTCCCGGACGAAGTCGACGATCCGGGCGGCCGGGCTCTCCAGCCCCTCCGCCAGGGCGTCGGTGAGCGGGAGGTCCTGACCGGTCGCGCGGGCGATGTCCCAGGCGTGCACGGCGGCGTCCAGCGCCGCGACCGCCGCCCCGGCCCCCGCCGGCATCGGGCCCATCGGCGTCGGCACGCTCTCGGCGTCCCGGACCGACTGCCAGGCCTTCGCCGCCGCCTCCAGCACCGCCGCCAGCTCGGCGACCGCGTCGCCGCCGCCCGCCGGAGCGTCCGCCGGGGCGAACGGGTCCCCCGCCGGGGCCTCCTCGGTGATCTGCATGACCAGCGCCTGCTGGTCGAGCCGCGCGTGGTTCAGCACCTGACGCACCGTCCACTCGCTGCACGGCGTCGGCGCGCCCCAGGCGCCCTCCGGCACCCCCCGCACCACGGTCAGCAGGTAGTCGTGCGCCCCGGCCAGCAGCGCGAAACCGTCGACGGACATCCGGCATCCCCTCCAGATTCGTTCGGCATCGACCCGGGCGGCAGCAACGTCCGCCCCGAAGTCGTTCACCCTCACCATAGGCCCCACCACTGACAATCGGCAGCTCCGGCGGTCCCGGCGGCTCCGGACGGGCGGGCGCGGCCCGGGCCGCTCAGGGCGTCAGCACGATCTTGCCGCCGACCGTGCCGGACTCCGCGAGGCGCAGCGCCTCCGCGGCCCGCGACAGCGGGAGTTCGGCGGCGACCCGGGCCGTCACCTCGCCGCGGCGCACGGCGCCGAAGACCTCGCCGAGGTCGGCCCGCAGCCGGGCGCGGAAACGGTCCTTGCCCAGCCCCCGGCCCGCCCAGATGTTGTAGAAGTGGGCCCGGCGGCCGTTCGGCAGGGTGTTCCAGAGCCAGGTGCGGGCCAGGATCTTGAGCACGGGCCACTGCTTGGAGCCGCTGTCGTCCCGGGTCGAGGCGCTGCCGTAGGCGATCAGCGTGCCGCCGGGGGCGAGCAGGCTCCAGGAGTCGATCACGCTGCGCCCGCCGACGTGGTCGAACACCGCGTCCACCCCACCCGGCGCCAGCTCCCGGACCCGGGCCGCGACATCGCCGGCGCGGTAGTCGACCGGCTCGACCCCGAGTTCGCGCAGGGCCTCGTGGTGGCGGGCGGAGGCGGTGCCGATCACCCGGACGCCCGCCGCGCCGGCGAGCTGGACCAGGACGGAGCCCACGCCGCCGCTCGCACCGTGCACCAGGACGGTCTGTCCGGCGCGCACCCGCGCCCTGCGGTGCAGCATCTGCCAGGCGGTGATGCCGTTGACCACCACGGTCTCCGCCTCGGCCGGGGTGAGGCCGTCCGGCACCGGCACGGCGTCGGCGGCGTCGACGGCCACGTGGCTGGCCCAGCCGCCGACCTTCACCAGGGCGGCGACCCGCTGCCCGAGCAGCCCCGGGTCGACGCCCTCACCGGTGGCCAGCACCCGGCCCACCAGGTCGTATCCGGGCACGAAGGGGAAGGGCGGCTGGTCGTAGTACCGGCCGCGGCGCATCTGCTGCTCGGCGAAGGAGACGCCGGTGGCCTCGACGCCGATCACGATCCGGCCCCGCCCGGCCTCCGGCACGACCCCGTACCGGAGCTCCAGTCCCTCGGGGGCCACGACACCCGGCAGTACGACCTCGACCAGACGCTCGTCACTCATGGTCCTGCTCTCCTTCTTCGCTCGTCAGATGCTCTTGCGTTCGTTATAAGTTATAACTCCTTCGGGTCGTGAGCGTCAAGAGCGATCGTGAGACCCTCTAACTGCGTGCTTCCTCCAAGATCGTCGTGATAACTTCGCTCCCGCCGTGCGCCGCTGTTACCGGAGGAGGTGGGACCGATCAACGCTGCAACCCGTCGGGTACCCCTCTCTCGCATGGCCTGAGGGCTGCCCGCACCAGGCATCCCGAAAGGCCCGAACGCTGTGCACCTCGTCTCCGAAACCTCCTCCGACGGCATCCGCGAGCAGCTCCTCGTCGTCGACGACGTCCCCGCCGCGCTGTGGACGCCGGCCGGATCCGCCGCCGCCCGCCCGCTGGTCCTGCTGGGCCACGGCGGCGGCGAACACAAGAAGCAGCCCGGCATCCTGGCCCGGGCCCACCGGCTCGTGACCGAGTGCGGCTTCGCCGTGGTCGCGCCGGACGTCCCCGGACACGGCGACCGGCCGGTCGTGGAGGAGTACGACCGGCTCGCGACCGCCAATCAGGAGCGGATCGCGGCCGGCGCGGAGCCGGGGCGACTGCTCGCCGAGTTCCACGCCCTGGTGGCGCGGCGGACGGTCCCGGAATGGCGGGCCGTCCTGGACACCGTCCAGCGGCTCGACCACGTCGGCGCCGGACCGGTGGGCTACTGGGGCGTCTCTCTGGGCTGCGGGCTCGGCGTGCCGTTCGTCGCCGCCGAACCCCGGGTCCGTGCGGCGGTCCTGGGCCTGGGCGGGGCGCTCGCCTCGGCCGCCGAGGCCGCGCGGATCACCGTTCCGGTCGAGTTCCTGCTGCAGTGGGACGACGAGCGGGTGCCGCGCGAGGCGGGGCTCGCCCTCTTCGAGGCGTTCGGCTCCGCCGAGAAGACCCTGCACGCCAATCCCGGCGGGCACGGCGAGCTCCCGGCCTTCGAACTCGACAGCACCCTGCGGTTCCTCGCCCGCCACCTCGGCTGACCGCGAGCGCGGCCACCGTCCGGCCGGCTGCCGACGGTCCCTCCGGGGGCTGTCGGCGGTCTGTCGGGGGCCTGTCGGTGCGCCGACAGCGGCACTGGTGTCCTGCCGGTGTCCTGACGGTGCGTCGACAGCGGGCGCGGGGAACCTGGTCCGTGGCAGCACACGAACCAGGGGAGGCCCGCCATGCCCAACAGCACGCGACCGCAGCACTCGCGCCCGACCACCGTCCTGATCTCCGGCGCCGGGATCGCCGGCACCGCCCTCGCCCACTGGCTGGACCGCTACGGCTTCCGCGTCACCGTGGTCGAGCGCGCGCCCTCCCTGCGTGGAGGCGGCCAGCCGGTGGACATCCGCGGCAACGCCCTCGAAGTCGTCGACCGGATGGGCCTGTTGAAGGAGGTGAAGGCGCTGCGGACCGGTCTGCTGGGGATGTCCGTCGTCGACGGCGACGGCCGGGAGCTGAGCCGCACCACCGAGCGGACGGCAAGCGGCGGGCCCGTCGACGGGCCGGACGTGGAGATCCTGCGCGACGACCTGGCCGAACTGCTCGCCGGGGTGACGGACAGCGGCGTCGAGTACCGGTTCGACGACTCGATCGACACCCTGGTGCAGTACGAGGAGGGGGTCCAGGTCCGGTTCCGGGGCGGCGAGGAGCGATCCTTCGACCTCGTCGTGGGCGCCGACGGCCTGCACTCCAACACCCGCCGGCTCGTCTTCGGACCGGAGGAGGACTACCTGCACCCGATCGGTACCTACGTGGCGGGCTGGAGCGTGCCCAACCACCTGGGCCTGGACCGCTGGCAGGTCATCCACCGGCCGGGCGACTCCTCGGGGCGGCTGTGCATGGCGATGACCGTCCGGGACAACGCCGAGCTGCGTGTCTTCGTCGGCTTCGGCTCCGACGAGCCGGTCGCGCGGATGCTCCCGCGCGACCCGGCCGAACAGCGCCGCCTGGTCGCGGGAATCGCCGCGGACCTGCGCTGGGAGGTGCCGCGCTTCCTGGCGGCCCTGGACGACACCGAGGTGTTCCACTACGACGTGATCGCCCAGATCAAGATGGACCGCTGGTGGAACGGCCGGGTCGTGCTGCTCGGCGACGCCGGGTACTGCTGCTCGCCGCTGACCGGCCAGGGCACCAGCGTCGCCCTGACGGCGTCCTACGTGCTGGCGGGGGAGCTGCACCGGGCCGACGGCGACCACGGCACCGCCTACCCCGCGTACGAGCGGCGGCTGCGCGAGCACGTGGCCGCCAACCAGGCGATCCTCGAACTCACCGGCGACCGGCTGACGGCGGAGGGCGCCGAGGGCGGCTACGAGGAGATCGGCCCGGAGATGGACGAGGTCTTCCGCGCGGCCACGGTCTTCGACCTGCCGGACTACTGACGGGCTGCTGCCGGAGCGCCGGTCGCCCCGAGGTAGGCCGAGGTGTCCCGAGGTGTCCCGAGGTGGGCCCGAGGGCGGGGCACGTGCGCGGACGGCCCCGGCCCGCCGAGGAGGCGGGCCGGGGCCGTGGTGCGGTTCGGGTCACGGAACACTTTGCAAAGTCGCCGGTGACTTTGCAAAGTGTTCTGCTTCGCAAAGCGCGAGGCGCGCGAGGCGTGGGCGGCGGGAGCGGTGGGTGGACCGGGGGGGCGCTGCCGACGGCCCCGGGCCCGGGCCCGCGCGTCAGTCGGCGAGGTGCCGGAGGGCGGCGGTGGCGAAGCCGTGGTCCTGCTCGGGAGCGCCGCCGCCGACGCCGAGGGCGCCGATCAGCCGGCCGTCGCGCCGGACGGGGACGCCGCCGGCGATGAACAGCAACGGCCGGTCGAGCGCGGTCGGCAGCGAGTGGAACGGCCCGTCGGGCTTGACCAGGTCGACCAGGTCCGCGGTCGGGGCGTTCAGCTGGAGCGCGGTGTAGGCCTTGCGGGTGCTGGTCTCGCCGGAGACGAGGACGGCCCGGTCGTCGCGGCGGAAGGCGAGCAGGTGGCCCCCGGCGTCGAGGACGGTGACGCTGACCAAGACCCCCGCCGCCTCGGCGGCGGTGCGGGCGGCGGTGACGAGGGCCTCGGCGTCGGCGGTGGTCAGCGGTGTGACGGTGGTGGTGCTCATGGTGGTGCTGCTCCCTGGAGACATGGGGGACGGTCAGTGGTGGACGGGAACGGGGGTGGGTGACGGCGCGGTGGCGGCCGTCGGGGCCTTGGCGGTGCGGCGCTCCAGCGCGGCGGACCAGACGGCGAGGACCAGCGCCGCGGCGGCGAGCAGCGCGCCCACCCAGTTGGGCGCGGTGTAGCCGAAGCCGGCGGTGATGACCGTGCCGCCCAGCCAGGCGGCGAGCGCGTTGCCCAGGTTGAAGGCGCCGATGTTCACGGCCGAGGCGAGCGTGGGGGCGCCGTGCGCCTGGTCCAGCACCCGCTTCTGCAGCGGCGGTACGGTGGCGAAGCCGAGCGCCCCGACCAGTACGACGGTGATCGCGGCGAGGACCTTGTTGTGGGCGGTGAGGGTGAAGAGCGCGAGCACGAGGGCGAGGCCGCCGAGGGTGGTGTACAGCAGTGGCATCAGCCGCCGGTCCGCGAACCGGCCGCCGAGCAGGTTGCCGAGGAACATCCCGACGCCGAACAGCACCAGCAGCCAGGTCACCGCGCCGTCCGAGTAGCCGGCCACCTGGGTCATCATCGGGGCGATGTAGGTGATCGCGGCGAAGACGCCGCCGAAGCCGAGCACGGTCATCGCCATCGCCAGCAGCACCTGCGGGTTGCGGAAGGCCGTCAGCTCGCGGCGCAGCCGGGCGCCCTCGGGGCGGGGCTGCTCCGGGACGAGCCTGGCGATCCCGGCCATGCCGGCCAGTCCGAGTGCGGCGACGATCACGAAGGTGATCCGCCAGCCGACGGCCTGGCCGATGTACGTGCCGAGCGGCACGCCGACGATGTTGGCGACGGTGAGCCCGGTGAACATGGTGGCGATGGCGCCGGCCTTCTTGTCCGGGGCCACCAGTTCGGCGGCGACGACGGAGCCGATGCCGAAGAACGCGCCGTGGGCGAGCGAGGCGACCACCCGGCCGGCGAGCATCGTGCCGAACGAGGGGGCGGCGGCGGAGAGCACGTTGCCGACCACGAACAGGCCCATCAGCAGCATCAGCATCCGCTTGCGGCTGACCTTGGTGCCGAGCACGGTGAGCAGCGGCGCGCCGAGGACCACGCCGAGGGCGTAGCCGGTGACCAGCAGGCCCGCGGTCGGGATGGAGACGCCGTAGTCGGCGGCGATCTCGGGCAGCAGGCCCATGATCACGAATTCGGTGGTGCCGATGCCGAAGGCGCCGACGGCCAGAGCGAGCAGTGCGAGTGGCATTGGGCCCGACCCTCCTGTGATTGCTTGAGTGAGCTCCTTGCGTGTCTTCACAATAATTGCAGACGCGTGCTAACTGCAAGCGCGGGCTGTCGCTGTGGTCTGGATGTCGGCTGGTGCAAGCCGTAGGGCGGGGTCCGGAACGCACAGGACCGGTCCCAGCGCAGTGCTGGAACCGGTCCTCGGGGTGCTCGGCGGAAGTCGGTGCGAAAGGCGGGGCTACCGGGCGGCGGCCGGGGCGTCCACGGCTTCGACGGCCTCGACCAGGGAGGCCAGCTCGGGGTTGCGGGCCGCCTCGGTGAGTGCCTCGCGCAGGGCGGCGTCGTTGGTCGGCCGGGCCTGTGCCAGCAGCTCCAGCCCGGCCTCGCTCACATTGGTGTAGATGCCGCGCCGGTCGGTGGGGCACAGGTAGCGGGACAGCAGGCCCCGGTCCTCCAGTCGGGTGACCAGTCGCGTGGTGGCGCTCTGGCTCAGGACGACCGCGTCGGCGACCTGCTTCATCTGCAGGTGGCCGCCCTCGCCGTCGTGCTGGCGGCTGAGCACGTCGAGCAGCGAGTACTCGCGCACGCTGAGGTCGTGCCCGCTCTGCAGGGCGCGTTCGATGTGCCCCTCGATCCGGCTGTGCAGGAGGGAGAGCGCGCCCCAGCCGCTGGCCAGGGCGGTGAGCGCGGGGTCCGTCGCGGTCATGGTCCGGGTCTCCTTCCGGGGGTGACCGTTCCAGGATAAGTCATCGGAGGAAATACCGGCCAGGGCCGTTAGTCCGCGAGTGCAATCACTTCAGGGGCGGTCGCCCCCGCCCGACGCCGTGTTCAGCCGGGCGGCCTGGCGGGTCAGATGGTCCCGCTCGGCGAGGCTGGACGCCGCCTGGGCCGCCTCCGCGTACAGGCCCGCCGCCGTCGCCCGGTCGCCCGCGCGCTCGTGCAGATAGGCCGCCGCCGCCGCGCGGCGCGGCACCGCCGCATCGACGCCCGCGAGCGCCGCCAGCCCCGCGCGCGGCCCGTCCGCCTCGCCGACGGCGACCGCGCGGTTCAGCGCCACCACCGGACTGCCGGTCAGCCCCAGCAACTCGTCGTACCACTCGACGATCTGCACCCAGTCCGTCTCCCCGGCCGTCGGCGCGTCCGCGTGCAGCGCCGCGACCGCCGCCTGCGCCTGGAACTCGCCTAGGCGGTCGCGGGCCAGCGCGCCCTGGAGCACCGCGACGCCCTCGGCGATCGCCGTGGTGTCCCACCGGGAGCGGTCCTGCTCGGCGAGCGGCACCAGCGCGCCGTCCGGCGTCGTCCGGGCCGCCCGCCGGGCATGGTGCAGCAGCATCAGCGCCAGCAGCCCCGCCACCTCCGGATGGTCCACCCCGGCCGCCAGCTGCCGGGTGAGCCGGATCGCCTCGGCGGCGAGGTCGACGTCCCCCGAGTAGCCCTCGTTGAACACCAGGTAGAGCACCCGCAGCACGGTCGCGACGTCGCCGGGGCGGTCCAGCCGCACCCCGGACACGGTGCGCTTGGCCCGGCTGATCCGCTGCGCCATGGTCGCCTCGGGCACCAGGTAGGCGCGGGCGATCTGCCGGGTGGTGAGCCCGCCGACGGCGCGCAGGGTGAGCGCGACCGCCGAGGCGGGCGACAGCGAGGGGTGGGCGCACAGGAAGTACAGCCGGAGCGTGTCGTCGGCCTCGGCCACCGGCCCCGGCGCGGGCTCCTCCTCGGCCCGGTCCTCGCGCCGGCGCCGGGCCGTGTCCGCCCGGGAGGCGTCCAGGAACTTCCGCCAGGCGACCGTGACCAGCCAGCCCTTCGGATCGCGCGGCGGGTCCTCGGGCCAGACCCGCAGCGCCTCGACCAGCGCGTCCTGGACGGCGTCCTCGGCCGCCGCGAAGTCGGCTCCGCGGCGGACGAGGACGCCGAGCACACCCGGGGTGAGACCGCGGAGCAGTGCCTCGTCCATGGGAACGGTCACTCGGTGACGGTGGGCGCGACGCCGTAGAAGGGACGCAGCTCCAGCCACTCGTGGATCGGCCGGCCGCCCGCGCCGGGGGCGGCGGACAGCTCGCCGGCCAGCTCGACGGCGCGCTCGTAGCTGTCGACGTCGATCACCATCCAGCCCGCGATGAGGTCCTTGGTCTCCGCGAACGGGCCGTCGGTGACCGGCGGGCGGCCCTCGCCGTCGTACCGCACCCAGGTGCCCTCGGGGGCGAGCGCCTGGCCGTCGACGAACTCGCCGGTCTTCTCCAGTGCGGCGGCGAAGTCGTTCATGTACTGGATGTGGGCCGACACCTCCTCCGGCGTCCAGCGGTCCATCGGCACGTTGTTGACGGGCTCCGGCGCGCCGCGGTAGTGCTTCAGCAGCAGGTACTTGGCCATGATGACCCTCTCCTCGGGGGTGGTGCGGCCCATTCTGGCCGCGCTCACCCCTGGGACGGAGCAGGCCGGCGGTTCTCGACACCGTCGCCGAAGATTTTTCCGGAATCCTCGCGGGCCCGTCCGGGGCGGGTCGGCGCGACCCGCCCCGGACGGGCCCGACGCAGGTCAGGCCCGGGCCCGACGCAGGTCAGGCCCGGTACACGCCCACGTCGTACAGCGAGTACCCCCACGAGGTGGCCCGCTGCTCGCCGTGCACCCGGACGTAGCGCGCCGGGACGCCGGGGAACCGGGCGGTGTCCAGCCCGCCGTCACCGGAGGTGGTGGACCAGACGGTCCGCCAGTCGGTGCCGTTGGTGGAGACCTCGATCCGGTACGCCCTGGCGTAGGCGCGCTCCCAGTCCAGGGTGACCCGGGAGACCAGGGTGGTGGTGGACAGGTCGAGCTGGATCCACTGGTCGTCGCTCCAGTCGCTGGCCCAGCGGCTGGACGTGCTGCCGTCGATCGCTCGGTCCGCCGCGTAGCTGACGAACGGGTTCCACTCGGTGGAGCTGGCGGAGGCGGTGGCCCCCACGCCGAGGTTGACGGCCGCCTGGTGGTGCTCCGCGGCGCCGAGGGTGGTGAGGTAGGACTCCGCGCCCCGGAACAGGTCGTCGACCACTCCCTGCCCGCCGACCTGCCGGATGTCCTCGATCCAGTCCGGCACCAGGCCGTAGTGCGCGGCCCCGTCGGTGTTGAGGTCCCAGGTGCGGCTGCCCGCGGTGGCGCGGTCGACCAGGGAGCCGCCGTCGGCGGTGCGGAACGGGTAGCGCACCGGGTTCGGGGTGTCGGCCCCGCGCGGGCCGGGCCAGCCGCCGACGCCGTTCATGTCGGTGCCGTAGCCGTACCCGACGCCGTACTTGTCGCGCAGCGCGTCGGTGCGCTTCGCCTCCGCGCTGAACGCCTCCGCGCCGTTCATGTACTGGGCGACGAAACCGCCGAGCTTGTAGACCCGCTCCATCCAGCCGAGGTCCATCCAGCTGTGCGAGGAGACGACGCCCGGGTAGGACTGCGATTCCAGGATGTCCAGGGCCCGGCCGGCGGCCTTGACGCTCATGTGGTCGAGTTCCAGCATCATGCCGCGCCGCATCATGCCGCGCAGGGCGTACTCGCCGAGTTCGGTCAGCCCCCTGGTGTTGCACTGTGCGTCCCCGGCGTACGAGGGGACGGTGACCCCGGCGGGCAGCTGCTGCTGGATCGAGGCGGGGGTGGGTGCCAGCCCGATCGGGTTGTCGTGCTGCGGACCGGGGCAGGTCTCGGTCTGCCAGAAGGTGCCGGTCGACAGGAACTGCCCGGCGTTGATCGCCGTGCCGAGCGCGCCCTCGTCGAACCGGACGCCGCACAGCGCGTTGTCGAACTTGTGGCACAGGAACATGCTGCGCACGCCGAGCCCGTACAGCTCGTCGAGGCCGCGGTCGATGTCCGCGCGGCTGCACTGGGCGATGTCCAGGACCTGCTTGCAGCCGAACGGCTCGGAGGTCTCCACGCCGAGGACCACGGCGAGTTTGCCCTGCTTGACGACCTCGCGGGCCTGCGCGCTGTCGGTGACGATCCGGAACCAGCCCTTGCCGGGCCCGCCGTACATCTTGTCGACGTACGCCTGGAGGTCCCAGGACTTCTGGGCCTCCAGCCGGATCGCGGTCATCTCGTCGCAGCTGCGGTCCTTGAAGAAGTAGACCGAGCAGATCACGCCGTTGGTCACCAGGTCGTTGACCAGCACCCGCTCGCCGCCGCGCCAGGCGCGCTCGATCCAGGCGTAGTAGTTCTGCTGGTGGGTCAGCGAGTCGTGGGCCGGCCAGTCCTTGAAGGTCGGCCAGCCGACCGGGTCGTGCTTGCCGTCACCGCCCTTGGTGATGAGGTCGAAGATGGCGAGGGAGCCGTCGGGGTAGTGCTCCGGACAGTCCTTGAGGGCGTCCTCGACCCCGGCCTCGGAGAAGGCCTTGCCGCAGATGAGGCGGCCGCCGAAGCCCTCGGCGGCCATGATGTGGTCGTGGGCGTCGACGAAGCCGCGGACCTTGCCCTGGGCGTCGGTACCGGTGAAGGGCGCGCCGGTGACGCCGATCGCGGCATCGGGGGCGGGCCGGGCGACCGGGTCCCACCAGTTCGGCCCGGTGGCGCCGTGCGCCGGCGCGGCGAGGGCCGCGGCGACCAGGGCGAGCAGCGTGGCGATCAGGGTGGCGATCCGGCGGCGGACGGGGAAGCGCTGTGCGTGGGGACGACGTGGGTGGGGGAGTCGCGTCATGTGCACCCCAGTTCCGGGTGGCGGGCGGACGACGCGGACGACGCCAGCCCGCGGCACGGCGCGCCGCCCGGGCGGGCTGTCATGTCCTGCGTACTCGGTGGGTCGAGAATCGCCACTGTTGGATTTTTCGTCAATAGCCGTGGCACAACCCGCTCGTGCCAATACCGGCCGGGCCTCGCCGAGCGCACCGACGAGGGTCCCGTCGCGGGCACCGGCGGGGCTCAGTGCCCGGGCGCGCCCGCCGGCCGGTCGTGCGGCAGGAACAGCGCCGCGCCGAGGCCGACGACCCCGAAGACGGCGAGGACGATCATCGCCGCCGCGTAGCCGCCGTTGGTGAGTTCGGCGACCAGGATCGTGCCGGCGATGGCGGTACCCAGCGAGGAGCCGAGGTTGGAGACGCTGCGGGACAGACCGGAGATCTCGCCCTGCCGGCTGTCGGGGAACGCCGACTGCACCACGTTGACCGAGGGCGTGAGCATCAGTCCCAGGCCCAGCCCGATCAGCAGCAGCCCGGGGGTGAAGGCCCAGATGTCGTCGACCGCGCGCACCAGCAGCAGCAGGACGACGATGCCGGCGGTGGTCGTCGCGAAGCCGGTGACGATCAGGGCGCGCTGGGACCACCGTTCCGCCAGCCGTTCGGCACCGAGCGAGGAGGCGAGCAGGCCCAGGGTGGCGGCGGTGAAGACGCCGCCGGTGGCGACGGCGCTGTAGCCGCGGACCACCTGGAGGTACGCGCCGACCGTGAACGAGACGCCCATCAGCACCAGCCACTGCGCGTTCTGGGTGACCAGACCGAGATCGGACACGCGGTCGCGGAACAGCGAGGTGGCCAGCAGCGGTTCCCGTCCCGACCGTTCCAGCCGGCGGATCCAGCCGAAGAAGCCGGCCAGCACGGCCGCGCCGGCCGCCAGCAGACCGGTCATCAGCCACACGTCGTCGTCCGCGGCGAGGATGCCGGTGACCAGCAGCACCAGGCCCGCCGCCGACAGCACGGCGCCGACGGCGTCGAACGGCCGGTCGGGGTCGGGCGGCAGCGGGTCCTCGAGGGTGCGGGTGAGGAGGAGGATCAGCGCCACCACCACGGCCTGGAAGCCGAAGTTGGCGCGCCAGCCGATCGCGGTGGTCAGCAGTCCGCCGATCAGCGGGCCCGCCGCCGCACCGATGCCGCCCAGGGCCATGATGGCGCCGAACGCCTTGGCCCGGGCGGCGGTTCCGGTGAACAGCAGGGTGGTGAGGATGTAGACCGGCGGGATCAGCAGGGCGGTGCCGACGCCCTCCAGTACCGAGTTGCCGAGGATCAGCACGCCGAGCCCCGGCGCCGCCGCGCTGAGCAGCGCGCCGACCCCGTAGACGGCGAGGCCGAGCATCAGGCAGCGCTTGCGGCCCCAGCGGTCGGTGAGCTTGCCGCCGGGGATCATCAGCGCGGCCATCACGAGCAGGAAGACGGTGATGGCGACCTGGACGCCCTGGACGGTGGTGCCGAGGTCCGCGCTGATGTCGTTGATCATCACGTTCATGCTGGAGCCGGCGAAGCTGCAGATGAACTGGGCCAGGGCCAGCGGGACGAGGACGCGTCGCCCGCCCGCCGTGCTCGTGCCGGCCCCCGGTGCGGCGGTGGTCATGCCGGGCTCCTTTCGAACTCCCGTGCTCCGCCGGCCCTCCGCGGGCGGGCCGGCCCGCCCGCGGAGGGCCGGTCAGGCGATGCCCCGGCGGTCGAGCTCCTCGTCCAGCGCGAGGGCCGCGTCGATCAGCGCGAGATGGGTGAACGCCTGTGGGAAGTTGCCCAGTTGCTCACCGGAGGGCCCGATCTCCTCCGCGAACAGGCCGACGTGGTTGGCGTAGGTGAGCATCTTGTCGAAGGCGTACCGGGCCCGCTCGATCCGGCCGGCCCTGGCCATGGCCTCGACATAGAGGAAGGTGCAGAGGTTGAAGGTGCCCTCGGAGCCGCGCAGCCCGTCGGGGGAGGCGGCCGGGTCGTAGCGGTAGACCAGGCTGTCGCAGACCAGTTCGCGGTCCATCGCGTCCAGGGTGGACAGCCAGTCCGGGTCGGTGGGGGAGAGGAAGCCGACCTTGGGCATCAGCAGCAGCGAGGCGTCGAGCACCTCGGTGCGGTAGTGCTGGGTGAACGCCCGGCGCTCGGGGTTCCAGCCGCGCTGAACGATCTGGCGCAGGATGTCGTCCCGTTCGGAGGTCCAGCGGTCCAGGTCCGCCGGGCGGGCGTGGGCGCGGGCGAGCCGGATCGCCCGGTCGAACGCCACCCAGCACATCAGCCGGCTGTAGGTGAAGTCCTGGCGGCCGCCCCGGGTCTCCCAGATCCCCTCGTCCGGGCGGTCCCACTGCTCGGTCAGCCAGTCGACCATCCGGCGGAAGGCGTCCCAGCCGCGCAGCGCCCCCATGTCGCCGTTGCCGTCACCCTCGCCGGCCGCGAACGCGAACGCCGCCTCGCCGTAGATGTCCAGCTGGAGCTGGTCGGCGGCGCCGTTGCCGATCCGCACCGGGGCGGAACCCCGGTAGCCCTCCCAGTGCGGCAGCGTCTCCTCGCCCAGCAGGCGTTCGCCGTCCACCCGGTACATGATCCGGAGGCCGTCGTGCTCGGCGCCGGCGCTCTCGATCCGCTCCCGGACCCAGTGGCGGAAGGCCTGGGCCTCCTCCCGGAAGCCGAGGCCGATCAGGGTGTGCACGGACAGCGAGGCGTCACGGATCCAGGTGTAGCGGTAGTCCCAGTTCCGCTCGCCGCCGACCTGTTCCGGCAGGCCCGCGGTCGCGGCGGCGATCGGGGCGCCGGTCGGGTGGTAGCTGAGCAGTTTCAGCGTGATCGCCGAGCGGTCCACCATCTGCCGCCAGCGGCCCCGGTAGGTGGACGCTCTGAGCCACTCGTACCAGAACGAGCGGCAGGTGTCGAAGGCCGCGCGGACCGTCCGGTCGTCCGGGGGCGCGGGCGGCTCGGCGCCGGAGGGCAGGGCGGTCAGGCACACGGTCGCCGTTCCCCCCGCCTCCAGGACGAACCGGGCGGTCGCGTCGGCCCCGTCCGGGCGCAGCACCACCGGCCCGGTGGCCTGCACGCACAGGTCCTGCCCGGGCCCGCGCAGACGCACGCCGCGGTCGTCGAGCACGGACAGGGTGTGGTCGGCGCGCCCGTAGTCGAACCGGGGCCGGCACTCCAGGAGGAACGGCACCCGGCCGCGGACCACCCGGGCGGTCCGGACGATCCGGTGCAGGTCGCCCGGGGCCGGCGAGGTGTCGGGCAGCATGAAGTCGACCACCTCCGCCACCCCGTCGGGGGAGAGGAAGCGGGTGACCAGGATCGCCGTGCCGGCGAGGTACAGCTGCTTCACCGTGACGTCGGGCGACGCCTCCCGGTCGACGGCGAGCCGGCACCGGCCGCCCCCGGCGGCGTCCAGCAGGGCGGCGAACAGGCTGGGGGAGTCGAACCTCGGGGCGCACCACCAGTCGATGTCCCCCGCCGTGGAGACGAGGGCGGCGGTCTGGAGGTCGCCGATCACACCGTGCTCGGCGATCGGGGGGTAGGCACTCATGACGGGGACTCCCCTGGCGGACGGAGGGACTGCCGGCGCCGCCACCGTACGGACCGCCGCCGGAACGGCGGATCACCCGCGGTGGGTGACCGGCGGACCGGTCCCGAGCGACCGGTCCGTCCGAGGCGGTCCGCTCCCCGCACGCTCACCTCACCGGGGTGATGCGGCGGGCGCCGCGCGGCGGCGAGACTGGACGCCACCGCCGAGGCGAAGGGAGCCGGCCCCATGCGCTACGAGATCCGGGTGTCCGGCGTACTGCAGGAGACGACCCGCCGGGAGGGCTTCCCGGAGCTGGCGAGCGCGGTCGTCCCGGACCAGACGGTGCTGGTCGGCGAGGTGGTGGACGAGGCCCACCTGTACGGGCTGCTGAACCGGTTCCAGGCGCTCGGGCTGACGGTCACGGAACTGCGCCGGCTGCCCGAGTGAGCCGTTCGGGCCCGGTCCGGCTCAGGGCGCGTCGAGCAGCCGCAGCCGGGTGGCGGTGCGCACCGCGTCCCGGCGGCTGGCCGTCCGGAGCTTGCGGTTGACGCTCTTGAGGTGCGTCTTGACGGTGTTCGGCGACACGTACAGCTCCTCGGCGATCTCCTGGGTCGACAGCAGCCGTGCGGCGCAGAGCAGGATCTCCCGCTCCCGGCCGGTCAGCGGCTCGACCGGCGCTCCCGCGACCGGCCCTCCCGCGACCGGCGCCGGCCCGGCGTCCGCCTTCCGCCCCGGAGCCGGGTCGCGGGCGGGCGGCCGCAGATCGGCCGGCAGCCAGCCGTGGGCGGCCGCCACCCGGGGGAGTCCGCGCAGCCGTCGGCGCACCCAGGGCGCCGACTCGCGGAACGGGCGGCACAGCCGCTCGGGCTCGGCGGCGGCGAGGGCCTCGGTGAGCAGCCGGGCACTGTCCGGACCGTCCGGCTCGGCCTGCGCCAGCAGCAGAAGTGCCCGGGCACGGGTCGCGCCGCCCACGGCCGGGTCCTCGCGCAGGGCCCGCAGCCCGGCCAGGGTGTCCGACACGTCCCGGCCGGCCGCGAGCCGGGCCCGGGCGGCCACCACCAGGGACCCGGGCGTCCGGACCGGCACGTCGTCCAGGGCCGCGACGGCCTCCTCCGGCCGTCCGGCGGCCAGGTGCGCGGCGCAGGCCGTGACGGCGAGGCGTTCGCGGCTCCAGTCGGAGGCGCGCTCCCCGAGCCCGTGCCGCCGGGTCTCCTCCAGCAGCCGCAGCGCGCTGTCGGGCCGGCCCCGGGCCAGCTGGAGCCCGGCCCGGACCACGGCGTTGCCGAGCGCGACCACCGGGTCCCGGCCCGGCGTGCGAGCGCCGGCCGCCCGGTTCAGCGCCGTCCGGGCCTCGGCGGGCTCGTCGCGCTCCAGGGCGACGGCGGCCAGTACGAGGTCCCGGACCTCGGTGCGGCTGTCCGGCGGCAGACTGGCCCGGTCTGCCTCCTCGTCAGCCTCGCGCACCCGGCGCTCCGCCCGCCCCGGGCTGCCGCGCAGGTGTTCGATGAGCGCCAGCCGGCACAGCGCGTCGTGGCGCAGCCGGGCGGTGGTGGGCGAGAGCGGCGCCCGCGCGGCGCGTTCGAGTGCCTGGCGGGCCTCGTCCAGGCGCCCGTGCCAGAGCAACGTCGAGCCGAGGTCGGCGGCCACCAGGGTGAGCAGCTCGGGGTGGCGTGCCAGCAGCTCGGCGGGCACCAGGTGGCCGAGCTCCTCGGCCCGGCGGGCGGCCCGGTCGGCGAGCGCGGCCGAGCCGAGCAGCCGCGCGGCGCCGGTGCGCACCAGGACGGCGGCCAGCTGGAGCGGGGTCCGCTCGGCAGGCAGCAGCGGTTCGACGCGCTCCAGGATCCGCAGCGCGCCGGCGGCCTCGTCGCGGGTGAGGTGGACGGCCGCCCGGACCAGCTCGGCGGCCGGGCTGTGCTCGGTCGGCGGCATCCGGGTGAACAGCGCGCGCAGCCGGGTCGCGTCGCGCCCGGCCAGCAGCTCGCCGACGGCGTACTCGTCGACCAGCAGCCGCGCGGCCAGCGCCCAGTCCCCGGCCTCGGCCGCGTGGTCGAGCGCCGCCCGGTACTGCCCGTGGCCGGCGAGCCAGTGCGCGGCCCGCACCCGGAGCTCGTCGACCCGTTCCGGGGCGGCGGCGCGCAGGCGCAGGCGCAGGATCCCGGCGAACATCGGGTGCAGCCGGTACCAGCCGTCGGGCAGGGCGTCGGTGAAGGCGTTGTCGTGGTGCAGCCGCTCCAGGATCCGCCGCCCGTCGCGGCGGCCGGTGAGCGCGTCGGCGAGGTCGGGGTGGACCCGGCCCAGGATGCTGCAGCGCAGCAGCAGGTCCTGGGTCGGCGCGGGTTGGGTCCGCAGCACTTCGGCGAGCAGGAAGTCCGCCAGCGCGGCGGGACCGGCGTCGATCCGTCCGAGGTAGTCCTCGGGGTCGTCGGCGTCCTGCGCGGCGAGGGCGAGCAGCCGGACGCCGGCGGTCCAGCCGGACAGCGCGTGGTGCACGGCCCCGACGACTGCCGGGCCGACCCGCAGCCCGTGCCGTTCCAGCACGGCGGCCGTCTCGCCGCGGTCCAGCGCGAGCTCGCCGGCCCGGATCTCGGCCAGCTCGCCCGCGGCCCGGTAGCGGTGCAGGGGCAGCAGCGGTTCGCTGCGGCCGACCAGGACGAGCCGCAGCCGGCCGGCGGTGTGCCGGACCAGGTCGTGCAGCTGTTCGGCGAGCCGAAGGTTGTCGAGGTGCTCGCACTCGTCCAGGACCAGTACCAGCGGCCGGGGTAGGGCGTTGATCCAGGCGGCGAGCCGCAACAGCAGGGACGGCTCGACGTGCTCGGCCCGGGCGGGGGCGCCCACCTCCGCCGGCAGTCCGCCGACCCCGGTCTGCAGGGCCTCGCGGACATAGGCCCAGAAGGTGCCGGGCTGGTTGTCGCTCGGCTCCAGGGTGAGCCAGCCCACCGGGCCGGGGAGGCGGCCGCGGGCCAGCCAGTCGGCGACCAGCAGCGTCTTGCCGGCCCCGGCCGGGCCGTTGACCAGGGTCACCGGGCGGAGCGCGGCCGCGTCGAGGCGGCCGAGCAGGCGGTCGCGGTGCAGGAAGGCGGCGGCGGGCGGGTGGGGCGGCCGGACCCGGGTGGCGAGCATCGGGTCGCCGTTGGGCAGCCGGGCCGGGGCGGGCGGGGCCGCGACCTCCGGGAGGGTGTCCGCCGAGGGGACGGGGTCCGCCGCGGGGACGGGGGCGGCGGGCGCGGGGGCGAGTACCGGTGGGGAGGCGTGCCCGGTCCGGGAGAGCGGTTCGGGTGCTGCGCGGGTGTACGGCATGGGGCCACCGCCTGGTGGTTCCGCCCCCGGAAGGGCACGTCCGGGCGTGATGCGGGACGCGGTCCCCGGCGACGGGCGCCGCCGGACCGCCGGGGGGAACGTCCCTTCGACCGTAGTACGGCCCCGAGGCCGGGTGCCATCCGAGCCGCGTGCCCACCCGGGCCGAGCCGGGTGCCGACCCGGGCCGGGCAGGTCGGCACCGGTGCCCCGCCCGCCGGCCGGCCGGAGGTGGCCGGGCGGGCGGGGAGCGGCGAGGATCGCGGCAAGGACTCGGCGCGCCGGCCGAGCACAGCCCCCAGGAGGCCGCCGTGAGCGACCCCGGACCGGCACCCCGTCGCCGCGCCCCCGGCCCGCCCGGACCGGGCGCGGCCGCACCGGAGAAGCGGACCGACTACGCGGGCGCGGTCTACGGCTCGATGCTGGCGGCCTCCGTGATCGCCGCGTCCAGCGCGCAGGAGTCCCACCCGAGGCTGTCGCTCGTCCTGCTGCTGGTCATCACCGGGCTGGTCTTCTGGGCCGCCCATGTCTACGCGCACGTCGCCGGCCAGCGGGAGGCGGGGAAGGACGTGACGTTCCGCCAGGTGCGCCGGGTGGGCCGGCACGAGTGGCCGATCGTCGAGGCGGCGGCGCTGCCGGCGCTGGCGGTCCTGGTCAGCCCGTGGCTGGGCGCGGGGGAGAACGCCTGGCTCGCGCTGGCGGTCGCGGTCTCCCAGCAGGTGGCCTGGGCCGCCCTGGGCGCCCACCGGGCCGGCGCCCGACCGCGCCAGGTCGTCGCCGAGGGCGCCGTCAGCCTGGTCCTGGGACTGGTCATCGTCGCGGCCAAGGTCGTCGTCGGCCACTGACCGGCGCCACCGGGGCAGGGCGGTCCCGTCACCCGTTCGGCGGGACGGCCGGGCGCTCGTCCGCACCCGCGTTCCCGCGCCCGTCCAGCCGCTCGCTCACGTGCCCGTTCGCGGGCCCGGGCGGGTGCCGGGCAGACGGCCGGTGAACAGCAGCGCGCCGGCCGTGATGCAGGAGCAGGCGAGCACGGCGGCCTTGAGACCGTCGATCTGCGCGTCCTGGTAGTTCTCCACCACGGCCGCCGCCTCCGCCGGCGGCACGTCCGGACGCGCCGCCAGCGCGGCGGCCACCTGGTCGGCCGGGACGAAGGACAGGCCGGCCTCCACATGCACGGCGGTCTGCTGCGCGACGGCCCCCGAGACCCGGGGGTCGCTCTCGATCTGGCTGGTCACGGAGGTCGCGAGGGCGCCGATCAGGATCGCCCCGATCAGCGCCGTGCCGAGCGAGGAACCGAGGTTCTGCGAGGTGTACTGCAGTCCGCCGGCCTCGCTGCGCTCCTCCGGCAGCACGCTGGACTGCACCGTGTTGCCGAGCTGCGAGGCGAGCATCCCCATCCCGACGCCGAGCAGGGCCATCGCCCCGGCGAAGGAGGCGCCGTGCAGGTCCGGTCCGATGGCCGTGATCAGCCACAGCGTGGCGGCGAGCAGGACCAGCAGACCCGCCCTGGCGACGGTGCGGGGCGAGGCGAAGCGCAGCAGCAGGGTGCCCGACATCGAGGCGCCGAGCATCGTCACGGACACCGGCAGCAGCCGGAGGCCGGTCTCGAAGGCGTTCAGGCCCTGCACGACCTGGAGGTAGAGCGGGATGACGAAGAACAGGCCCAGCAGGACGGTGTTCTGGTTGAACAGGGTGATCAGCCCCGAACGCAGCGTCCGGTTGCCGAACAGGTCGAGCGAGACCAGGGGCGTGCGGCCCCGGCTCTCGCGCCGGCGTTCGTGGACGCAGAACGCGTAGGTCAGAGCGGCGCCGAGGGCGACGAGGAACAGGGTCGGCGCGAAGCTGAGCACGGTGAACGGCGGGTTGCGCGGCCGGACCCAGCCCCAGGTGCCGCTCTGCAGTACGGCCAGCACCATCAGGGCCAGGCCCGTGGCGGACAGCACGACGCCGAGCAGGTCCAGCCGGGGCGGGTCGGTCGGCCGGGGCTGCGCCGGTATCCAGCGCATCAGCAGCAGGATCGTCACGACCAGCACCACTTCGCCGGCGAACACCAGCCGCCAGGTCAGATAGGTGGTCACCCAGCCGCCGAGCAGCGGGCCCACCGCGATGCCCGCACCCGCCAGGCCGCCGATCACGCCGTAGGCGACGGCTCGGTCGCGGCCGGAGTAGGAGCCGGCCACCAGGGCGGCGAGCGCGGGCAGCACCAGGGCCGCCCCCAGACCCTCGATGACCGACCAGCCGAGGGCGAGCACCCCGACCGTGGGCGCCACCGCGGTCAGCCCCGAGCCGACCGCGTACACGGCCAGGCCGATCACGAAGACCCGGCGGCGCCCGTACATGTCGCCGATCTTGCCGCCGGTCAGCATGAAGGCCGCCATCACCAGGGTGTACAGGGTGATGACGGCCTGGATGGCGGTCACCTCGGTGTCGAAGTCCTCGACCAGCTGGCTGATCGAGACGTTCATCACCGAGGCGTCCAGCACCATCAGGAACTGGGCGGTGCCGAGGACGACGAGGGGCTTCCAGCGGTTCGCCATGGTCAGCTGCCGAGGATCCGGGCCTTCTGCGCGGCGAACTCCTCCTCGGTGAGGACCCCCTGCTCCTTGAGCGTCGCGAGGTCCTTGAGCTGGTCCAGCTTCTCCTCCATGGTCGCCGGGGCGGGCGCCGCGGCGACCGGCGGGGGCGCGGCCTGGGCGGCGGGGGCGGGTTCGGCGTAGGACTCCTGCCTCGCCCAGCGGCCGGCCTGGCGACGGGAGACTCGGTTGGAGACGGCGGTGGCCGTTCCGGCGACGACCGCGGTGCGGGCGACGCCACGTAGCAGTCCGGGCATGGCTTCCTGCCTGGGGTGAGGGAGATCGGGGGTGGAGTGGGGCCGGGGGGTGGGGCCGGGCGGGGTCAGCCGGTGGCGTCGAGCTCCTCCAGCGCGTCCAGCACCTCCAGGAGGTCCTGGACCGGGACGCGGCCACTGGCGACCATGCGGGCGTCCGCCCGCCGCAGGGCGGCGGCCAGCGGGGCCGCCCACCGGTTCTCGTAGAGGAGCACCACGGCGGAGTCGCCGGGCTCCAGGAGCAGGCCGGCCTCGGTGACGTCGGCGTCCCCGAGCAGACCGGAGGAGGCGCCCTCGAAGACCGTCAGGTCGAGGACCCCGTCGCCGTCCACGTCGGCCAGTTCGACGGCGGTGACCGTGCCGTCCTCGTCCTTGCGGACGAAGATCAGGTCGAGGATCCGGACGATGTCGCGATCGACCAGGTCGACGAGCAGCGGCAGGCCCTCGCCGCTGAGGTGGCTGCCGGGGAACGCGATCACCAGGTAGTCGATGGGGCCGAGGTCCACCGGTTCGGATTCGTCCGCCCCACCGGGCGCATCGGGTGCGTTGCTCACGTCGGCTCCTCCTGGCGTGCGGGTGCGGTCCGGCCGGTCGGGGGCGCCGGTCGGGGGCCGGTCCGGGCGCCGCCCGGACACCTACCCGGAGCGACGCTAACCCGCCGTCCCGGGCCACCGGCTCACCTGTTCGGGGTGACGGTGAAGCGGGGTGCCGGGTTGCCGGAGCAGCGGATCGCCGGGGTGCCGGAGTTACGGAGTTGCGGGGCTCCGGTACCGGCCGTCGGGCGGCGCCCGGTACCGCCCCGGGTCACCCCGCTGGGTCAGCCCTGCTCGCCGAGCGCCGCGCCGGGCCCTTGGCTGGGTGCACCGGTGTTCGCGCCTCCCGGCGCCACCGGTCCGCCCGGGGCGCCCCCTGACCCCGGGCCGCCCAGGACGAGGAGTCCCGCCCATGCCACCGACCGAGCCCGGCCCCGCGCAGCCAGGCCCCGCGCAGCCCGGCCGCCCGGACAGCGTCGAACTGGACGCGCTGCACCGCCGGGTCGCCGAGCTGGAGGCGGACGCCCGGACCAGGAAGGAGCACCACCGGCTGCGCACCACCGGCTCGGTGGTCCTGGTGGTGGTCGCGTCGGTGCTGTCGCTGCTGGCGGTCGTCGCGGTCTGGGCCCACGACGAGATCACCGACACCGACCGGTTCGTCGCCACCATGGCGCCGCTGGCCCACAACCCCGACGTGCAGAACGCCCTGGCCAACCGGATCACCGACGCCGCGACCGAGCAGGTCGACGTCAAGTCCCTGGTGAACGACCTGTCCCAGGCCGCCGCCGAGCAGGGTGTGCCGCCCCGGCTGGCCCAGCTGCTGGGCGGTCTGACCGGCCCGCTGGAGGGGGCGCTGACGAACCTGGTGCACGCCGCCGCCGAGCGGGTGGTCACCAGCGACGCCTTCGCCACCGTCTGGGAGGAGGCGGTCCGGGCCGGGCACGCCACCATGGTCAAGGCCCTGACCGGCGAGGGCGGTGGCGCGGTGGTGCTGAAGAACGACGAGGTCGTGATCGACATCGGGCCGATGGTGGACCGGGTGAAGACCGCCCTGGTCCAGGCCGGGTTCGCGCCCGCCGCCAAGATCCCGGAGGTGCACACCGAGTTCGTGGTGTTCTCCTCGCCCGACCTCGCCAAGATCCGCGGCGGCTTCCGGCTGCTGGAGATCCTCGGCTGGTGGATGCCGGTGATCACGGTCCTGGTCGCGGCGGGCGCGGTGTTCACGGCCGTCAACCGCCGCCGCGCGCTGGCCGGCGCCGCTCTCGGCATCGCGGCGGCGATGCTGCTGCTCGGCCTCGCCCTGACGGTGTTCCGCTCCTACTTCCTGGACCACCTGCCCACCGACGCCTCGCCCGCCGCGGCCGGCGCCGTCTACGACGCGCTGGTGACCTATCTGCGCACCTCGGTGCGGGTGGTCGGCTTCCTGGCCCTGGTGGTGGCGCTCGGCGCGTTCCTCGTCGGCCCCTCGAGGGCCGCCGTCACCGTGCGTTCGGTGGCCGGGCACGGGGTGGCGGCGCTGCGTTCGGCGGCCGACTCGGCGGGTTTCCGGGCGGGTCCGGCGGAGCGCTTCGTCCGCCGCTACAAGCGCTGGACGGGCGTGGCGATCCTGGTCGTCGCCGCCGTGCTGTTCGCGTTCTGGGACCACCCGACGGCGATGGTGGTGTTCTGGTTCGCCGTGGTCGTGCTGGCGGCGTTCGCGGTCCGGGAGTTCCTCGCCCCCGCCTACCGGACCGCCGCTCCGGCCGAGCCGCCGCCCGCCCCCGGGCCGCCCCCGGGGCCGCCGACCCCGCCGGTGCCGCCCGCACCGCCGGGTCCCCCGACCGTGACGGCCCAGGGCCCCTGACGGACCGGGCGCCGGACTCCGGGCCCGTCCCCGGTCACTCCAGCACGAGCGCCTTGGCGCGCTGGTACTCGTCCTCCGTGATGGAGCCGTCCCGCCGCAGCTCGGCCAGCCGGGCGAGTTCCTCGGCGGCGCTGGGCTTCTTGGCCTCGGACCCGGCCGCGTCCCGCACGTAGTCCCGGAACTCGGCGTCCGCCTGCTTCACCCGGGCCGCCTCCCGCATCCCCATGCCCTTGCCCCGGGCGATCAGGTAGACGAACACGCCCAGGAACGGCAGCAGGATCAGCAGTACGCACCAGCCGGCCTTGCCCCAGCCGCCGACCGAGTCGTCCCGGAAGAGGTCCCCGAACACCCGGAACAGGAGCATGAACCAGAGGATCCACAGGAAGATCCACATGGTCGTGAGGAAGATGTTCAGCAGTGGGTAGTCGTCCATCGCCTGCCTCCGGAGTGCGAGCCGACCGGGCCACCGGGCACCGGGGTCCGACCCCCCGTGGCCCACGGTGACGCCCGCCGCCCGGGCGCGCACCACCCGGGGCGGGTGAGGCGGGGACCGGCGCGGGCGCCCCGGGGCTCCGCCCGGCTCACCCTGCGGGCGCCGGCCTCACTCGGGCCAGTCCGAGCCGAGGATCACCTCGACGAAGTCGCCCCGTTCGAAGCCCGGGACGAAGTGCGCCAGGACATCGGTCTTGACGTTGCCGAAGGTGGTGGCCGGGCGGTCCCTGATGCCCTCGGTGAACGCGGCGAGGATCCGGTTCTTGAAGTCCGGCCGGGGGTGCGCGGCCGTGACGGCGGCGCGCTGCTCGTCGCTCACGGCGTGGTAGCCGATGCCGAGGACGTCCAGCTCCACACCCCGGGTGACCAGCGCGATCTCGGGTGCCATGTGCAACGGGACCTCCGGGGTGGTGTGCAGGGCGATCGCCGTCCACACCCGGTCGGCCGGCTCGCCGGTGATGCCGTGGGCGTGCAGGAACCGCCGCGCCTCCTCGGCGCCGTCGATCTCGAACCGCCGGTCGGTCCGGGCGAACCGCGCGGTCAGCCCGAGGTCGTGGAACATCGCCCCGACGTAGAGCAGCTCGGGGTCGAAGTCCAGCCGCTGTTCGGCGCCGCGCAGCGCCCCGAACAGGAACACCCGGCGGGAGTGGTCGAACAGCAGCGGCGAGGCGGCGTCCCGCACCAGCTCGGTCGCCTGCCGGGCCAGGGCGCTGTCCGGGACCCGGACTCCGGCGATGGTCTCGATCATCTCGACTTCCCCATTCCCTTGCTACGTCCGGAAGTTCGGGAACTTCCGGACCTTCGGTGCTTCGAAGGCACCTCGGTGGACTCCTCCACTCTCGCGCGGCGGCGTAGCCTGGTGCCATGTCCTTTCTGCCCTCTGCACCACGGATCCGGACATGACGGGGCGGGGCCCGGCCGGCCGGGTCGCGTTCCTCGTGTTCGACGAGCTGACCCTGCTCGACCTCAGCGGTCCGCTGGAGGTCTTCCACCAGGCCGGTGCGCTCGGTCACCCGTACCCGACCGTCCTGGTCTCGCCCCTGGGCGGCACCGTCACCGCCGCCAACGGTGTCGCCCTGGCCGGGACCGTCGCCCCGGCCGACGCGGGCCCGCTGGACACCCTGGTGATCGCCGGGGCCGAGCACCTCGCCACCCGGGGGCCCGGCCGGGAACTCCTCGCCGCGGCCGGGGAGCTCACCGCGCGGGCCCGCCGGGTCGCCACGGTCTGCAGCGGCGCCTTCGTCCCGGCCGCGCTGGGACAGCTGGACGGCCGCCGCGCCACCACCCACTGGCGGCACGCCGCCGCGCTGGCCCGGCGCCACCCCGAGGTGCGCGTGGAGCCCGACGCGCTGCACCTGCGCGACGGCCGCTTCCACACCAGCGCGGGCATCACCGCGGGCATCGACCTCGCCCTCGCCCTGGTCGAGGACGACCACGGCGCCGACGCCGCCCGGGGCGTCGCCCGCGAACTCGTGATGTTCATGCGGCGCCCCGGCGGCCAGTCCCAGTTCGCCACCGCCGCGGCGGGCCCGCCGGTCCGGGGCGAGCCGCTGCGTGCCGTCACCGATGCCGTCCTGGCCGACCCGGCGGCCGACCACGGCCTGCCCGCGATGGCCGCCGCCGCGGCGGTCAGCACCCGTCACCTGACCCGGCTGTTCCGGGCCGAGCTGGGTACCACCCCGGCCCGCTGGGTCGAGCGGGTGCGACTGGAGCGCGCCCAGCAGCTGCTGCTGGACGGTCTCGGTGTCACCGCGGCCGCCCGGCGCAGCGGTCTGGGCAGTGACGAGAGCCTGCGCCGGGCCTTCGCCCACCACCTCGGCACCACCCCCTCCGACTACCGCCGACGGTTCGGCACCACCCGGCTCCCACCGCGCTGACCTGCGAAGCCCGTGCCGCCGACCACCGGCGGCACGGGCTTCGGCATGTCCGGACCGGGCTCCGTCGTCACGTTGTAACGTTTTCGCTCTGCACGACGAAAAACTTTCGAAAACTGTTGTTAACCCTCCATGGGCTGGCTAGATTCACTCCCGTTCCCGCGATCAGCGGAACGGCGGCGGCACCGATCGGTGGTGCGTCGCAGTCGGTCGGGACCGCCGTGTGCGGCGCGGTCCCGAGCAGAGCGAAGGAGCTCCGGACATGAGTGGCAGAATCGTGGGCGGGCCGAGCCGGCGCGGATTCCTCAAGGGGATCGGCGCGGCCGCGGTGGCCGCCGGCGGGGGTTCGGTCCTGGCCGCGTGCGGCGGTTCGGACTCCGGCGGGGGAGACTCCGGCGGTTCCGGCGAGCTGTCCGGCTCGGTCACCGTGTGGAGCTGGAAGAACCCGGCGGCCGAGCTCAAGGCCCTGGTCCCGGCCTTCAACGCCGTCCACCCCAAGGTCAAGGTGACCGTCCAGGACATCGGCAACCCGGCGATCTGGGACAAGATCACCATCGCCATGGCCGCCGGCGGCCAGGGCCTCGCCGACGTCCTGCACATCGGCGTCGACTACCTGCCCGGCTACATCGAGAAGTTCCCCGGCGGCCTCGCGGACCTCGGCGCACTGGGCGCCGACAAGTACTCCACCGCCTTCGCGCCGGGCCTGTGGCAGACCGTCTCCCGCCAGTCCAAGGTCTACGCCCTGCCGTGGGAGGCCAACGCGAGCGGCTTCTTCTACCGCTCCGACCTCTTCCAGAAGGCCGGCGTCGACGCCGCCTCGCTCGCCACCTGGGACGACGTCATAGCCGCGGGCAAGAAGGTCAAGGAGGCCACCGGCACCGCGCTGCTGGCCGTGGACCGCTCGGCCTCGCAGGCCGACTCGGCCAACCTGTTCCAGCTGCTGCTCCAGCTCCAGGGCACCTTCTACTTCAACATCGACGGCAAGATCACCATCAACTCGCCGGAGGCCGTCCGGGCGCTCACCCTGATCAAGGAGATGAACGACGCCGGGCTGCTGCTCGACGTCCAGGGCTCGCCCGGCGCGCCGGGCTACGACTCCGCGGTCAAGGCCGGCGAGGTCGCCGTCTGCCCCAACCCCGCCTGGTACGGCGGCTACATGGAGTCCCTCGCCGCCGACCAGAGCGGCAACTGGCGCCTGATGCTCCCGCCGGCCGTCACCCCCGGCGGCTCGCGCTCCGCGATCGTCAACTCCACCCACCTGGCCGTCGCCGGATCCAGCAAGAACCAGCGGGCGGCGTTCGCCTTCGCCGAGTTCGCCCTCACCCGCCCCGAGTCCCAGGTCCCGATCTACCAGAACAAGGGCATCTTCCCGGCCCTGCTCAAGGCCTACGACGACCCGGCCTTCCACACCGAGAGCGCCTTCTTCGGCGGCCAGAAGTACGCCGAGGTGCTCCTGGAGGAGCTCTCCAAGCCATCCGTGCCGACCAACTACACCGCCGACTACGCCCGGGCGCTGAAGGTCGTCTGCGACGCCCAGACCAAGGTCCTGCTCCAGGGCGCCGACCCGGCGACCGTGCTGCGCGCCGCCGCCGACCAGCTCGTCCAGCAGACCCTGAGGGCCCAGGCATGACGACCGCCGCACCGGCGAGGGCGGGAGCCGGACCCCACCCCGGACCCGCCGCCGCCCCGGCCCGCCGGCGGGCGGGCCGGGGCGGCGGCGCCCGCCTGGCGCCGTACCTCTTCGTCCTCCCCGCCCTCGCGCTCTTCGCCGCCTTCCGGCTCTACCCGGTGGTGTGGTCCTTCGTCCTCAGCCTGTACCGGACCGAGGGCACCACCCAGACCTGGACCGGCCTCGGCAACTACGAACGGCTGCTGCACGACC
Source organism: Kitasatospora sp. NPDC089913 (assembly GCF_044748625.1). Classification (NCBI taxonomy): domain Bacteria; kingdom Bacillati; phylum Actinomycetota; class Actinomycetes; order Kitasatosporales; family Streptomycetaceae; genus Kitasatospora; species Kitasatospora sp. NPDC089913. The sequence goes on along the minus strand of NZ_JBIVGI010000023.1, from coordinate 43,882 downwards.
CGCTGTTCTGGAAGGCCCTCGGCAACACCGCGCTGATCCTGGTGGTCCAGGTCCCGGTCATGCTCGCGCTCGCACTGGGCCTGGCCGTGGCGCTCAACTCGGCGCTGCTGCGCTGGAAGCCGCTGTTCCGGCTGGGATTCTTCCTGCCGGTGGTGACCGGCCTGGTCACCTACGGCCTGATGATGGGAGCCCTGCTCAACCAGGACTCCGGCGCCGTCAACTGGCTGCTCCAGCTGGTCGGTCTGCCCGAGGTGCACTGGCTCAACGACCCGTTCTGGGCCCGGGTGTCCATCATGCTCGCGCTGACCTGGCACTACACCGGCTACAACGCGGTCATCTACCTCGCCCGGCTCCAGTCGATCCCGGCCGAGCACCACGAGGCCGCCGCCGTCGACGGCGCCGGCCCGCTGCGCCGGTTCTGGCACGTGACCCTGCCCGGCCTGCGCCCCGCCCTGCTGCTGACCGTGGTGCTGTCCACCATCGGCACCCTGCAGCTGTTCGACGAGCCGTTCATCATGACCGGCGGCGGCCCCGACAACGCCACCACCACCATCGGCGTGTACCTGTACCAGACCGGCTTCCGGTACTTCGACTTCGGCTACGCGTCCGCCATCGGCTACGCGCTGGTCCTGATCATCTCGCTGTTCGGCCTCGTCCAGGTCAAGCTCGCCAAGGAGGAGGACTGATGCCGGCCACCACCAGCCCCGCGTTCCGCGCGTCCCGACGCGGCCAGGTGCTGCTCACCGCCGGGATGCTCGCGCTGCTCGCGTTCACGGTCGCCCCGCTGTACTGGCTCGCGATCGCCTCCACCCACACCTCGCACGACATCTTCGGCCGACCGCCGCAGCTGCTGCCGGGCGGCGAGCTGGGCACCAACCTCGGCCACCTGGAGGAGTCCGTCGGCTTCGGCCGGGTGGTGCTCAACTCCCTGATGCTGTCGGTCACCTACACCGTGCTCGGCGGGATCGTCTGCACCCTGGCCGGCTACGGCTTCGCCAAGTTCCGCTTCCGCGGCCAGGGCCTGATGTTCTCCGTGCTGCTGCTCGCCCTGGTGGTGCCGACCCAGCTCACCATCGTCCCGCTGTTCAAGATGATGGTGAACCTGGACTGGCTCAACACCTACCAGGCCGTGCTGCTGCCCAACCTGGCGCTGCCGTTCGGCATCTTCCTGATGCGCCAGTCGATGGGCTCGCTGCCGGACGAACTGCTCCAGGCCGGCCGGATCGACGGCTGCGGCGAGCTGCGGCTCTTCCTGCGGATCGCCCTGCCGACCATGCGTCCGGCGCTCGCGGCGCTCGCCATGTTCCTGTTCCTGTTCCAGTGGAACGACTTCCTGTGGCCGCTGATCGCGCTGCGCGACCCCGCCTCGTACACCATCCCGGTCGCCCTGGCGGCGCTCACCGGCAGCTCCGACGTCGACTACGGCCAGCTGCTCACCGGCACCGCCGTCGCGGCGGTCCCGATGGCCGTGCTCTTCCTGTTCCTGCAGAAGCACTTCGTCTCCGGGATGCTCGCCGGGGCCGTCAAGCAGTGACGACCACCGCAGCGCCCGGCACCGGCACCCCCGGTAGTACTCCCGTCCCCGCCCCGACCCCGACCCGAGAGAGGCCCGCCGTGCAGACCGGCTCCATCGACCTCGCCGCGCTGCCCACCTTCACCCCGGACCAGTGGGAGGGCGGTGCGCACGAACTGCTGTTGCAGGGCGCCCGGATCACCGTCCAGGCCACGCCCGGCACCGTCGAGACGGCCCACGGGGCCGACACCACGGCCACCGGGGCCGACGCCACGGACACCACGGCCCACGGCGCCGACGACACCGCCTGGAACAGCGCCGGGATCACCGCCACCGCCGACACCGAGGTGACCGTCCGCCTGGACGTCCCGCTCGGCGACGCGGCCGGCTTCTGGCACCCCAACGCCGGCTGGGAGCGCACCCTGCCCGCCGACTGGTCGCCCTGGCGCCCGGTCTCCCTGGTGGACTCCGCCCCGGTGGGCTGCCTGTACGACACCGCCGGGCGCACCCTGCTCGCCTTCGCGGCCGACCGCACCGTCCGCCAGACCGCCGTCCGGTTCGGCGTCAGCGAGGAGCACAAGCGCTTCGGCGTCTGGCTGCGCTTCCCGCTGGCCGCGGGGGAGAGCTTCCGGCTGCGGCTCGCCGCGCCCGGCGCGACCCTGGCCGCCGCCCTGCGCGACCTGCGGGAGTGGTTCGCCGCCCTGCCCGGCGGCGCCCCGATGCCCACGCCCGACTTCGGCCGCACCCCGGTGTACTCCACCTGGTACGCCTTCGCCCAGGACGTGACCGCCGCCGGGGTCGAGCGGGAGGCCGTGCTCGCGGCCGAACTCGGCTGCGGGCAGCTCTTCCTGGACGACGGCTGGCAGCGGCACGGCGACGGCCGGGGCTACGCGGGCTGCGGCGACTGGACCGCCGACCCGGTCAAGTTCCCCGACCTGCGCGCCCACGTCGAGACCGTCCGGGCGGCCGGCCTGCGCTACACCGCCTGGATCGCCCCGCTGCTGCTCGGGGCGCGGGCCGAGGCCCACCGCGACTGGGCCCGGTACGCCCCGCACTACGTGCACCGGCTGGACTGCCGGATCCTCGACCCGCGCCACGCCGAGGTCCGCGAGCACGTCGTCCGGGTCTGCCGCGACGCCGTCGCCGACTACGGCCTGGACGGGCTGAAGATCGACTTCCTGGACGAGGCCGTGGCCTACGGCGCGGCCCCCGTGCCCGAGGACGCCGGCCCGGGCTTCGTCGCCGACGTCGGCGAGGCGATGGCCCTGCTGCTCGGCCTGCTCCGCGAGGAGCTCCGGGAGCTGCGGGGCGACGAGTTCGTGATCGAGCTGCGCCAGCGCTACACCGGCCCGGCGATGACCGCCTACGGCAATCTGCTGCGCGCGATCGACTGCCCGGCCGACGCGGTGGCCAACCGGGTCCGCACCCTGGACATCGCCATGCTCGCCCCCGGCGGCGCCGTCCACTCCGACATGCTGATGTGGGACCCGCAGGGCCCGCCCGAGGTGCTCGCCCGGCAGGTCCACGGCGCGCTCCACTCGGTGCCGCAGATCTCCGCCCGGCTCACCGGACTCCCCGCCGCGCACCGGGAGGCGCTGGCGTTCTGGCTGGCCACCTGGCGCCGGCTCGCACCCGCCCTGACCGGCGGCCACTACGAGCCCGGCCGTCCGGACGAGCTGTACCCGCAGGTCACCGCCCGGCACGGGGAGCAGTGGGTGGTCACCGCCTACGACGAGCGACCGGTCACCCTGCCCACCGGCCTCTGGCGCGACCTCACCCTGGTGAACGCCTCGACCGCCGGCCGGCTGCTGCTGGAGGTCGGGGGGCCCGCCCGCAGGGTCCGCATCCAGCCCCACGACGCGGCCGGCCGCCCCGGTCCCGAGCTGCTGCTGGACCTCGCGGCGGGCCTGCACTCGGTCGCCGTCCCGGCCGGCGGTCTGTGCGACGTCACCGAGGCCACGGGATGACATAGTTACGGCCGACCGGCCAAACGATCAACGCATTGGGGGCAGGGAAGTGGAGCACGAGAAAATCGGGATCACCGAGGTCGCGCAGCACGCCGGTGTCAGCGTGGCCACCGTCAGTCGGGTGCTCAACCGCAAGGCCGGCGTCTCGCAGAAGACCCGTCAGCTGGTCGAGCGCGCCATGGAAGAGGTCGGCTACGAGCGCGGCACCGCCTCCGGCGGCATCGTCGGGGTGATCACCCCGGGGCTGTCGATCCCGATCTTCGGCGCGATGGCGGAGCGGATCGGCCTCGCGCTGGCCCCGCACGGCCTGCGGGCCGTGGTCTGCCCGGCGCTGCCGGGCGGCGTCCAGGAGCGGGACTTCCTGAAGTCCCTGCTGGACCTCGGCGCCAGCGGAATAGTGTTCTGCTCCGCCAGCAACACCCTGGAGAACTTCGACCCCGAGGTGCTCCAGCTGCTGGAACACCGTCCCGTCCCCTATGTCTGCATCAACGGCCGGTTCGAGGACAGCCCCTCGGTCGCCTTCTCCACCGACGACGCCTACGCGGCCGAGCTGTCGGTGCGCCATCTGCACGGGCTCGGCCACCGCCGGATCGCGATGGCGGCCGGACCGGTCGGCAACCGCCCCACCGACCGGAGGGTGGCCGGCTACCGGGCCGCGATGACGGCGCTCGGCCTCGGCGAGGACGAGCAGCTCGTGGTGCACCAGACCTACTCGGTCGAGGGCGGCCAGTTCGCCGCCGAGCAGCTGCTCGCCCGAGGCGTCACCGGGATCGTCGCCGCCAGCGACCAGATGGCGCTCGGCGCGATCCGGGCGATCCGCCGGCAGGGCCTGTCCGTCCCCGAGGACGTCTCCGTGATCGGCTACGACGACGGCCCCCTGATGGAGTTCACCGATCCCCCACTGACCACGGTGCGCCAGCCCGTCGACCGGCTGGCCGCCGAGGTCGCCCGGGCCCTGGTCGGTCTGCTGTCGGGCCACCAGGTCCCGGTCGGCGAACTGATGTTCCAGCCGGAGGTGGTCGTGCGCGGCACGACCGCCCCCCACCACCCCCGACGGCCGCCTGCCTGAGGCCGCCGGGGGCGCCCCTTCCACAACGATGTCGGAGGATACGTTGCCCCACCCCGTTCCCCGTCGCAGCGCGCCCCGCGTCCACGCCCACCTGGGCCTGGTCTCCCTCGCCGCGAGTGCCCTGACCCTGCTCCCCGCCGGCGCGGCCCGTGCCGCCGGTGAGCCGGTGGCCGCCGGAGCCGCCTACACCGTCGCGTCCGTTGCCGGCGGCCAGTGCCTGGGCGGTCTGTGGGCCGCCGGCACCGACCGCACCCCGGTCGTGCAGCAGCCCTGCCAGGGCCTCCTCGGCCAGCGCTGGCAGTTCACCCCCAACGGCCGCGGCGGCTACCGGATAGCCGACCGCTCCGCCCCGCAGTCCTGCCTCAACGTCGAGGGCGCCTCCACCGCCCCCGGCGCGGCGCTGATCGAGTACGCCTGCGACGACTCGGCCAACGAGCAGTTCACCCTGGAGAGCGCGGCGAACGGCGCCTTCCTGGTCCACCCCGCCAACAGCGCGCTCTGCCTCGACCTGCCGAACGGCACCCCCACGCCGAACGCGCGGATCCAGCAGTACACCTGCCACGGCGGCGTCAATCAGCAGTGGCTGCTGACCCGGGCCGACCCGCTGGTGTTCGGCGACCCGGGCTTCGAACAGAACGGCAGCGGCTGGACGTTCGGCCCCCACACCGGCACCGCCGGGAACAACGCGCACCGCGGCTCGCGGGCCGCCTACCTGGACGCCGGCACCGGCTACCGGATCAGCCGGAGCACCACCGCGCCGCAGGCCGGCGGTTACGACATCGGCGCCTGGATCGCCTCCGGCGCGGCCGGCGGCACCCTGACCGTGCAGGTCAACGGCGCCACCGCGGGCACGGTGACGATCCCCTCGCAGCGCGTCTACGCCCAGTACACGGTGTCCGGCGTGCGGGTGGCGGCGGGCGACACCGTCACCGTGGCCGTCGACTCGGCGCCCGGCGGCTGGGTCAACGTCGACGACGTCACCGTGGCCCCCGCCGCCCCCAACGCGCCGCGGATCACCTCCTCCGACGCCACCGTCACGGCGATGTTCGAGTGGGCCCGGGCCAAGGCGAACGCGTTCAGCTCGCAGCCCGGCGCCACCGGTCCGCTCAACGCGGACGAGGGCAACACCGGCGGCAGCGGCCAGGGCGTCCAGGCCGCCTCCTACTGGGCCGGCTACCCGTACCGCTCCGCCTTCTACTCGCGGGACTTCGCCCACCAGGTGGTCGGCGCCCACCTGCTCGGCCTCGACGGGGCCACCAAGACGATGCTCCGCTCCTTCGCCTCCTCGGCGGCCGGCGCCCCGGACCACATGCCGTACTGGGCGGTCAACTTCGACGCGAAGACCCCGCTGTCGATCGACTACCACAGCCCGACCTCGTTCGTCCGCGAGCTCCCCGCCGCGTTCGAGCTGGCGCAGAAGATCGACGAGGCGTACCGCTGGACCGGTGACACCGACTACCTGAACGATCCGGCGATGTCCGGCTTCGTCGCGAGCACCGTGGGTCCGTACATCACCGGCCACACCGGTCCGATCGACAACGGCTCCGTCCCCGTCGCCCAGGCCACCAGCGGCGACATCTTCCAGGGCGTCGCCAGCTACAACGAGAACGGTGCCACGCTCGCCGAGTCCGGCGACGCCATCGCCTCCCAGTACCGCGCCTACCTGTCCGCCGCCGCGCTGGCCACCGCCAAGGGCGACACCGCCACGGCCGCCGGGCTGACCACCAAGGCAGCCACCCTGAAGTCCTACTTCAACTCCACCTGGAGCGTGGACCCGGCGAACCCCGGCCGGGTGGTGCGCGCCTACGACGTCAACGGCACCGCGTACAGCGACTGGGGCAAGGAGAACTCCTGGTTCGTCCCGCTCAAGGGGATCATGGACCCGGGTGCCCGGCAGAACGACTACCTGGCCTGGATCGACGCCCAGGCCTCCGGCAGCGGCGCGCCGGAGAACCTGGAGGCCGCCACCTACCTGCCCGACGTCTTCTTCGCCCACAACCAGCCCGACAACGGCTGGAAGTGGATGCGTTACGTCTACGACCGGGCCGGCGCCCTGCACAGCACCGGGCGCTTCCTGAACGGCGACTACCCGGAGATCGCCTTCACCCTGCTCGGCCAGACCGTCCAGGGTCTGCTGGGCGTCCAGCCCGACGCCGCCGGCCGGGCGCTCACCACCGCCTCCGGCCTGCCCGCCGGCATGGGGTGGCTGCAGCTGAGCTCCGTCCCCGTCGGCACCGGCACGGTGACCCTGCGCCACGACGGCGGTACCCGGTCGACGCTGACCAACACCTCCGCCGCCGGCAGTCTGACCTGGACCGCCCGGTTCACCGGCGTCCACAGCGGCATCACCGTCGACGGCGCCGCGCAGACCGCCCGCACCGTCACGGTCGACGGAACGGTGTACACCTACGCCACGGTGACCGTCCCGGCCGGTCGCACCTCGGTCGTCGAGGTCACCGGCTGACAGACCCCCGGCCGGGGCGCGGGATTCCCCCACGCCCGCGCCCCGGCCGGGAACCCGAGGGTCCGCGGACGAGGGCGGGCTCCACCGGCCTGCGCCGGGTGGAGCCCGCCCTCGTCCGCGTCGCCGGCTCCGTAGCGCCCGGCCGCCTCCCGGGTCAGGACGGGGGCCCGCCGGGGGGAGGCGGCAGGAGATCGAGCCCGATCGCCTCGGCCGCGACGGTCATGGCGGCGTCGAAGTACGCCGGGCAGTCCGTGATCACCTTGTTCAGATGGCCGAACAGCTCGAAGCTGATCGTGCCGATCAGCGAGACCCACAGGGTCAGCGACCGTTCCACCAGGTCCGCGTAGGGTGCGGCCGGTGCGCCGCCCGCACTGTCGAGCACCTGCTGGGCGACGAGTCTCGGCCCGGGGAGCGGCCGCGCGGGGGGTCGCAGGAGGCCCGAGGCGTGCGCCTCGACGACAAGAGCGGCCATCAGACGGGTGACCCGGGTGGCGGGGTCGACCGTGTCGGTGGGGGCCTGGTAGCCGGGGACGGGCGAGCCGTAGACCAGGGCGAACTCGTGCGGGTGGAGCAGGGCCCACGCGCGGACCGCGCGGCACGCGGCGAGCCACCGGCCGCCCGGACCGGCGGGAGCGGCGGCCGCCGCCCCTGACTCCGCGGCCTCGCCGATCGCGTTGAACGCGTCGATGATCAGCGCGGTGAGCAGCGCGTCCCGGCTGGGGAAGTAGCGGTACAGCGCCGAGGAGGCCAGGCCCAGGTCACGCGCCACCGCGCGGAGCGAAAGCGCGGCCGCCCCGGTCTCGGCGAGCTGGCGGGTGGCGGCTTCCTTGATCGCGCGAGTGAGCTCGGCGCGGGCCAGTTGCCGCGCGGTCTGCGATGCCGTCATGCCGTGCAGTCTCTCATTCAAGAGCAGTGCGCACAATCGAGAGCACTGCTCTTGACTTCTCCCGGCCGCTTCGAGAACACTCCTCCCCGAAGAGAGAGCACTGCTCTCTCAACTCTCCAGGAGGACCTCCATGGCACGGCACATCGTCATCGGCAAGGGCCCGGTCGGCGCCACCACGGCACGACTGCTCGAGGAACAGGGGCACGAGGTCGTCCTCGTGAGCCGTTCCGGCGGCGACGGGAGCACGGCGCTCGACGTCACCGACACGGCGGCGCTCGGGCGGGCCGTCAGGGGCGCCGAGGTGATCTACAACTGCGCGAGCCCGCTGTACCACCGGTGGCCCACCGACTGGCCGCCGATCGCGAACGCGCTCCTCGACGCGGCGGAGTCCGCCGGCTCGGTACTGGTGACGACGGGCAACCTGTACGGCTACGGTCCCGTCGACGTCCCCATGACGGAGGACCTGCCGCTCGCGGGCGCCGGCCCCAAGGCCCGGGTCCGCGTCGGCATGTGGCGCGACGCGCTGGCCCGGCACCGGGCGGGCCGGATCCGTGTCGCGGAGGCGCGGGCCTCGGACTTCTTCGGGCCCGGCGTCACCGGTAACGGCCACCTCGCCCAGCGGATGATGCCCGCGCTCCTGGCCGGCCGTGCGGTCAGGGTGATGGGCGACCCGGACGCGCCGCACAGCTTCACCTATGTGCCCGACATCGCCCGCGCGCTCGTACGGCTCGGCGCCGACGAGCGGGCCTGGGGGCGCGCCTGGCACGTTCCCACCGCGCCGCCGCTGCCGATCCGGGACGCGGTCGGGCGGCTGTGCCGGCTGGCGGATCTGCCGCCGGCCGGGGTCGGCCGGATCCCCTGGTGGCCGCTCCACCTGGCCGGTCTGGTCAACCCGATGCTCGGGGAACTGCGGGAGGTGCGGTACCAGTTCGACCGGCCGTTCGTGGTCGACTCCCGGGCGTACACCGCGACCTTCGGCGAGGCGCCGACCCCGGTCGACGAGGCGCTGGGCGCGACCGTCGAGTGGTGGCGCGCACGGCTGGGCCGGTAGCGCCGGCTGCCCGGCTCCGGCCGTCGGTCCGTCGGGCCGTGCAGATCCTGCGGCGAGGTCGGGAGAAGGCCGAAGCCGCGTTCGCCGCATCGACTCCGAGCACGGCGTGGCGCAGCGCGACGCGGTGCCGTCCGCCCACTGCCCGCCCACCGAGGAAATGATGACGATCCGCCACTGGCACCGCCCGCTGGTCCTGCTCGCCGCCGCGACGGCGGCCCTCGCCCTGGTGTCCGCCGTCGGGCTCGCGGTCGACGACCGGATCCTGGTCGGCGAACCGATCTGGCTGAAGCCCTTCAAGTTCTCGCTCTCCATCGCGGTCTATTCGGTGACCCTCGCGTGGATGCTGTCCCTGGCGCGCACCACCCCCCGCTGGGTCCGGTGGCTCGGGACGGTGATCGTCGCCGCGAACGCGATCGAGACGGTGGTGATCGTCGGCCAGGTGCTCCGCGGCAGGCGGAGCCACTTCAACGTCGCCACGCCGCTGGACGCCGGCCTCTGGTTCGTGATGGCCGCCTCGATCGTCACGCTGTGGCTGGCGAACCTCGGCATCGCGGCCAGGTCGTTCCGCGAGCGGACCGGGGACCGTGCGGCGACCTGGTCCGTCCGGCTCGGCCTGCTGCTCGCGGTGGTGGGCATGGCGCTCGGCTTCCTCATGACCGGTCCGACGCCCGCCCAGCTCGAAGCGATGCGCGGCGGGGCCGCCGTGGGCGTGGTGGGGGCGCACGGTGTCGGTGTCGCCGACGGCTCGCCCGGCATCGCCGTCACCGGCTGGAGCAGTACCGGCGGCGACCTGCGCGTCCCCCACTTCGTCGGCATGCACGCGCTGCAGGCCGTCCCGCTCTTCGCCTGGCTGCTGGCCGCCCTGTCCCGCCGGTTCCCGTGGCTGGCCGACGAACGGACGCGCCTGCGCCTGGTCCTGGTGGCGGGCGGGACCTTCGCGGGCGTGCTGGCGATACTGACCTGGCAGGCGCTGCGCGGCCAGTCGCTCGTCCGTCCCGACGGCGCGACCCTGACGGCCTCGGCCCTGCTGGCCGTCGGCGCGGTGGCGTCCGCGGTGGCGGTCGCCCGCCGCCGCCGTGTGCCGCCGGAGCCGTCCTGACCGGCCTGACCGGCCTGACCGGTCGCCCGGCGGCGGCGCGTCCGACGACGGCGCGACCGGCAGTCGGCCGCCGGAAGGGTCAGCCGGTGGGCCAGGCCCGCAGCAGGGCGTCGAGGGCGTCCAGGATCCGGGTCCAGCTGTCCTCGGCGGTGCGGGGGGTGTACTGGAACCCGCCGGAGCGTTCGAGGGCGACATAGCCGTGGAAGGTGCTGCCTAGCAGGCGGACGGCGTCCGTCTCGTCGGGCTCGGCGAGGTGGTAGCCGCGCAGGATGGCCCGGGTCATCTGCGAGTGGCGGACGGCCGCACTGGTGCGGGCGGTCTCCGGGTCGAGGTCCAGCTGCGCGGCGGCGTAGCGGCCGGGGTGCTCGTGGGCGTAGCCCCGGTAGGCGTCGGCGAAGGCCGTCAGGGCGTCCTTGCCGGCCCGGCCGGCCAGGGCGGCGGCGGCACGGTCGGCGAGTTCCTCCAGGGCCAGCAGGGCGATCCTGGTCTTGAGGTCCTGGGAGTTCTTGACGTGGGAGTAGAGGCTCGCGTCCTTGACGCCGAAACGCCGCGCGAGCGCGGAGACGGTCACCTTGTCGAAGCCGACCTCGTCGGCGAGCTCCGCCCCCGCCACCGTCAGCCGCTCGGTGTTCAGTCCCACCCGTGCCATGCCCGTCCTCTCGCTCACCTGGGGCCATAATACATTTGCCTAGGATGCCTAGGTAAATTACGTTGCTTCCTATGAAGCCATTGACCGAACCCGAGATCCGCGCCGCCTTCGTCAACTGCACCAAGGGTGAGGCCTCGCGTCTGAACGTCCCCCGCGACCTGGCCGAGCAGCCCTGGGAGGACCTGGACTTCCTCGGCTGGCGCGACCCGCAGGCCCCCGACCGGGCCTACCTCGCCGCCGTGATCGACGGCCGCACGGTGGCGGTCGCGCTGCGCTCCTCCGGCGCCGCCTCCTGGCAGGCCCGCCGCAGCCTCTGCTCGCTGTGCGTCACCACGCACACCGGGGGCGTCTCGCTGCTGGTGGCGGCCCGCGCCGGGAAGGCCGGCAAGCAGGGCAACTCGGTCGGGGCGTACATGTGCTCCGACCTCGCCTGCTCGCTGTACGTGCGCGGCAAGAAGGAGGTCGGCACCAAGCTGCACGAGTCGCTCACGCTGGAGGAGAAGATCGGGCGCACGATCGCCAACCTCGCCGCCTTCCTCGCCAAGGTGACCGCGTGACCCGCCCCGGCGCCGTTGCCGGGGCGTCGGCGTGACCTTCTCCGGCGCCGCCCCGCACCGGTGCGCGCCGATCGTCGGAGTCGGCCGTTCGGCGGTACGGGGGCGGCCCGGCCGGGCATACTGAGGGGACCGCCGGGCCTGCCCGGCGGTGACGCGACGAACCGTCAGTTCCCTTCAGTGAGCGGCGGTTCGGCCACCCGGCGGCCGCTCCCGGAGCCAGGGAGGGCCATGTCCGAGGAGATACCGGGCACCGAGCAGCCAGCACCGCAGGACGTACCGTCCGACGCCACCGCGCCGTCCGATCACGCCGCGCCGTCCGGCACCGTACCGGCCGCCTTCGAACGGTGCGCCCGGCTGGTGCTCGCCGGCCGCTACGAGGAAGCCCTGACGGCGACCGAGGAGACGGCCGTACTCCTGCGGGGGCGCACCGGCGGCAGCCGCCCCGCGGACCGGGAGACGGCGGCCGTACTCGCCTACGTCCTGGTGCTCCGCTGCGAGGCGCTGTCCAAACTGGGCCGCTGGGACGAGTGCCTGAGCACCGCCTCCGAGGCGGTCGACCTGGGGCGCGGGCAGGCCGTGACGGCGCCGTTCACCGCGCCGCTCGGCGCCACCCTGCTCGGCCTCGGCACCGCGCTGTGGGGCCTCGGCCGCCCGCAGGAGGCGGTCGCCGTGACCCGGGAGTCCGTCGACCTGCACCGGCAGCTCGCCCGTGCGGACCACTCCTTCCGGCCGCAGCTCGCCAACGCGCTCAGCCAGCTCGGCGTGGTGCTGTCCCGGCTGGGCCGGCACGCCGAGGCCCTGGACGTCACCAAGGATTCGGTGTCCCTCTACCGCCGACTGGTCGCGGCGGACCAGGCCGACCACACCCACGGACTCGCCCAGGCGGTCAACAACCTGGCCCGTCGTCAGTCGGCGCGCAACCAGCACCGCCGGGCGCTCAGGAGCATCCAGGAGGCGGTGGCGCTCTACCGCCGGCTGGCCGCGGCCAATCCGGCGGTCCACCGCCGTGACCTCGCGATGGCGCTGGGCAACGCGGCCCGGATGCACAACGGCCGGGCCGAGTCGCTGGCCGCCGTGGCGGAGGCGGTCGCCATCCTGGAGGAGCTGGAGCGGACCGAACCCGGGGTCCACGGCGGGCTGTTCGCCGACTCGCTGTCCCTGCACGCGGCGGCGCTCGCCGACCTGGGGCGGTTCCGGGAGGCCGCCGAGGTCACCACCAGGGCGGTCGCGATGATGCGCGAGCAGGCCGCGCTCAACCGGGTGGCGCGGCGGGGCGACCTGGCCGTAGCACTGGCGTTCCACGCCCGGGTGCGGGTCGAGGCCGGCCTCGACCTGGCCGGCGGCCTGGCCGCGGCGACGGAGGCGGTCGCGCTGATGCGCGTCCTCGCGGCCGAGATCCCGGCCCTCTACGCGTCCTCGCTCGCGGAGGTCGTCGCCCTCGAGAGCCGGCTGCGCGCGGCCGTACCGCGGGGGGACGCGCCCTGACCGTTCCGTCCCGCCCGTCCGTCCGTCCGCGATGTTCCGCCCGGTCCGCGCTGTTCCACCAGGCCCGACTGTTCCGCCCCGCCCGTCCGGCCCCGTCCGACCACCCGGGCGGGGCCGCGTCGGATCGGCGGCCGGCTCGTTGGACCGGGCATGGCGGACGACGCGGACGAGACGGACGGCCCGGGCGACGGTGGCTCGGTGCCGATGGTGTGGGCGCTGGCGGTGCGGGCGGTCGAGCTCGGACCGCCCTTCGCCGAACTGATCGTGGAGATCGGCCCCGCCCTGTTCGCGGCCTTCGTCGACAACGCGGTGGACAGCGGGTTCGTGCTGGCCGCGGGGGAGCCGCCCGCCACCACCGCCGTGGTGGAGCTGGCGGGCAGTGCCCTGGTCCGGCTGGTCATGGTGGGCGGGCGGCAGGCCTGGGAACCGGCTTCCGAGGTCCTGGCCTCGCCCGGCTGGCTGACCGCCGCCGCCGGACGGCGTGCCGTCGTGGTGCTGGTCGTCCCGCCCGGCACCTGGCCGCCCGGCCTGATGGACCTGGACCCGGCGGCCGGCGCCGAACTGCTGACCCGCAGCCTGGAGACGGCCCGGGCCGCCGGAGCGGTGCTGCACGGCACGGCCGGCTACCGGCGGTACGACGGCTGACCGGCCCCCGCCCGGGTGGCAGTTCGCCCGCCCGGGCGGGCGTTCGTGCAGGTGGAGCGGGGCCTCCACGGTGCGTCAGGTGGCGTAATGCGGTGGCAACGAAAAACCGGCCGCCGCCGCTCTATGGTTCTCGCCGAACCCGTCCCCGGCCCCGGAGCAGCACCGATGACCAGCGAGAACCCGACCCGCACCGGCTCCCGCCGGCTGCGCGCCGACCGTGCCCGGCAGGTGGCCGACGTGCTGCGCCGGCAGGTGCTCGGCGAGGCGTTCGCGGACGGCGCGCTGCCCCGCGAGGACGAACTCGCGGAGGAGTTCGGTGCCTCCCGCAACACCGTCCGGGAGGCGCTGGACCTGCTGCGCGGCGAGGGGCTGGTGCGCCGGGTGCCCGGCTCCGGCACGCTCGTCGTGGCGGAGAAGGTCCCGCACGGGCTGAACCGACTCCAGGGCCTCGCCGAGACCCTGCACGAGCACGGCGAGGTGGTGAACGAGGTCCGCTCCTTCGGCCCGGTCCGCGCACCCGGCCCGGTGGCCCGCCGCCTCGGACTGCCGGAGGGCGCCGACGTGGTCTACGTCGAGCGGCTCCGGCGGCTGAACGGGCTGCCGCTCTCGCTCGACCTGACCTATCTGGCCCCGGACATCGGTGCCGAACTGACCGCCGAGGCCCTGGTGGACCAGGACATCTTCGGCCTGATCGAGCAGGTCACCGGGCGGTCGCTGGGCCGCGCGGACATCACCCTGGAGGCGGTCAACGCCGACGCGCACTCCGCCGCGATGCTCGAAGTGCCGCGCGGATCGGCGCTGCTGATGCTGGAACGCCTCACCTCGCTGTCCGACGGGCGGCCCGTCGACCTTGAGTACGTCCGCTTCCGCGGCGACCGCATCACCATGCAGGGCAGCCTGCTGCGCGACATCCCCTGAGCGCTGCCCCGCCCGTCCCACCGCCCGCCCTACCGACCGCCCTGTCGCCCGCCCACCGCCCGTTCCACCGCGCGACACCCCGTCGGCGCGCCCCCGGCGCGCCCCGACCCCGACCCCGAGGAAGCCCATGGCACTCGCCGACCACCGTACCGACGTGCCCGTGACCGTCGACGCCTCCCTGTGCATCGACGGCTGCACCCTCTGCGTGGAGATGTGCCCGCTGGACTCCCTGGCCATCGACCCGGAGAGCGGCAAGGCCTACATGCACGTGGACGAGTGCTGGTACTGCGGCCCCTGCGCCGCCCGCTGCCCCACCGGCGCGGTCACCGTCAACATGCCCTATCTGATTCGCTGAGGTGCTGCCGGATGCCTTCCAACACCAGAGCCGAGGTCAGCACCGCCGCCGGAACCGCCGCCCGGCCGCGGCGGGTCGCGGCGGCGCTGCTCGCCGCCGCCTCGCTGACGGCCGCGACCGCCTGCTCCGCCGCCTCCGCCGACGCCGGGACGGTCGAGGTGGTCGTCGGCTACCAGTCGAAGACCATCAACACCGTGACCGCCGGCACCCTGCTGCGGGTCCAGGGCTACCTCGAACAGCGCCTCGCCGAACAGGGCCGCACCGACGGCCGCACGTACCGGGTCAGCTGGCAGGACTACGACTCCGGGGCGCCGATCACCGCCCAGATGCTCGCCGGCAAGATCGACATCGGCTCGATGGGCGACTACCCGCTGCTCATCAACGGCTCCCGCGCCCAGGACGCCGGCGGACCCGGCACCCGGCTGGTCTCCGTCACCGGCTACAACCTGCTCGGCGCGCTCAACTCCGTCGTGGTGCCCACCGGTTCGCCCGCGCACACGCTGGCCGACCTCAAGGGCCGCAAGGTGTCGACCTCGGTCGGCTCCGCCGCCGACGGCACCCTGGTCCAGGCGCTCGCCCGGGCGGGCGTGGCGGAGGGCGAGATCCAGAAGCAGAACCAGCAGCCCGCCGTCGGCGCCTCCGCGCTCAAGGCCGGCAGCGTCGACGCACTGGCCCAGTTCGTCGCCTGGCCCGGCGCCGTGGTCTTCGCCGGCGAGGGCCGGCTGCTCTACGACGGCGCCGCGCTCGGCCGCCCCACCCTGCACGGCGTGGTGATCCGCCAGGCCTACGGCACCGAACACCCCGCCGTCGTCCGGGCCTTCCTCCAGGCCCAGGCCGACGCGACCCGGTACCTGAACGAACACCCCCTGGACGCGAGCCGCAAGGTCGCCGACGCCACCGGCCTGCCGCCCGAGGTCGTGCACCTCTACAACGGCCCCAACGGCATCGCCACCTTCGCCACCCCGCTGGACCGGGAACTGCTGGACGCCCTGCGCGCGGACGTGCCCTTCCTGCGCTCGGTGGGCGTGCTCAAAGCCCTCGACGTCGAGCGCTTCGTCGATCCGTCCTACCAGGAGCGGGCCGCGCTCCCCGCCGTCCCGCCGGCCCGGATCACCGGCACCGACGAGGTCTGCGGCCGTCCCGTCACGGACCCCCGGCTGGCCGGTGAGATCTGGTACGAGGGCGAGGACACCACCCACCCGGCCGCCGACCCCCGCTGCCTGCTGCGCGCCCTGAAGGCGCCCGGCCGCAAGGCCCGCGCCGCCTACGTGCCCGACGCCGCCACCGGGACCCGCTGGTTCGCCGACAAGGACCAGTGGGTGCGCGACGGCGACGCGCTGCTGCCCTTCACCACCGAGGAGGGCGCCGCCGGATACCTGGCGGCGCACCCGGACGCGCGGCGGATCTCCTACCGGGAAGCCCTGGAGGCCGCGTGACCGCGCCACCGCAGGCCCCCCGGGCGGCCGCCGCGCCGTCCGCCGGGCCCGCCGGCACTCCGGACGGGCCCCTCGCCGTTCCCGCCGCGAGCCCGTCCGGGGGCGGTGCCCGGTCCGGCCGGGCCGCCCGGCGGACCCGGCAGGGGCTCGCCCTGCTCGCCTTCGCCGGGATCTGGCAACTGCTGACCGCCCGGAACGTCCGGTTCTGGCTGCGCTTCGACCAGCTGCCGACCGCCGTCGAGGTCGGCCGGGCGCTGGTCCTCCGCATCGGCACCGCCGAGTACTGGCACGACCTCGCCGACAGCCTGCGGCGGATCGGCTGCGGATTCCTGCTGGCCGCCCTGCTCGGGGTCGCCGCCGGGGTGCTGACCGCCCGTTCCCGCTGGGCGGCCGACCTGCTCGGCCCGGTGCTCGAACTGGTCCGCCCGATCCCGGCCATCGCACTGGTCCCGGTCGCGATCATGCTCTTCCCCGAGAACGAGCAGGGCATCGTCTTCATCACCGGCACCGCGGCCTTCTTCCCCGTCCTGGTCGCCACCCGGCACGCCGTCCGGGCCGTCCCCCCGCTGTGGGAGGAGGCCGTGCGCACCATGGGCGCGGGCCGGGCCCGGGTGCTGTGGAGCGTCGTCCTGCCGGGTGCCCTGCCCGGGGTCGCCGGCGGCCTGTCGGTCGGGCTCGGCGTCGCCTGGATCTGCGTCATCTCCGCCGAGATGGTCTCCGGCCAGTTCGGCGTCGGCTACCGGACCTGGTCCGCCTACACCGTGCTCGACTACCCGGGCGTGTTCGTCGGCATGGTGACGATCGGGCTGCTGGGCCGGGTCACCTCCGGCGCCGTCGAACTCCTCGGCCGCCGGCTCACCGCCTGGCTGCCCCCGACCGGGCCCACCGCCCCCGCGGCCGTCGCCCCGGGACCCGGCCCCACGGAGGTGCGGACATGAGCCTGCGACTGACCGCCAGGGGCCTGCGGCTCGGCCACCCCGGACACCCCGTGCTCGACGGCGTCGACCTCGACGTGGCCCCGGGCGAACTCCTCACCGTGCTCGGCCCGTCCGGCGGCGGCAAGTCCACCCTGCTGCGCGCCCTGGCCGGCCTGCTGCCGCCGGCCGGCGGCGAACTCCTCGCCGACGGACGGCCGCTGCGCGGACCGGACGCCGAACGGGCGCTGGTCTTCCAGGAGGACGGCCTGCTGCCCTGGCGCACGGTGCGGCGCAACGTCGAACTCCCGCTGGCCGTCCGGCGCACGCCGAGGGCCCGACGGCGCGCCCCGGTCGCCGAGTGGATCCGGCTGGTCGGCCTGGACGGGCTCGAACGCCGCTTGCCGCGCGAGCTGTCCGGCGGCCAGCGCCAGCGCGTCCAGCTCGCCCGCGCCCTGGTCGGAGCGCCCCGCGCCGTCCTGATGGACGAACCGTTCGGCGCCCTCGACGCCGGGACCCGAGCCGGGATGCAGCGACTGCTGCTGACCGTCCGCGAGCGCGAGGGCTGCACCGTCGTCCTCGTCACCCACGACGTCGACGAGGCCCTGCTGCTCGGCGACCGGGTCGCCGTCCTCGGCGGGGGCACCCTCGCCGCCGTCCACGACGTCCCCCACCCCCGTGGGCCCGCCGCCCGCACCGACCCGGCGGCCCGCACCGCCCCGGCCGTCCGCGCGCTGCGCGGCCTCCTGCTGGAACAACTCGCGGGCGCCGCCGCGACCCTGCCCGGGCAAGCGCCGGAAAAGCCCGCCGGTCCCGCCCCGACCCCGCCCGGGCAAGCGCCGGAACAACTCGCCGGTCCCGCCCCGACCCCGCCCGAGAAAGGCCCCCGATGAGGATCCCCGACCTCGCCGACACCCGGCAGCTGAGCTGCGACGTCCTGGTGGTCGGCGGCGGCACCGCCGGCTCGATGGCCGCGATCAGCGCGGCCGAGGCCGGGGCGCGCGTCCTGCTGCTGGAGAAGGCCCACGTCCGCCACTCCGGCGCCCTCGCCATGGGCATGGACGGCGTCAACAACGCCGTCGTCCCCGGTCGCGCCGACCCGGACGACTACGTCGCCGAGATCACCCGCGCCAACGACGGCATCGTCGACCAGCGCACCGTCCGGCAGACCGCCACCCGGGGCTTCGCCATGGTCCGGCGCCTGGAGGGCTACGGGGTGAAGTTCGAGAAGGACGAGCACGGCGAGTACCTGGTGCGCCAGGTCCACCGCTCCGGCAGCTACGTGCTGCCCATGCCGGAGGGCAAGGACGTCAAGAAGGTGCTCTACCGGGTGCTGCGGGAACGCCGGCTGCGCGAGCGGATCACCATCGAGAACCGGGTGATGCCCGTGCGGGTGCTCACCGCCGACGGGCGGGCGGTGGGCGCCGCCGGGTTCGACACCCGGACCGGCGGGTTCGTCACCGTCTCCGCCGGAGCCGTCGTCCTCGCCACCGGGCCGTGCGGCCGCCTCGGCCTGCCCGCCAGCGGTTACCTCTACGGCACCTACGAGAACCCCACCAACGCCGGCGACGGCTACGCCATGGCCTACCACGCCGGCGCGGAGCTGAGCGGCATCGAGTGCTTCCAGATCAACCCGCTGATCAAGGACTACAACGGCCCCGCGTGCGCCTACGTGGCCAACCCCTTCGGCGGCTACCAGGTGAACCGGCACGGGGAGCGGTTCGTCGACTCCGACTACTGGTCCGGCCGGATGATGGCGGAGTTCGCCGACGAGGTCGCCTCCGACCGGGGCCCGGTGTTCCTGCGCACCACCCACCTGCCGGAGGAGACCGTGCAGGCGCTCGAATCCATCCTGCACACCACCGAGCGCCCCACCCGCGGCACCTTCCACGCCGGGCGCGGGCACGACTACCGGACCCACGACATCGAGATGCACATCTCCGAGATCGGCCTGTGCGGCGGACACTCCGCCTCCGGCGTCCAGGTCGACGAGAACGCCGCCACCACCGTCCCCGGGCTCTACGCCGCCGGGGACCTCGCCTGCGTCCCGCACAACTACATGATCGGCGCCTTCGTCTTCGGCGACCTCGCGGGCACCCACGCCGCCACCCACCTGCCGGCCGGGCACGCCGACCTGCCGCAGGACCAGATCGAGGCCGCCCACGCCCTGGTGTACCGGCCGCTGCGCAACCCCGACGGGCCGCCGCAGGCCCAGGTCGAGTACAAGCTCCGGCGCTTCGTCAACGACTACATCGCCCCGCCGAAGACCGGCGCGCGGCTCTCCCTGGTGCTCGACCACCTCGACCGGATGCGCGGGGAGATCGCGGCGATGGGCGCCCGGACCCCGCACGAGCTGATGCGCGCCGTCGAGGTCGACTTCATCCGGGACTGCGCCGAGATGGCCGCGCGCTCCTCGCTCGCCCGCACCGAGAGCCGCTGGGGCCTGTACCACCAGCGCACCGACCACCCCGGACGGGACGACGAACGCTGGTTCAGCCACCTCAACCTGCGCCGGAACGCCGACGGCGCGATGGAGTTCCTCACCCGCCCCGTCCACCCCTACCTCGTCCCCGTGGAGGGCCTGGAACCGCCGGCGCTCCCGGTGACCCTGCTGGGCGAGGTCCACCCGGAGCCGGTCGGCCGCGCCCCCGGCACCGCCGCCCCGGTCCGGGCCGCCGGGGCCGCCCCCGCCGTCGCCACGTCACCGGCCTCGCCCCGGCTGCTCGACCTGCTGCGGGTCGCCGAGGGGCGGCCGACCGTCGACCGGCTGGCCGGCTTCCTGGCCGACCCGGCGGCCGAGGTGCGCCGCACCGCGCTCACCGTGCTGACCGAGCACGCCCCGCCCGGTACCGGCCCCGCCCTCGCCCGGGCCCTGACGGACACCGACGGTCCGGTCCGGGCGGCTGCCGTCGCCGGACTGCGCGAACTCGCCGAGGTGCTGGACGGGCCTGAGCTCGGCCCCGCCCTCGACCTCGGCGCGGACTCGCCCGACCCGGTGGTCCGGGCCGGGGCGCTGGAACTCGCCCGGGTGCTGCGGACCGGCACCGCCCGGCGGTTCGCCGGGGCCCTGGCCGACGCCGCCGTGCCGGTGCGGCTCCAGGCCGTGCGCGGCCTGGTCGCGCTGGACGACGCCGCCGCGCTGGCGGGCGCCGCCGGGGACCCGGCCCGGGAGGTCCGGGTGGCGGTGGCGGAGGGGATCGGCACCGTCGGCGACCCCTCGGGCGGCCCCGCCCTGGTGGCGCTCGCCGCCGACCCGGATCCGCTGGTGCGGGCGGCCGCCCTCACCGGGGCCGCCGGGATCGGCTGCCCGCCGGAGCTGGCCGCCGTCGCCGTCGCCGTCGGCGCGACCGCGGCCGGGTCCTGGCGGATCCGCCGGGCGGCGGCTGCCGCGCTCGCGGTCGCGGGCGAACTGCCGCCGCTGCTGGCCCTGCTGGACGACCGGGAGGCCGATGTGCGGAAGGCCGCGGTGCGCGCCCTCGCGTCCCGGTCGGGCGAGCCCGTGGTGGCGGCGGCGCTGCGCGAGCGGCTCGCGGACTCCGACGCGGACGTGCGCGCGTACGCGCGGCTCGCGCTCGCGCGCCGGCCGGTGGCCGCGGGCGCTTGACGGCTCGCGGGCGGGGCCGGCGGTCAGTGCGCCGCCGGGCCGCTCCAGCCGACGGGTACGTGGCCGAGCCGGACGCGTTGCGGGTGGTCGCCGACGTCGACCGAGGAGGTGCGCAGCCCGGTGGCGAAGTCGATGGCGCTGACCCGGTCGGCCCCGGCCTCGGAGACGACGCAGGACGTCCCGTCGCCGTTGACGGTCGCCCAGTAGGGCTTGACGGCGGGCACCAGCGGCCCTTCCCGGAGGGTCGCCCGGTCGACGACGGTGGCGTAGTCGTCCACGGTGCCCGCGACGCAGAGCCGGTCCCCGGCGGGGCTCATCGCCAGACCGTGGTGGCGGGAGTCGTTGACCCAGGTGGTGCGGTCCTCGTCGGTCGCGGGGTTGGTGGGGAGGGTGCTGATCCGGGTGATCCGGTCGGCGGCGACGTCGTACTCCACCAGGCCGTTGAAGAAGGAGACCTGGAAGTACAGCGTCGAGCCGTCCGGGCTGAACGCGGCGGGCCGGACGGCGTCGGACAGGTCGGGGCGGCCGAAGGCGTCCAGCCGCTCCCGCATGTCGATCACCCGGACGGTGCGGAAGGTCGTCGCGTCGGCCACGGTGATCCGGCGGTCGCCCTTGGTCCAGTCCAGCCAAGGGGCGTCGAGGGCGGTGGTGACGTCGCCGATCGACATGTTCCAGATGGACCGGCCGCCGTCGGTGAAGAGGTTCTCGTGCGGCTTGTCGCCGGTCCGGAACGAGCCGAGTTGGCGGCCGGTGGCGATGTCGAGGACGTGCACGGTGTTGGCGGTGGAGGCGGAGACCACGACCCGGGTGCCGTCGGGCGAGAGCGCCATGTGGTCGGACCGGTAGCCCGCGACCGGGAAGCGCCAGTTGATCCGTCCGCTGGCGAGATCGATCGACACCACGTCGGCGAAGCTCGGCCGGGAGACGACGACGGCCGTGCCGTCCGGGGTGGAGTACATGTCGTCGACGAACTGGTCGTGGCCCTCGCCGGGGCCCAGCCTGATCCCGAGGAAGTAGCCCAGCTTGATCGGGTCGAGGTAGATCTCGGCGAGGCGGCGGTCCTTGTCGGGGACGACGTCGATCCGGGCGATCCGGGCCAGGTCGCCGCGCGAGGTGATGACGTCGGCGGTGCCGTCCCAGTTGTTGCCCACGAACATCACCTCGCGCAGGGCGGTGGCGGGAGGGGGCGACCCGGTCCGGTCGGCCGGGGACGCGTCCGCCGCGGTCCGGTCCGCCGCGGTCCGGTCCGCCGCGCCGGCGGTGGCGGTGGCGGCCGGCAGGGCGAGGGCGAGCGCGGCCGCGATGCCGAGGAGGGTCCGCAGGCGGTGGGGGCGCCGGGGGTGGGGGAGGGGCATCGAGGGCTCCTTGGAGAAGCGGTGCTCGGTCGGTACCCGGGTGTTCGCCGGTACCGGGGCGCTACTCGACGGTAGGGAGGGTCCGGCCGCCCTGGCAAGACCTCGGCGGCGCCTTGCTGACGATTCGTCAACAAGTCCCGCCCGGCTCCTTGACGGTGCATGGACACCGCTCTACAACGTAGTCAGCTCCCGGAATCCCCCACCTCGGCCCCCTGCCCGGGCCCCGGAAGCATGCCCGCTCGTCGTCCCCCACCGAGCTCGCCGAGCCCACCCGGCCCACCGAGCCCACCGAGATCGAGGCCCCCATGCGTATCCGCACCTGCCTTGCCCTGGCCGCGGCCGCCACGACCCTGGCCGTCGGCGCCGTCCCGGCGTCCGCCGCCCCCTCCGCCGTCGCGGTGCTGACCACCGGCGACGCCGCCGGCGCGGCCGTGACCGCGGGCGACACCCTGGTCGCGTCGCTCGCGGCCGGGACCAAGGCCACCTTCTACTCGGCCACCACCGGAGCCACCGGCGTGACCTGCGGCGTTTCGCCGTTCACCGCCCGGGCCCTGACCAACCCCGACGCGCCGGGGACGGCGACCGCCTCCCTGACCGGCATGAGCTTCGGCTCCTGCACGGCCAATGTCACCGGCGTCACCTCGGTGAAGAGCCTCACGGTCGGCAACCTCGCCTACACCCTCTCGCTCGGCGGCGGGCCCGTCGTGCTGGCCGGCGGCGCGGCCGGCCCGATCCAGGCCACGGCGGTGCTGAACAGCTGGTTCGGCACCCTCACCTGCACCTACCAGCTCAGCGGCGCCTTCACCGGCACCTCCGACAACGCCACCCACACCCTGGCCTTCCGCAACGAGCACTTCGTCAAGAGCGGCGGCTCGGGCCTCTGTCCCGGCGAGGGCTACTTCTCGGCGACCTACGGCCCGCTGGCCGACTCCAGCCGGGCGGGCTCCCCGGTGGTTCACGTCAACTGACGGCACGTGCCGCCGGCCCGGACGCGTCGTCGCCCGACTTGTCCGGGCCGGCGGTTCCCGTTGCTCGTGCGCACGACGTTCGCGCACGCGCCGGTCGGGCTCCCGTTGCTCGTGCGCCTGCGGCTCAGACGCCCGCGGTCGTCACGGACTTCGCGAGCTCCAGCATCGCGTCGTTGCCCGCCTTCGCCGCCGTGAGCTCCGGCTGCCTCAGCCGGATCAGCTCCTGCTCGTACGCGGACTCGACCGTGAACCAGACGCCCACCACGTTGACCCGCTCCTTGCACTCGACGTCCGCCGTGGCGGTGGCGACCTCCTCGGCCGACGGGGTCGTGGTGGCGCCCCAGCGCGGGTCCTTCAGGGCGTCCGCGGGTGTGCCGTAGGAGTACCCGCGCTCGGCCATGCAGCGCGACCAGTCCCGGAAGACGGCCAGGACCCGCGGGTCCTGCCGCGAGCGCTCGAAGCCCTCGTAGTTGACCCCCACCGCGACGTCGGCGTCCCGCCCGGTGCCGCCGCGCGCGGCCAGCTGCCGCTGCGCGTCCGCGATGCACCCGCCGGACGGCAGTTGCTTGCCGCGGTAGTCGACGGCGGTGCCGGGGGCGGGCCTGCCGTCCGGACCGAGGCCGGCACCGAGCACGGTGGTGACGTCGGGGCCCAGGGACGGTGCCGTGCCGGGCTTCTTGCCGCGGTCCGGGTCCGGCGAGTGGTAGCCGTTCGCGGAGACGTCGGCGAGCTCGACCGGGTCGTACCGGTGGGTGGTCTGGGTCGTGCCGGACGCGGTCGGCGCCGGTGCGGAGTAGTCCAGGCCGAAGCCCCGTACGCACCGGGTGACCAGGACGCCCTGGGCCGCGTCGAGCTGCCGGAACTGCTCCCCGCTCAGCAGGTAGGCCTCGACGGGCAGGATCCGGTCGTCCACCCGGCTCAGCCGGGGGATGTCCCCGATCGGCGGCGGCTCCATCGGCGCGAGGGTGGCGGGCGGCGTCGCGGCGGTGGTTCCGGTGGAACCGGAGGCGCAGCCGGCGGTCAGGGCCAGGGCGGAGGTCAGGGCGGCGGTCAGCAGCAGGACCGACAGCGGGCGGCCGCGGCGCGGGGGTGTCATGCGAGGCTCCTCGGGCACCCGCCCGCGCGGTGCTGCGGGCGGTTGGGCGAGCGGTTCGGCGGGTGGTTCGGTCCGGTTCGGTGGATCGGAGGTTCGGGTGCGACCCGGGTGCCGGGCTCCGGTGCTTCGGAGCCCGGCACCCGGGTCGGTCCCTGACTAGAGGGTTTCCCAGCTCTGCGAGTGGTTGTTGTTGCGCATGTTGATCGAGCCGCCGTTCCAGGACACATTGCCCAGGTTCGCCCACTGGTCGTGCGCGACGAACTGGCTCGGGCCGCTGTCGCGGATGCTGAACTCGCGGTAGTGGACGCGGAGGTTGTGGTAGTGGTCCATGTTCCACACCGAGGCGGCGTTGTTCAGGACCGGCTGGCCGTTGCCGGCGCCGCCACCACCGAAGTTGCCGTCGTAGTTGCCGAACTCGCCCTTGCCGAACTTGGCGCCCGCGAGGTTCGGGCTGTAGTAGAGGCACGCGTCACCGCTGACGCAGCCGCCGCTGCTGGCGAAGGCCGGCGCGGACGCGCCGAGCAGCACCGAGCCCAGGGTGGCCGCGGCGAGTACGCCGGCAGCGATCTTCTTCTTCATGTTCATGCCTCTCCATCGGTGGTTCGGGAATTCCCGCGCGCCTTCGCCGTCGGGGCGCCGGTGGATTTCCCGGATCGGTTCCGGGCTGTGCACCGCCCGACGAGGAACGACTGTGCCGGAACGACCGGGCCGGATGGAGGGGGGAAGCGGGCTTTGAGACGTCTCACCCGGCCGCGAGCCGCTGAGCTGGGGTTTGAGAAATGGTCTGGACCAATTGTGAGACGCCGTCAATCCGGATCGCGGGCGATTCGTTCGAATGCTCCCCGCTGTCCGCATTCGCCGCGAGTGGTCCGCTGCAGGAGTACTTCTGACGTATTCTCAGGTCTCCCTGGCGGCGGAATTCCCGGTGATTCCAGAAGCGGAATTCACCGTTCCGGCGCCGGGGGAACGCGCCGTCGGCGCCGGCCATCGGCCTCCGGCCGCTCCGCCGGTGCGAGGATGGGCCGCCACCGCCCCCACCCCGACAGAACAGGAACCGCACCATGGAACGCGTCCTCGGCATCGGCGGATACTTCCTGCGAGCCGCCGACCCGGCCGCCCTGATGACCTGGTACCGCGAGAGCCTGGGCCTGGGCACCGACGAGCACGGCCTGTGGCAGCAGGACCGGGGGCCGACGGTCGTCGCGACCTTCGAGGCCGACACCGACTACTTCGGCACCCGCAGTCAGCAGAGCATGCTCAACTTCCGCGTCCGCGACCTCGACGCGATGCTCGCCCAGCTCCGGGCCGGGGGCGCCGACGTCGCGGAGGACGTGCAGGAGATGGCGGGCGTCGGGCGGTTCGGCTGGGTCACCGACCCGGAGGGCAACCGGATCGAGCTGTGGCAGCCCGCCGGCTGAGCCGTCCCGGCGTCGCGCCGGACGGGAGCGGGCCGGCCCCGGTCCGCTCCCGTCGCCCGCCGGGTCGGGTCAGGCCGCGACGCCCTCGACCACCGAGAGCACCGTCGAGGTCGGGATCACCCGGGACAGCCGCAGGCCCGCCCGCCCGAAGAGCTCCGCGAAGTCGGCCTCGGTCCGCTCGCGCCCGGTGAGCGAGGCCATCATCATCAGGTCCAGCGTCTTCGACTGGTGGGGTCCGTTGCCCGGCGGCACCACGGCGTCCAGAACGAGGACCCGGCCGCCCGGTCGCAGGGCGCGCCGGCAGTGGCCGAGCAGGGTCACGCAGCTGTCGTCGTCCCAGTCGTGGGTGATCCGCTTGAGCATGTGGACGTCGCCCGCCGGCACGGAGGCGAAGAAGTCGCCGTCCTGCGGCGTCCAGCGGCCCGCGAGCTCGCCGTGCGCGTCGAGCCGGTTCCCCGCGAGGACGTGCGAGCGGTCGTAGAGCACGCCCTCCAGGCCGGGGTTGCGGCGCAGCACCTCCAGCAGCAGTCCGCCGTGGCCGCCGCCGATGTCCACGACGGTCCCGCTCGCGGGGAAGTCGTAGGCGGCCGCGATCGGGGCGTTCTCGGGATCGGACATCGCCGCCATGCCCACGTGGAAGACGGCGGCGGTGCGCTCGTCCTTGGCGAAGTGGTCGAAGAACGGCATGCCGAAGAGCTTCTCGAACGCGGTGGCGCCCTCGGTCAGACAGTGCGTCAGCTCTCCGGCGGGCCCCCACATGGTGCCGTCGGTCAGCATCCGGATCGCCGTCCGCGCGGAGTGTGGCACATCGCTCCGCAGTGCCTGCCCGCTCCCGGTCAGGGCGAAGCGGCCCTGTTCGTCCTCGGTCACGATGCCCCGGGTGGCGAGCAGCCGCAGCACCCGGTGCAGATTGCGGGCGTCCGTCCCGGTCGCGGCGGCCAGGTCGGCGGGGTGGGCCGGACCGGCCGCGAGGTGGTCGGCGACCCCGACCTCGGCGGCGGCCCGGAGTGCGGCGGGGAACAGGAAGCCGAGCGCCTCGTCGACGAGGAAGGCGGCCGAGGCCCGCAGTGCCTCCTCCGGCTCGTCGCCGCCTCCGGCCGCTGCCGCCTCCGCTGCCGCGGCGGTTGTCGATCCGGCCCGCTCGCCGTTCGCCCGGCTGTCGTTCTGCTGCATGCCGTCCTCCTTCGGTGGATTCCCGGTCGATCCGTCCGTACCCGGTCGTTCCGCCCCGGATGCTGCCCATGGGTGACCGTTCCGACACCCACCGCCACGGAATCGGGGAGCACCGGAACCCGCTCACCGCACCAGGCGCAGCCAGGCCGAGGCGAGGGCGGCATGGCCGGCCGCCGTCGGGTGCACGCCGTCGGCCGACCATTGCTCGGGGTCGGTCCGCGTCGAGAGCTCGGCGAACATCGCGTCCGCGGCCAGCAGTCGCGCGCCGTACGTGCGGGCGAGTTCGCGGACGGCCTCGATCTTCGGGTCCAGATCGGCCCGCCACAGCTTCCGCACCTCGTCGTCGACGGTCGCGTGCCCGGCCCGGAAGGTGCCGCCGACCGGGAGGAGGAACGGTTCGACGAGGATCAGCTCCGTGCCCGCCGCGGCCAGCGGGGCGAGCAGCCGGTCGTAGCCCGCCGCGAACTCGGCCGCGGGGACCGGGCGGCCGTCCGGTGCCGTGGTCTGCCACCCCGCGTCGTTGACGCCGACGAGGACCGACACCACGTCCGCCCTCGCGTCGAGCACGTCCGCCTGCCAGCGGGCCTCCAGATCGCTCACCCGGTGGCCCGCGATCCCGGTGTTCAGCCAGGTGACGGGCCGGTCGGGATGCCGGCGGCCCCATTCGTCCGCGATGCGCGGCGGGTAGCCGAACCCCAGGCCGTCCTCGCTCGCGAGACGCGCGCCGTCGGTGATGGAGTCCCCGGTGAACATCACGGTGCTGCCCGGGCGAAGGGTGATCGTCATCATTTCTCCTCTGGTAGGCGGGGGAGGGCGGCTGCCCGCCAGGAAGGTTTCCGGAAACGAGCGGTTCAGACCTCGGTGGCGGCCCCCGCTCCGGCTGCGCCGTCCGCTGCGACCTCCGCGGGGGCGGGTGCGGGGGAGGGGGCGGCACCGTCCGCCGGCCCGGGGCGGCCGGGCAGCAGCAGGCAGAGCGGGACGGCCACGGCGGTGAGGGCCGTCGCCCACCGGAAGGCGGTGCCGAAGCCCTCGGCCAGGGCGTCGGGGGAGTGCGCACCGGCGGTGGCGTGCTGGAGGACGACGGCGATCAGGGCGATGCCCACCGAGCCGCCGAGCTGCTGCGCGAGGCGGGTGATCATGCTGGCGTCGGGAACCTCCCCGCGTTCCAGCCCGACGTAGGCGGCGCCCATCGGCGCGATCATGGCGGCACCCAGGGCGAGACCGCGGACGAACAGCGCCGCCAGGAGCAGCTCCTCGCCGGTCCCGGCGGTGACGAAGGCGAACGGCACGGTCGTCGCGGCGACGAGTGCGAACGCGGCGACGGCGACCCGGCGCGCACCGAGGCGGTCGGTGTACCGCCCCGCCAGGCCGCGTGCGAGCAGTGCGCCGACGCCCTGCGGGACCAGCAGCAGCCCGGCCCCGAGCGCGTCCTCGCCCCGGACCTGCTGGAGGTAGAGCGGCAGCAGCATCATCGAGCCGTACAGCGAGATGCCGCCGAGGAACAGCAGGGTCGCGGAGGAGGCCACCGCGCGGTGGCGGAACAGCCGCACGTCGACGACGGCGCCGCCGCCGGTACGGGTCAGGGCCCGGGCGACGAAGCCGCCGACCAGCGCGAGCCCGACGGCCAGCGGGGCGAGGACCCCGGCGTCGGTGAGGCCCGCGCTGCCCTCGACCCGGGACAGGCCGTACACGAGTACGGCGCAGCCGGGGGAGAGCAGGAGCAGGCCGACCGCGTCCAGCGGCGCGCCGGGGCGGCCGGGGCCGGGCCGGTCGTCGGGCAGGTTGCGCAGGGCGAGCCGGGCGCCGACGGCGCAGAAGGGGAGGTTGACGAGGAACAGCCAGCGCCAGTCGGCGAGGTGCAGGATCAGGCCGCCGAGTACCGGACCGAGGATCGGGCCGAGGGCGGTGGGGACGGTGATGATCGCCATGACCTTGCCGATGTTGCGGCCCCCGGCGGCCTGTACGAGCAGTGTGGCCATCAGCGGCATCATGACGCCGGCGGCGGCGCCCTGGAGGACGCGGAAGGCGATCAGGCTGGGCGCGTCCCAGGCCAGTGCGCTCAGCAGCGAGCCGAGCAGGAATCCACCGAGGGCCGCGACCCACAGCCGCCGCCCGCCGAACCGCGCCTGGGCCCAGCCGGCCACCGGGACGGTGACGAACACGGCGAGCAGGTAGCCGGTGCCCACCCACTGGACGGTGGAGAGCGGGGCGGCGAGGTCCTTGGTGAGGTCGTCGAGGGCGACGCTGACGATCGTGGTGTCCAGGACGACGGCGAGTGCGCCCACGATCAGGGTGATCGCCGTCCGCCACACGGCGGGGTCGACCCGGGCGGGGTCCGCCGTGCCGGCGCGTGCGGTGCCGGGGTCCGCTGTGCTGACGTCCGCTGTGCCGGCGCCCGCGCGGCCGGGGTCCGTGCGGGCGGATTCGGCCCGGTCGGGAGTGGGCATGAGTGACAACCGCCTTAAGATACATCGCTCTATCTTACGGTCGTCAGGCTAGGCCGCTAGGATAAGAAAGGCAAGTCTTTCCAAAGGAGCAGCGCATGGCCGAACGACGCCGCGGACCGGCACTGGAGAAGGCACTCCTCGACGCCGCCTGGGAAGAACTCGCGGACCACGGCTACGCGCGCTTCACCATGGACGCCGTCGTCAAGCGCGCGGGCACCAGCCCGCCCGTGCTCTACCGCCGCTGGGCCAATCGCGAGGAGCTCGTCCGCGCCGCCGTCGCCCACACGCTCAAGGTGGTCCCGCTCCTCCACGCCGACACCGGAACCCTGCGCGGCGACGTGCTCGCCCTGCTGCGCGAACTCAACTCCCCGGCCCGGGTCCGCCTCGTCACGGTGATGAACCTGCGCCTGGCCGACTTCCACCGCGAGACCGGCACCAACCCGGCCGACCTGCGCGACCCCCTGGTGACCGGCCGCGCCGAAGCCCTCGACGAACTCTTCGCCCGCGCCGCTGCCCGCGGCGAGGTCCAGCCCGAACACCTCACCCCTCGCCTCAAGTCGCTCCCCTTCGACCTGCTGCGCCACGACATCCTGACGACCTACGCCCCCGTCCCCGACGAGGCCCTCGAGGAGATCGTGGACACGGTCTTCCTCCCCCTGGTCCTGGTCCGCTGACGGACCGTCCGAAAACCCTTTGAGCCGATCCCGCCCCTGTGGCATGCTCACGCGCCGTGAACAACCCGCCGGGACTGTCCCCGGCGGACGGCGAGTGCGACGGAGGACGGATGGCATCGGTCAAGCAGGTCCAGATCACCTTCGACTGCGCGGAACCCGAACGGGTCGCGCGGTTCTGGTGCGAGGTGCTGGGCTACGTGGTCCCGCCACCGCCGGAGGGCTTCGCCTCCTGGGCCGATCACGACCGCACCCTGCCGACCGAGCGCCAGGGCGCCGGCTTCGTCGCGCAGGACCCCGAGCGCGTGGGCCCGCGCCTCTACTTCCAGCGCGTTCCCGAGGGCAAGGTCGTCAAGAACCGGCTGCACCTCGACGTCCGCGTCGGCACCGGCCTCGTCGGCGAGGAGCGCGTCGCCGCCCTCGAGGCCGAGTGCGCCCGCCTGGAGGCCCTCGGCGGTACCCGCCTCCGCCTGCTGCGCGCCGACGGCTTCAACGAGTCCTGCCTCGTGATGCAGGACGTCGAGGGCAACGAGTTCTGTCTCGACTGACCTGCCCGGCCGCCGGCCGGTTCCCGCCGCCGAGGCGCGTCAAGTCCGCCGGCCGGCCGCGAGGTTGCCGACGAGTGCCCGGGACGGCTGGGGGACCTCGCCGAAGTCCTCGTCGTCGCTGTCGACGGCGAGTCCGTTGATCACCGCTTCGAGTCGCGGGGGCAGCCGCGGCCGGAGGCCGTGGTGACAGCGGACCAGGAGGTCGTGCCGGACCCGCTCCGGCAGCAGCGGGGTCACGGCGGGGCCGGGGCGGGCCCCGCCGCCACGAGTGTTCGCGAGGTCCTCGGCCTGGGACCGCCAGTAGGCGGCGTCGCGGGTCTCCCCGAGTCGCTGGTGGTACAGGTGCAGGAGGTACGCGGCGGTCGTGCTGCCCGATCCGGCCGCGAACTGCCACCAGAACTGCGCGGCCTGGATCCGGTCGGTGACGGAGAGCAGACAGCCCAGGACGAGCGCACCCTCGGGGTGGACGTGAGGGTCGTTGACCAGCAGCTCCAGTGAGGAACCTGCCCGCGGGTCGTTGAGAACCAGTGCGGTGGCCAGCCCGAGCTCGTGGGCCGCCTGCTCGTGGGCGGAGGGGAACGGCCGCGGCGCGGCGGTGACCTCGGGCGGCCGGGCGGGTGGCACCGCCGCGGTGCCGGTGAACACCTCCGCGGGCCCGGCGGTCGGCCCGGTGCCTGTGCCGTTACCGAGTGGCCGTTCCGTTCCCCGGCCCGACGCGGTGTCGGGAAGCGGATGGCCGAGCCAGGCGGCGAGGCCGCCACCGTCGGGGCGGTGCTTCACGCCTCCACCTCCTTCTCGGCGAGGTCGGGCCGCCCGATCGCGGCGGCGAGCCTGCGGCGCGCGTGACGGCGGTTGGACCGCAGGGTCGTGGCGGGCGTGCTGAGGTACGCCGCGGCCTCGTCGTCGTCGAGGTCGAGGCAGTAGGTGAGGACCACGATGTCCCGTTGGCGTTCGGGGAGGGCGAGGATGGCGCTCAGCAGGCCGAGTTGCTCGGGCAGGTTCTCCAGGCTCCACCGCGCTCGTCGGCAGAAGCCGGATATCACGGCGTCGAGGGCGGCGGTCTGTACGGCGGTGGGCTGGGCCTGGGTGTCCAGCCAGGACCCGATGTGCTCCTTGAGAAGGCGCCAGGCGTAGGCCGCGGGGATCTCCTGGCGGAGCGCCAGCTCCCAGTTGCGGTGGAGGTGGCGCTTCATGTCGGCGACGACGAGCTCGGCCGCGTCCTGGTGCGCGCCTACCTGGGTGCGGGCGAAGCCCCGCCAGGCGCGTTCGTGTGTCCTGCAGAACGCTTCGTAGGTGAGTCGCAAACGGGCACCGTCCGGTGCGCTGCTGTCGTTCATCGCCTGTTCTCCCCTGGATCCGCCCGCGAGGCGCGGTGTCGGCCGGTCGATCGTCATGTCGTCCTCCCCGTGGTCGCGGCGGCCGGGCCGCCGGGCGTGAGGAACGGGAACTGCGAGTCCCCGTGGGACATGCAAGCGCAGCCGGGGCCCCTGCGTGCAAAGGAGCCGGCAACAATACTGACCCAGAGTAGTAGTACGACTACGACTGTGACCGGGTTTCCACTGTCGAACGCGGCCGGTGCGGTCCCGAACGCCGGAGGCGCTTTCGGGCGTTCCCCGGTTGCCCGGCCACGGGCGAGGGCAGGCTGTGGGCGGAGGGGCGGCGTGCCTGTGGCACGCCCGGGCGCACAGCGGACGGCGTGAGTGGTCGGCGTGAGTGGTCGGCACGGCGTTCCGGCAGACCGACCAGGGGGCGGGATGGCAACAGACGGCGAACGCGACGACGGTGTCCAGGTCGATCTGCAACTGCACCGGGCACACTCGGCCCGGATGTACGACTACTACCTGGGCGGCACCACGAACTTCGCGCCCGACCGCGAGGCGGCCGGCCAGGCGCTGGCGGTCTTCCCCTGGGCGGCGCTGGCGGCGCGGATCAACCGGGCGTTCATGCATCGTTCCATCCGGCTGCTCGCGGCTCGGGGATTCGGGCAGTTCCTGGACATCGGCACCGGCATCCCCACCAGTCCCAACCTCCACGAGATCGCCCAGGGTGTGAACCCCGGCGCCCGCGTGCTGTACACCGACAACGACCCGATCGTCCTGGCCCACGCCCAAGCGCTGCTGCACTCCGACCCCGCCGGGCGCACCGCCTACCTCGAGGGTGATGTGCTCGACCCGAAGGCAGTGCTGGAGTCCGACGAACTCCACGACATTCTCGACCTGGCCCGGCCCGTCGTGCTCAGTCTGGTGGCGCTGTTGCACTTCGTGCCGGACGACCGGGAGGCGCGGAGCGTCGTCGAGCAGCTGAAGGCCGCCCTCGCCCCGGGCAGCGCGCTCGTCATCAGCCACGGAACCCCCGAGTTCGCGCCTGCGGAGGCGGAGCGGGTGGCCCGGATCTACGGTGCCAACGGCACTCCGGTCCGCATGCGCACCCGGGAGGAGATCGCGCGCTTCTTCGACGGCTGGGAGTTCCTTCCGCCCGGCCTGGTGGCCACTCGGCGCTGGCGCCCGGAGCCCACCGACCCCGGACCCGGGGCCACCGACGCCGAGGCGTCCGCCTACGCCGGGGTGGCCGTCAAGCCCTGACCGCCCGCCCGGGCGCCGCCGGCGGATCAGCACGAGGTTCACGGTGCAGCCGAGGACTGCCGCGGGAGTCGCATCCGGTCCCAGCGGCGCTTCGGGGCCGGTCGAGGACGAACTCCCGCAGGGGCACGACATTCGGCATGTTCTCACTCCGTCGGCTCGGGAAGGCTCCGCCCGGCGGTACGGGCGGTGGGTCCACTGGTGGGTCCACTGATCGGGAGCCTGGGCCACGGTGGGTGCGGGATCCACTACTTGGGTGAACTCGGAGTTCTCGTAGGCCTCTTCACGTACGACGGTGATGAGAACGGCGCGGTGGAGGCACTACGGAGGGGGAGCAGTGCCTCGGATGTGCCTCCGATGGTTCGTCGGGGGCCGTGCTTCGCGGGTGATCCCTACGATTCCGTTCTGTCACCGGCAGGACCTCTGCCCTGCCGCCCCCGGACGAGACTGGTGACCACCCCCCATGACACGGCATCCACTTGCAGCGCTCCGCTCCGGCCTCGGCCTCTCCCAATCGACCTATGCCCAACTGGTCAGTGACAGAAGGGCGGTGCAGGGAAACGGGCGGATGGCCGCCCGACGGGAGAAGGTCGCCCGCTGGGAGTCGGGAAGAGTCGTGCCCGACCTCGCCACGCAACGGGCGATGGCGGAGCTCCACGCCGTCCCGTTCGCGGAGGTCCTGCGCCTGGGCTGGCCCCGTTGGTTACCGGGCCGGACTGCCGACGGGGCCGCGAACCACCGGTCCACCCGCTGCGGTAGCGCCACGCTCTCCGGCGCCTCGTTGGCCGCCTACCTGCGCCGGCTCGTGGCGAGGGTGACGCCCGCGCCGATGCCGGCGGTTCCCGAGGGGCTCGCCGCGCAGATCCATGCCCGGGTCGTGGCCGCCGAGGCGCTGCGCCTCGACGTCGGACCGACGGTGCTGCTGTCCGCGGTGGAGGGGGATCTCGCTCTGGTCCGGACGCTTCTTTCCCGTCTCGACCGATCGGCGGCCGACCGGCCGGGAGTAGCCGCGGTCCACGCGCGGACGGCGGACCTGTGCGGGCGGCTCGCCGCGGCCGTCGACGACCGTGGCCGCGCCGAGGCGTACCTGTTCGAAGCAACGCGGTCGACGGCCCCACTGGGGGCGGCCGAGTTCCTGGCGATCCAGTTGTCCCATCTCGCCGGCGGTCGCCTGCGAGCCGGTGCCACGCAGGATGCCCGGCTGCTCCTGCGGGCCTCGCGCTCGGTCTGGCCGGAGCCCGGTCCGCTGCGGATCGTGACCGGATCGCGCGAAGCGCGGATGTGGGCCCAGCTCGGTGAACGCTCGGCCGCGATCCGCTCCATGGAACGGGCCGACGCGGCGCTCGCGGAGCAGTCCGCGGACCGACGGCCGACCCTCGCCGTCATCCGTGACGTCGACAGGAATTGGCTGGGCGTCAACAAGGCACTGACGTGGCTCCAGTTGGAGGAACCGCGCCTCGCCGTTCGGGAGTTCGACGACGTCCTGGTGCGCGACATCCCGGCCTCGCCGTTCCGGGTTCCGGTCTGGCTCCTGCAGCCGTTGGTCCGGGCGCACATCCAGGTCGGCGACCTGGATGTGGCGGTGTGGCAGGTCCGCAGGGCCCTGGACCTCTTCGGGTGGCTTCCCGAGCCGCTCACCCGTCAGGTCAAGGCGCAGTTCGCCGGGCACCGTCGGGAGCGGATCGTCCGGGGTCTGTGGGCGGATCTCGGCGCCTGAAGCCGACGCGGTCGGCCGCGCGCCCCATCAGGCGGGACCGGTGTCGCGCAGGTGGTCGAGGGCGGCTCCGATGAGTGGTTCGCGACGGTGCGGGGCGAGCAGCCGGCGGTAGCGGAGGCTCAGGTCCGGTCCCATCTCGCCCATGACGTCAACGGTGAAGTGGACCATCTGCGCGGCCTGGTCGAGTGCTCCGAGCGCGAGCTGGGCCGTCACGCCGGGCAGCAACCACCGGCCGATGGTGGGCAACGGTCCCTTCTCCGGTGCCGCTTCCGTCGGCTGGGCCAGTGCGTCGAAGTACTGTGCGGCCCGGGCAGGGCGGCCGAGGTAGAGCCAGGTCTTGCCGTGGGCGGCGGTGAGTGCGCGTCTCCCGACGACGGGATCGAGACGGTCCCCGGGGCTGACCCGATGGTAGGCGTCCGCCAGGACGGAGGTCGCCAGGTCCAAGGAGCGGACGGCCTCGACGGCCCGGCCTTGACGGGCGAGGGCCATGGCCCCGACGCAGTGCAGAAAGGCGGCTGTGGGCGGCGGACAGTCCCGAGCCGCGTTGTGGCCGGCACTGACGATCAGCAGGGCTTCCTCCGGGTCTCCCAGATGGGTGTGGCGGGCTCCCAACTGCTCCAGGGCGCCGGCGAGCAGCGTGGTGTCCTGCGCCGCCGCGGCGGCGCGGATCGCCGTCAGCGCGTACCGCTCGGCGGCGGCCTCGGCGCAGAGGGCGTGACCGAGCCGCCCACAGATCAACGCGGTTCGGGCGACCAGGGTCGAGGTGCTGGGAGAGGGGGCACGGCGGTGGAGGTGGAGTGCCAGCCTGTGTTCGGCGCGGGCGGTGGCGTACAGGTGCGTGGCCGGGATCAGGGTGCCGTTGAGTTGCTGCTCGAGCGCCGAGGTTCTGGCTTCGATCCAGGCGAGCCGTTCGTCCTCGTCGTCGGTGTCGTACTCGACGGCCGTTTCGGAGCGGCACTCGGAGGCGGCGGTGAGTGCGGCGCGCAGCCGGGCGTGGAGTGCCGGCCCGGTGAGGAAGCGGACGGGTGGTTCCGGTGTGTCGGTCCGGTGTCCGGGCGGGCCGCCGCCGTAAACGGTCCGCCGGTCGAGCACCGCGCCGGTGCCGGCTGCCAGGCGGAGCCAGTGCGGCCAGTCCCGCAGGTGGATCTCACGGGCCGGGACGCCGTGGATGTGGGCTATCGCCAATTGTGCGGTGAACTCGGGGACGATGCGGCCCGACTCCCAACGGGAGACCTTCTCCCGGCGGGCGGCTGTTCGGCCGAGGCCGAGGTCGTGGTGGGTTCGCGCGACGAGGTCGGCGTACTCGTGCTGCGCCAGTCCGAGTGCGGTCCGCAGCTGGGCAAGAGGGTGGGGCAATCTATCGCACCTTACCGGTCGAGACGTGACACAAGTGGGTGATCATGGGGGAGCGGGGTCGAATCGTACGCGGCCGGTCCAGGCGGTGCTACAGGCCGAGGCACCCCGGAAGCACCTCCCGCGACCTTCTGCCGAAGGCTTCGTTGAGGTACGCACCGACAGTGGAGTTCTCTTCCGGGAGGGTGCGGAGTCGGCCGCCCTGCTGGTGCCCACTGCGGCCCATGCCTCCGGGGGTGCCTCGTCGCATGGCGATTTATGCATGGACCCTTCTAATATCCGCTCCCGATGCGAATTCACGCTCCCCGCACCAGCCCTAGACATTCCGAGACTGAATCCATGCCACACCCGCTCACCCTGCTTCGCACCGCGAAGGGGCTCTCCCACCCCGCCTACGCCACCCTCGTCGCCCGGACCCACGCCGAGCTGGGCCTCGGTCAGATGGCTGCCCGTAGGGAGAAGGTCTCCCGTTGGGAGTCCGGGCGGACCGTCCCGGAGCGCACCGCGCAGCTCGCGATGGCCCACATCCACGGGATCGCGTCGGACGAAGTGCGCCGGCTCGGCTGGCCGCACTGGCTGGACGTGGCCGTGGGCGACGCCGTGCTCCTGGGCCAGCGCTACAGCGAAGCAGGTGCGGAACTCGCCCTGCGGAGTTCGCTCCACCTGCCGACGGGGCCGTGCGCCCCGGCGCTCCTCCTGCGCGGATCCGCCCTCGATCTCCAAGTCCGCTCGGCCCTGGAGCAGTTGGCGACGCCCGACCGTACCCCCTGCTACGATGCCGGATCTCCCGCCGCCGAGCAGGTGCACTGGTGCGAGGCCAGGGTCGCTTCGCTCGAACGACAGGAGAGCGGCACTCTTTTCCCGGTGGCGGAGCTCTACAAGGCGGCTCACGCCGAACACCGCCTCGTCGTTCAGTTGCTCGGCGTCCGCGGACCGGACTCGCCGGAGTTCCGCCGGCTTCTCTGCCTCGCAGCCCGCACCGCGCTGCTCTGTTCCTGGTTGAGCAGCGCCCTGGGTGAGGAGACCCGCGCCGAGCGGCACGGCCTCGCGGCCGTCAGGGCGGCTGCCGCGGCGGGTGAGCCCGTGGTCGTCGCGGTTGCTTTCGCCAGGATCGCCCACAGTCATCTTGTCGCCGGGGACCCGGCCGACGCGTTGGCGTTGATCCGCGCGGCGCGGACTGCCGACCGGGCGCCGGCTCCGGGTACCGGGACCGTCCTGTCGATGGCCGAGGCACTTGCCCTGGCCCGGCAGGGCAGCGCCGCCGGCGCGACGGAGGCCCTGGGTCGGGCGGCCGTGAGTCATGCCGCGGCGCGTCGTGCCGCAACGCCGACTCCGGACGCGTGGCCCGGAATCGTCGTGCACGAGCAGGCGGTGACGGTTGCTCGTGGCCGGGCCGCCCTGCTCCTCGGCGCCCCGCACGGGGCACGACCGTATTTCGAGACCCTGGCGGATTCGTTGACGCTGCCCCAGGTTGCCGCCCCGTCGCCCCGGACCGCCGTCTGGTTGCTGGATGCCGTCGCCGCGTACCTCGCGCTCGGCGAGACCGACCTCGCCGCCCGTGCCGTCCGGCGTGCCGTCGATGTCACGGGACTGCTGCCGCCCGGCCTCGCCCTCCAGTACCGTCGGCGGCTCGCCCCCTATGTGCGGGAGCCCGCTGTCAGGCGGGTGCTCGAGCATCTGGCGGACCTCTCCGGGGCGGCTCGGACGGCACGGCACCCGAAGCCGTCCGCGAACCGGCGGGAGAAGGTTGCCTCCGGCGTGCCTCGACCAGGGATTGTCATGCAACGGCTGATCTGAAATCCCTAACATCCTTGGGGGGTAAGGACGATGAGCTGTCCTGAAGAAGGGTGACACCTGTATGACGCGGCACCTTCCGACGCTGTTCCGTGCTTCCGCGGTTCCGCCGCGACACAGGCCCAGGGAGGTCGTGCTCGACCGACCACCGGTCCGCCGCCGCCCCAGGGGCGCCCCCTGGCGGGTGTCGGCGGAACATGCTTCCGGCGCGGCAGTCCCGGCCCGGTGAGCCCCCGTGACGGAGATCGCGGGGCGACGGGGGACAGGTCCGTGTCGCACGGGCACGAGAGCCGCGACGCCGGCCCGGTGCCGGCGCCCGAGGGCGGTACCGGGCCGGCCGGACCCCGGCGGGAACGCTCCCGCGCTCCCGCGGGAGCGCGCCACCCGCTGCTGATCCTCCGCGTGAGCCTCGGCCTGACGCAGACCGACTACGCCGAACTGGTGGCGCGGACGCACGCCGCACTGGGATACGGCCACCTCGCGGCACGGCCGGAGAAGATCTCCCGCTGGGAGAACGGCCGGGTCGACCCCGATCGTTCCAGTCAGCTCGCCATCGCTCGGATCCATCGGGTGTCGCCGCGCGAGGTGGACCGTGTCGGGTGGCCGTGCTGGCTCCACCCCGCCGCCCGGCGTGCGGTGATGTCCACGCTGCCCTGGACCCGGCCGAGCATGGTCGAAGTCCTCCGGAGTCTGGAGGGGGACTCGCGGTCGGCCCGCTTCCCGGCGGGCCGCGGTCCTGTGGTGACGGGCCCGGAGCTCGTCTCCTTCGTCGCCCGCGCCCTCGGCGCCCTCGTGGCGCCCGTCGAGGCCCGCCGGGAGCATCCGCCGATGCCGGGCGTGGTGGCCGCCCTGGGGAGGAGGGTCGAGGTGCTCGAGGGCATGCTCGACGGGACGGGCGCCGATGCGCTGTGCCCCGTCGTGGCGGCGGAGCTCCGCCTCCTCGCCGCCGTACTGGCCGGCCGCGACGGCGGTGGTCGCGCCGCGGACCGGCTCCTGCTGCTCCTCGTTTCGCGGGTGGCTGCACTCGGTGCGCGCATCTACGAGACCCTGGGGCAGCCCGCCGCGGAGGAGGACCAGTACCTGTTGGCGGTGCGGGCCGCAGCTGCCGCGGGCGTGCCGTCGGTCGTCGGGGCCGGGCTGGCGGGCCTCGCGCGACTGCACGAGCGGACCGGGCGTGCCTCGGACGCCCGGGTGCTGCGGCGGGCTGCGCACGCCGCGCGGCGTGACCGGGACACCGGCTGTCCGCCTCACCCGTTGTCATGACGAAATGCCTCGCCGTTTTCGCCTTGTACAAATCGGATGAACACTCACCGGGGGCGCAGCCGCCGACCTACGCTTAGGTGGGCCGAGTACCCGAAATGAAATCACCTCCGCAGTGGCGTGCGAAAAACTGTGCCCGGAGCCGGAAAAGATAGCGGCTCCCCCGCGCCCTCCGGTCCCTGATTCGGACAGGTCGGCCACGAATGCGAATGCAGCTATTGCTTTGATCGACATCGGAGCAGGACCACGACCTTCGTCCCGGCCGGTACGGAAGACTCCGGGCGCCACGCCCGGTCGAATTCCATGGAACCGCGCGGCCGGCCCGACGGGTCCCGAGTTGAAGACGAGGAATGCCTGTGGCCAGCGGAGTGGCGCCGAATTCGGAAGGAAAGCCGTGCACCGGTATCCCCCTGCATACCTTCTTCCCCCACCACGAGAGCCGCAATGTCCTGCGGCCGGGAGCGGAGGAACGCCGGGCCCTGGCGTTCTGCGCCCGATGCGGTCCACGGGTCCGCGAGGTGTGCCTGGAGCGTCAGATCGCACACGGAATCTCCGAGCAGAACGGAGTCGTCGGCGGCACTACGGCTGCACAACGTCGCGAACTTATCCGGCTCCGTGTTCAGGGCACCCGGCTGCCGCGGGAACTGGCCCGCGCGATCGAACGCCAGATCGCAGCCGCACCGGAGTTCGCCGTGGACCGGTCGGAACGGCCCGCGGACAACGCACAACCATCATGAAGAGGTCGCACCATGAACGAACCGACTACCCAGCTCCACTGTCCGCCCCGGGGGATCGACCGGTCTCTCCAGGGCGCCATCGAGTCCTTTGTCAGAAGCCTGATGGAGATCGTGGAACACCAGAGGCGGGAGGAACCGGCTGAACTGCGCCCCGCGACGGAGGAGCGCTGGGAGGCGGTCCGGCAGGCACTCGTCACCTCCTTGGAGAACGGCTGGCCGGAAGGCGGAGTGTCGGGTACCGCGGACGAGTTAGCCGGCGCGGGCGGAGCGGATCCGCGCCCCCCGCTCCTGCAGCCCTTGGACCAGAACACCGTCGGCCAGCCACAGGCCCGCCGCTTCCTGTTCGACGCCCTGACCGGTCGGATCGCCGTTTCGACGGATGCCGTCCGCTCCCTCGCCACCGTGATCGGCTGGCCCGGTCTCCCGAAGGAGGTGCAGCTGGTCGCCATGGCGGAGGGCCGAGGTCTGCCTCGAGTGGTTCCTCCGGAGGCCCTGGTGGTCCCCGCCGCCCCCGGCGAGCTCAACATCCTGGTCCCCGAACCCGCCCACCGGGGGGCCTCGGTCCTCCACCACGTCCTCGACGGCCGCCTGGCCGTCGTCAGCCCCGTGGTGGCCCTCGGCGACGCGGGATCCTCGCTCCGCTGGGCCCGGCGGCTCTTCGGCTACCGCCGGACCCACCAACCGTCCGGGGCCGGCGCCGTGTACGTCGAGGACCACCTCTCCACCCTGCTGCTCCTCCAGGACGAGGCCCTCGCCGGATACGCCCGCGAAAGGCTCCTCAAACCGTTGGAGGGGCTGACCTACCACCAGCGCACCCAGCTGGGCGAGACCCTCACCGCCTGGCTCGCGGCAGGAGGGCCCTCCGCCACCGCGAAGGCGCTCGGTGTCCACCCGCAGACCGTCCGGTACCGGGTCCGCAA
The DNA here is from genome assembly GCF_044748625.1 of Kitasatospora sp. NPDC089913. NCBI lineage: Bacteria > Bacillati > Actinomycetota > Actinomycetes > Kitasatosporales > Streptomycetaceae > Kitasatospora > Kitasatospora sp. NPDC089913. The sequence goes on along the minus strand of NZ_JBIVGI010000023.1, from coordinate 3,234 downwards.
ACTGGAGAAGCTGTTCGGTCCGGCGCTGTACGACCCGCGGACGAGGCTCGATCTGGAGATCGCCCTGCGCATCCACCGGCTGGCCCCCGCCCTGCGGAGGAGCGGCCTCGCCCGGCAGTGAGCCGGCGGGACCGGGCGGCCGTACGACGCGCCCACCGTGCACCCGGAGTGGTCGGTCGTCCCCCTCGGGGACCACCACCCGGTCGAAGACGCAACGCCTTGCAACGTCGTAGAGGTTCCCAAGTACCCCACCTGGAGACACCGTGACTGGCTTGACGCCCGGGTTCGTGGAAATCGTGCTCGGATGTTCTCTCGATCTTGTACTCATCACCAGGCTCATGCAGGACACCGACCGGCTCGAGGGCCTGCCGGCCGGCCGCCCGTACGACCACCGCACGGGCCTCGAGTACCGGTCCGACCCGCTCGGAACGGCGGCCGCGGGCAGCGCCGCCGTCAGTGGGAAGTCCCGGTGCCCGTCCACCCGCGGACCCGGCTCCGCGGCGGACGGACCCGTCGCCGTGCCCGGGGCCGGACCGGCCGGGGCCGTACTGCGCGGCCGGATCGGACGGGGCGATCTGGCGCGGATCGCGGAGGTCCGGGCGGAGCTGCGGGACGCGCTGCGCCGGTGGGGTGTCGCCGAGCTGATCGACACCGCGGAGCTGCTCTCCTCGGAGCTGGTCACCAATGCGATCCGGCACACCGACCGGGACGCGATGTTCACCGCCCGGCTCTACCGGGAGCCGGCCGCGGCCGGCGGTCGGGCCCGGCTGCGGGTCGAGGTCGAGGACGAGTCGGACCTCCGGCCGACCCGCCGCACGCCGGGGGAGCAGGCCTCCTCCGGGCGCGGGCTGATGCTGGTCGAGGCGCTGGCCGACGGCTGGGGCGTGGAGCCCCGGGGGTCGGGCAAGCGGGTCTGGTTCGAACTCACCACCCCCGGCCCTGCTCCGCGGCCGGTTCCGGCCGGCTCGACCTGAGCCTGTCGCTCCGACCGGACGCGGAGCGGCGGCCGGGGCTCTTCCCGATTCCTCACGGAAGGACGACGTACCGTCATGTCCAGTACTCACACGACTCGTTGGTCGAGTCGCGCCTCGGGGCCCGTCCCCCGGCCGCCCCGGCGACCGGCGGCTCACGGTTCCCGGTCGACTGCCGTACGCGGGACCGGCGGGTGTCCGTGGTGACCGCCGCGTACCGCGAAAGCAGGGGTCACATCCTCCTCCTCGCGACCGCTGCGAACGAGCGCCACCAACGGTTCGACCCCGAGCTCGGAGTCGCCGCGATGGCCTCGGTCCCGATCGCACGGCTGCTCCCCGACTGTCCCGGCCCCGTCGACGTCACCCAGGTCGTCAACCCCGGGGAGCCCCAGTCGGTGCTGGCCCGTGTCCACGCCGCAGCCATCACCGAAGGACCGCTCCTGATCTACATCTGCGGCCAGATCGCCCGGGAGCGCAAGCATCGGCAGATCCACCTGCGGCTGGCCAAGACCACGGAGGGCAACACGCGGACCACCGCGCTGCCCTGGCAGTGGATCGACCTGGAACTCGCCGGCCGCAGGCCCGGCACCACCCGGGTGGTGGTGGACCTGCTCGGTCATGCGTCCTGCGGGAACCTCCACCCCAACGACCTGCAGCTCCCGGCCCATGTCGACCGCTGGGGGACCGTCGCCAGGCCCGACCGCCGAAGCGCCTGGACGGTCCCCGCCTACACCAAGGCCCTGACCAGACTCGCCTCGGCGCCCGGAACCGAAACGCTGGGGCAACTGCACACCCGGGCCCTGGCGGAGTCCGGTCCCGGCCCCGGCACCGTGGTGTTCGGTGGCACCCTGCCCGCCGCCGCGCCGGATGTTCCCGCGACGCCCGGCCGGCAGCTGGACCGTCTCCTGCCCGACCCGGCGGTGGTGTCACCGCGACTTCCCGGCTCCCGGGCCTCCGGCCCCGCCACTGTGGTGGACGACTACCGCTCGGCTCTCGCGCAGGCCATGCGGGACGGTCGGCGGACCGAGGCGTCGAGGCTGGCCTCGCTCTGGGAACACCAGATCATCCGGAGCCACGGTTCGCACTCCATGCCCATGGGTGACGTCCTGGAGGCCCAGGCCTCGATCGCGATGGAGAGCGGCGACGTGGCCCGTGCCGCCCAACTGTGGATCAGCACCGCTCGGAACCGCACCACCTGGTGCCGGCCGTCGGCCGAACCGCTCCAGCTGGCCCTGCGAAACGCCCAGGCCAGCTGGTTCCAGCTCGACCTGAGCTGGCCCCAGGGGAGGCAATTGGGCGCCGACCTGGTCGACGTCCTGCGCAAGGCCGGACAGCCCGGGCCGATCGTCGCCGTCGAGCGCCGGCTCAACAACCCACAGACGGTGTCCTGAGACCCCTCGTCGGACGCACGCCCGTCGGTGCGCCGTCGACGTACGACAACGTCAGAAATATGGCATTTCACCACATCTGCTGGGGCGGGACTCCGGACGCCCGGACGATCGGAACACACAGCAGAACCCCACGGAACCGCGAGCGAAGGGAAGGGGAACCATGCCGAACGAGTCCGAGGACACGATGGCGATCGAGTGCGAGGAGGCGCCGGAGGCCGAGGAGGCGGTCGAGGACGCGAAGGAGCTCGCGTTCGCTCAGCTGGTGCAGGAGCGGCGGAACTGGTGCTGGGCGGCCGCGGGCCTGAGTATCGCCCAGTACTTCGGCGCCGGAACGGACGTGACGCAGGCGGACTACTGTGCGCTGGCCGCCGGACCGGAGTACAACTGGGCGACCTGCCCCGACACGAGCGCGCCGATGGAGGTCGTGCAGGCCGGGCTTCGCGGGCTCGGTCTCGAGCCCGGTCTCATCGTCGAAGGCCCCCTCGACCTCGACCTGGTCAAGGAGGAGATCGACGCCGGGCGACCGGTGCTGACCAGGGTGAACCTGGCGGCCGGCGGCGCGCACGCCCTTGTCGTCCACGGTTACTGGGACGACCACCTGATCTTCAGCGACCCGGACCCGGACGCCGAGCGGCACCGGACGATGGAGTACCGGCGGTACCGGGAGAACGAGACCTTCACCTGGGTGCGGTCCCTCATCGGCGTCACCCGTTGACGGGTCGCTCCCGGCTGTCGCCGTGAGCAACCCCCGGTCGCGGGGGGGGGGGGGGGGGGGGCCGGGGGGGGGCCCCCCCCCCCCCCCGCGGCCGGGCCCCCCCCCCCCGGCCCCCGCCCCCCCCCCCCCCCCCCCACCCACCCACCCCCCACCCCCC